>NZ_JBBHKS010000007.1:0-351862 GCF_037389975.1 Stygiolobus sp. CP859M | reverse complement strand
CTGATAGGGGAGCTGAACCTGAGGAGCGTGGAGGCGTTCCTCAGGTTCGTTGAACGTTATTTAGGTGGACCACTTGGACTGATGAAAATCTTTAAGTTACGTTAAAGTCCCATAACTGCCGTAAACCGTTTATAAATTTGCCAGCTACACCACCTATAAGGTCAGAAGTGCCCAGAAAGACCTGAAAAGCTACATAACGCGGAATTGTAAGGGATGCCGCTGTAATCGAGATCACGTAACTCATTAAGATACCCGTGTTGCTTAAAGTCCTTAACATACCAGAAATACTACCATAAGAGTGTTTAGGTGTATTGGCCATTACTGCGCTGTTGTTAGCTGGGTAGAAGAGAGAAGAACCTAACCCACCTATAACGGATAAGCCTACGATATAGATTAGAGGAGTGTCTAAATTTAACGTATAGGAATAAAGGAACGATACTAATGTCATCAAACCTATCCCTACTGTGGCAGGAGTTCTAGCCCCAATCTTATCCGAAAGTCTACCAGCTAAAGGACCTACCATACTCGCTATTACATATCCCGGGACAAGCAATAAAGAAGCGTTCAAAGGAGATAAGCCCCTTATTCCTTGCAAATACATGATTAACAAAAAGGCTGTAGACAAGTACCCCGTACTCTGGAAAAACGATGCCAATAAAGAAGCTGTAAGGACTCTATTTCTAAAGACACTAAAGTCTATAAGCGGGGCTTTAGCTCTTTTTTCTATCACTATAAAGGGAAATAGAAGTCCTAATCCTATTAATATTAGTATCTCATTTTTTAACGCCAATCCTTCGCCCGCCATGTCAGCGCTTCCGTAAGTTATCAGAGATAACGCCGTTCCGAAGAGGATGACCCCATATACATCAACGTCTCTTTTTACCCTATTTACGTCCTTCACTACTCTAAACCCTAAAAGGGATGCTACAACACCTATAGGGACATTAATGTAGAATATGTATCTCCATCCTATCAACGTTGTTATTATTCCACCTAGCACTATTCCTAACACAGCCCCTACGTTCCAACCTATTGAAGTATAACCGAAGGCCTTGCCTCTTTCATTAGGAGGAAAGTGGTCTGAAATAATCGCTCCACTGTTAGCCTGCATCATAGAGGCTCCCAGAGCTTGAACGCCTCTAGAGCCGATGAGAAAATACGCTGAAGGAGATACTCCGCACAAGGCAGAACCGATGGTGAAGATAATGAAACCTGAGTTGTATACCTTAGCCCTTCCATAAGAGTCTCCTAGTCTCCCTAATTGGGTAGTTAACACAGCAGCTTCTAATAAATAAATCAATATAACCCAGATCATTGTGAAGAGATTAGAATGAAGATCTGTCACGATTGTAGGTAGTGCTAAGATGACTATAGTAGAATCCACAGCACCCATTAATACACCTAATACTACAACCAATAGAAGTAGTGTTCTGTTTGATACCATACAATATTTTTAACGTATATATTTAAATTATCTTCTGACTACTAACTTATTCTTTAATTAGTTTTATTTCAAATTTTTCTTAAAAATAAAAAATTATAACGGACTTCCACAATTAGTACAGAACCTAGCATTTCCAGGGTTCCGATATCCGCATGAAGGACATACTTTGACCTGGTTAAACTGGTAGGGTTGAGTGTAAGGTTGAGCATAATAAGGCATTGTGGTCTGATACCCATACTGATAGCCAGGCTGTGGCATAGTACTTACGGCACCACTGCTTATAAGCCTCTCTATCTCTTTCATGATTTCATGCTCTATCTCGATATTCCACAGTCCTTCTCCAGCTTCTACTAAGAGTCCTACAGGTCCTAATATTAAGTCACCTAAGAATGCCTCAGTAACGTCTTCAGCTTTCACCCAGTTAGCCACTCCCGTTTCTGCTTCAAGGTATCCCTGGCCACCAAAGAGCTTGACTGTGAAAGCCCTATCCGCAGCAAAAAAATGTCTCAAAAAACCTTCTTTTTTAGCCTGAACTATATAGTAATTCCCTGCACCGTAATACTGAGACTGATACCCTTTAAAACTAAACCACTGAAAAAGCTGTACAGCTAACATTTGAAGGTTTACATTTACACCTTGAAATACTTTCTTCATTAGCAAAATTTCCTATTTTCAAATCTATTAACTTTATCCGAATACAGCAAGGAGAAAATATTGTCAAAACTTAATATTTATTAGCGTTAGAGCTAAGACGATTAGATAGTATAAAAATGAGCTATAAAACAAGTAGTGGCAAGAATACAGTAAATATTGTACTCTCTTTCGTAATTTCTATTCTAGTTATGATATCGACGTTATTCTTAGCCCCGACGCTTATCTCAGTACCAATTCCACCGTCTATTAACACCGGCGCACTTAACGTAATTACGCAAGGTAACTGGACTCAAGTTGTTAGTGCTGTAGTATCTCGACAAGACTCTATGTTTGTAATTACATTTTCTAACGGGACTTCATTAACCTTAGAAAGGAATAATTTCCTCAAATCAAATTTAGGAGAAATATTTCTGAATAGTTCTAATAATCGTGATGTCATCGAGTTTACCAAGGCTTTCGTGTATTTTTATGAAGATAATTACAGTGGCAAAACCACTTTACTTATAATTAAGGCTTATTATACTCAACCTAATTTCCAAGTCCCTTACGAGATCTATTCAAGTACTCAGGGCTTCAGCGGCACTGAAGGACCTTTCTATTGGATTGGAAATTCAAGTTATTGGGTTGGTTACTCTAACCAAACTTCCAATCTATCCGTCCTAACTATAGTTAAAACCGTTAGCTTTAACATAACTGTATATCAATATCTGTCTATTCTTCAGCTTATAACGACCTCGAATAACTTATAACATTTTATACAAAGATATTTTAGCGAGATATGCCTTAACAAGAGCTAATTTCATTACAACCAGATTATCTCTAAGTTACCGATATCCTCCATTTAAGTTGTTATTTTAAACCTTTCATCATTTGGCATTTAATCATCTTTATTCTATCAACTTGTTCCTTCGTGAGATATGGTGAAACCCATTCATAGTTTAACGAGACCAGAAGTAAGATTATACTTTTTTATCCACTTTGTTTTCTTTATATTGTTCGAATAAGGATAGAGCCATCTCCGTAAACTGATATATATTGCGATAAATTTTATCCAACTGTTTCGATACTTGTAACATTTCCTTTTTGGGCACTGCACACCTTATATCTTTTCTATGAAGATTATGGCGCATAGCTAATGATTGTAACAGCCTCCTTTCTGCTTTATACGCCCTAAATGCTGACAATCTTAGATCGCCTTTCTCTAATCTGTAATAAGACACAATAAAGTCGTTGTAGCTTATTCTGGCATACGTAATTTCATCCCTGATAGTCATTATGATTAATTTACCTTATGGAGGTTTTTAAGTTTCGTGAAGTGACTTCTTAGCAACTTACTTTCTATGACGAACTGCTGAACCCTACGTAATTATTTAAGCGTTATAGCTCTACACTTATATTTAGATTATAACAAACTCTAGAAGGATTCTCATGACCTATAAATGAACTTTTGCAAGATTCTCAACTAGGTTTAAATTATTCGAATAACTTTTAAAGTAAGAATATTGAGTGACTACTCATGGATATAGGGTTAATAATAGGAATATTAATACTAATCTTCGATTTTGCAATCTCTATATGGAACAGTTATAATGCGGGGAAAATATCTAGTTACAGAAAAGGATTAGGAACTTTAGTATTCTTTTTGGGAGGATTCTTGCCAGTAAGTTATGTAATCGCGACAATAATCACATTTATACTAGCATACTTAGGTTACATCTCGATATCAACTACAACATTCATTTTAGGATTCGACTTCCTATTTTTCGGACTAGCAATAATAATGTGGGGAGTAATAGCTACAACCCTAAGCGTTGTAGCCACAGTAAGGGGAAGAAGCTGGACAGCTGGAATAATAAGCGTTTATAACGCCTTTGCAACTATAGCAGATGCGTGGGAATATATCGCGGGCTTCCTTTCAGCTTGGAAAAGCATAAGGAGAGCCGTAGATTCCAGTGACTTTTCCATTATAGACGTAATAGCCATCCTAGCTATAGCACTCGGCATTGGGTATGTAATCTCTTATGTAGCGTACAAAGAAGGTCTTAAATCTGAGATAGGATATTCTTACGCTTCAAGGAGAATTTTTTAAAAGTATTTTAAAAAAGTCATAGAACTTTTCTTGCAATATATGCTATAAGTTCATTCGTCGTAGGGTGTTGGTCTGCGAATTCAGCCAAATCCCTAGCTGTCAATCCGTGGGCTACAGCTTGTCCTAACTCGTTAATAGCAAACCCTGCATGAACACCTACGATCCAGGCCCCTATTAACCTCAAACTACCACGTTCAAAGTAAAGTTTTAAAACTCCGCCCATCTCGTCATACATTTGTGCCATAGGATCATTCTTTAACTCGTAAGAAGCCTCAATGAAGCTGATCCCCATTCTTTTTGCTTCGGAAGGCATAATTCCTACGTAAGAAGCTGGCGGAATTGTGAAGATAGTTACTGGAATACTCTTGAAGTCCACGTAGTCCGCTGGCGTGCCATTACTCATAATGTTATAAGCTGCAGCAATCGACATCCTTACAGCAGCGTGAAAATATGGAGCCTTTCCATTGACATCACCAGTTGCAAAGACATTAGGTAAGTTTGTTTTCATGGAGTCGTCGACACTTATATGACCTTTACTATCTAGTGCTAAAATTCCTCCAGCACCCTCGGGTAAAACGGGTTTCCTACCCGTAGCAAGCATAACTAGTCCAGTTTTTAAACTCTTCTTATTCCCCTTACCGTCACTATAGAAGACCTCAAACTCTTGTTCCCCTATCTTTTTGATTTCCAAGATAGGGGAGTTATACATTATTTCTAAGCCTAATAGAGGTAATAACGTGTTTACTATTTCGCTTTCGAAACCCTTGAGTACTTTATCGCTCCTTACTAGCAGTCTAACGTTGTAGCCTAACGCCTTAAGGATAGTAGCAGTCTCGAGTGCAATGTAACCTCCTCCTACTATTGTTATATCGTCAGGAAGTCTTCTCAAGGACGTTCTGTAGCCATAAAGATCGTCACTTGTTATCGAGAATTCAGACCCAGGGAATTTCGGCTTAACAGGTTCACTTCCAGTTGATATGACTAAGTACCTACCCTTAACCTCGATCATTCCATTCTCGGTTTCGGCTTCTACTGTCTTATTATCTATTAACTTTGCCTTTCCTCTTATTAGCTCTATATTGTCTCTGAATTCCTTTAATTCCTCTCTATGCTGCATATACCTTATTTCCTGAACACGATCCTTGTGATCCTGAATTAGGGAGAAGTCCGGTTTTAAATTAGCTTTCAGAATTCGGTTATTTCTCCAGACTATCTGTGCTAGTTCTCTAATAGTCTTTGACGGGATACACCCTGAAAAAAGGCAGTTACCTCCTAGTTCTCCTTTAGGATCTATGATTACTACTCTGTACCCAGATCTGGCTAGTCTGAATGCACCCGGATATCCTCCACCACCCGCCCCTATTATTATTACATCTGTTTCCATAAAAGTATGTAGAATCGTATGTGTTTAAAAAATCATTTAGAGAGAAGATAAGCGACTTGTTCACTCGTATACCTCTTCGTGAAATCGGTACTTATACAACCGTAAATAACGTTAACAAGCTCTTGAGGAGTATTAGGAGGCAATTGAGGGCGCCAAGAGGCTAGAACAACCTTAGCTTGGTTAATGTAACCCAGTGCCTCGTTTATTCTACCACTGATAAACAGATCAGAGGCTTTATTAAGATAGGGAATTGCAGGGTTATCGTTATGTAGTGTCAGGAGATAGTAAGCTGTAATCCCTAAGGAAAATACGTCCATAGACGGATTCGCCCCTTTTCCCAACACTATCGCTTCTAATTGCTCTGGAGGGCTATAAGCGGGAGTTGCTTGGTTAAACTTTTGCCCGGCTTTTACTGCAGACCCTAAATCACCTAACTTCACGTTACCTACTACGGTTAGATTCTTCAAGACCTCGTCCACTTGGTTTCCAACCTTTTTTGCGAAAAATATATTTTGAGGCTTGACATCTAAGTGAACGTACCCGTTTTTGTGTAAAAAGCTCAAAGCCATAGCTATTTCCCTAATAATTAACTTAACAATTATGGGCCATTGCGGGTAATTAACCAATTGAGTCTTTATCAGATCTGCGGCAGTACCACCTTCCATAAATTCCATAATTATTGCAGGTGGATATTTGAAGTAGGCTTCACTATTCCCCCTTAAGGCTGATGTAATGTTATTTATATCAACATATATGCCGTAAATTCTCACAAACCGTGGGTTCTTAGACAACTCTTTCAGGTTCTCCGACTCACGAAATAAGTCATCAAAAGATGAGAAACTTAGTGCCCTTGTTTGTGAAGACTCATTTCTCATACTTAATACTTTTATAGCGTAGTATGTTCCGTCCTTTTCAGCCTTTAGAACGTACCCGTTTCCCCCTACCCCGAGGACGGAAAGAACATTATAACCATAGATATCATTACCGACCCAAACCCTTGGATCCCACTTATCCAAAGAAGGCAATATAATGGGCCTCTTAGGCTCTACAACGCTTGTGTATGGTATAATAATCTTTTCTCCTCTGTTTATTATTCCGCTTTCTACATTAGGTTTAAAAACTACTTCACCTATTCTGATCTCTTTCGCCTTCCACAGAGCGTTTTTTGAGCCCAATATAGGAACTAAGATAGGAGACGCTGAACTACTCGAAACGTAATCATAACCTCCTACGTTAACGCTCCACTGGATATTGGAAGGAAGACCCGTTACTAAAAAGGTAGCAAAACAGTGAGGATACTTATCGTATGGTATTGTACCGCTGGTAACGAAATTAATTTCAATCTTTCTCCCCTCTTTCACGTTCCCACTTATCTTGTCTGGCAAATAGTATTTACCTTGCACGAAGGAGGGACAGAGATGAAACTCTACCCTTTTCTCGTTCAACACCAGCTTTCGTCCAGTGACTTTTCTGACAACACCGTTAATCTCTATCTCCCACTGAAAACCATCAGGTATACCCTTTTGCAAAATTACTATAGGATAACCTTTACCGCTAGCTGCGATTATATTTGCAAAGGCTAAAGTAGTAAATGTAGACGATAGTAATGGTAATGTGAAATCATTAATTAACGGTTCATAAGAGGACAGCTCGTAAGCCACTAGGGCTGAAGCAATAGTAATAACTTCCCAAGCACATGGTATCGCTAAACCGGGTAAACCTAATATTACTGCAAGTAGCACAGACAGAAAAGGAATCCCTAAAATGCTCGTGTTCCCCGATGAAATAACTAAGAGAAGTGATACCGAAAATGATAGTATAAAGGCTATATACGTTAGATTACGATTAAAAGATGCTAATATAGAAATCAATGACGTTATTATTAACAATGTAACATATAGAAAGGAAAACGACTGAAAAAACAAGAGTAATAGTATAGGGGTGGAAATACTGACAATGGACGCCTTAATTAGTCTTCTATTATAGTAAGGCATAGTAGATAATACTTTTACTCGTCATAAAAAATTAAGTGATGTTAAAATACCCGAACTGAGTACATTATTAAATAGAAAATTTTCACTGTCTTCCTTAACTTTAGTCGAGTAATTCTAAAACGTTAAATATTATGAACGTTTTTATAATTTGTGAAATTCGGATTTTCTACGTCAGCTTTTCAGTTTGAAGAGACAAACACAAATTCAGACTGGTACGAATGGTTAACCGACGACGTTAATTTATCCACGGGTAAAGTGGTTCCCTACTTACCTTACATGAATGCTTACTTATCAAAGTACTCCGTTATACACGACTTAGCCTCAAAACTTAATGCGAGTATTTGGAGGTTTAACCCTAGCTGGAGTAGGCTTTTTAAAGTAGAAGATAAAATAGATAACGAAACTGTCAATAAATACAAGGAAATCTTGAAAGACTTAAAAGACAAGGGGTTTACAATCATTCTTTGCTTAAATCACTTCGACCTTCCTCTATGGATACATCAGCCCATTATCGCACGCGACTATCTTCTTACCAAAGGAAAGCTGGGTTGGTACGACGAGAACACCGTAAGAAAATTCCTATCCTTTGCAAAGTTTATCCGTGACACTTATTCAGAATATGTTGATTTGTGGTGCACTTTCAACGAACCCAATATACTGATTAACTTCTCTTATCTTAGCGGAATATTCCCTCCGGGTGTAACTAGCAAAATTGCCTATCAGAAAGCGTTATTAAACGTTATAACAGCTCATAACTTAATATATGATGAATTTAAGGGCTTAAAAGTAGGGCTTGTCTACAACTTTCCATATGTTCAGGGAAACGACAGAATGGAAGAAACTGTTTATTCCTTCCTAGAGAAGGTCAAAGTAGATTGGATAGGAGTGAATTACTACTCAAGAATAGTCTATGATAAAAACGGAAGCCCCAAGAAGGGATATGGTGTATTTTGCCAACCTAACTCAACTTCCCTAGACGGTAATCCGACCTCGGATTATGGATGGGAATTATATCCTAAAGGCTTAGAAGAAGTATTAAGAAAAGTAAGTCGATTTTACAAACCTATATATATTACCGAAAACGGAATAGCCGATTCCAAGGATAAACTAAGACCAAACTTCCTTCTTCAACATCTGGAGGCAATAAAAAATTCCAGGGTTAAAGTAGAGGCTTACATGTACTGGTCTATAATAGATAATTACGAATGGAACTTTGGCTATGAAATGAAGTTCGGCTTATTTGAATTGGACTTTAGACCCAGACCAAGTGCATTTTTGTTCAAAGAGTTGGTGGAAATCTACTCAGATATTTGAGTAAAAACAAGAGACGAGATGATAAGAAAATAATTATTACACGGTAAAATTATTTATACTCCCTTCTCTAGCTTAATAATTACATTGTTTACAAATCAGCCTTCTTCTACAACAAGTAACAACTAAGGCTAATACCAGATTAGTCCTCCTTATCCCCTACAAGCTAACAAGTTTAGGAAACTCTAAAACTGTTATTTTATAACAATCTAAAATTAACTTGAGAACTAGCGATCAACTTTTAATGAATTAAGAACGTAGCTTATTTTTATGCCCATTATAATAGTGGAAGGAATTATAACGAAGGAACACGGCTTACAAAGTTTTAGTTACTTCCATATCGGCGATTAAAGAGCTTAACTGTGAGCTAGAATAGCTTAACATAATTGAAGGAGAGGAATATATTAGCACCATCACTACCCAATTTCCGAAAGCGGTAACACCAACTAATAAGTTTCCGCCTTTTGCTATATAAACAGTATATCCATTAACTAGGGTAGTATATTTTAATGTGTTAGGAGAAGAATAATAGAGCCCATTAGATGTTACATATGCCACAATATTTTGTGCAGCTTGGTTAGTAGACGCATTAAGGTAGATGGAATAAACGTTAACTTCAGAGTTACTATATTCAACTAAACTACCTGCAATTACCCCTTGCACAGACGAAGTTTGATGACCTATGACGTAATAATATATTGTAGATAAATTACTAGTGTTCATAATTATTGACCAACCAGAAGCACCTAGTACACTGTCCAACTGGAAAATGGTGAGATTGTGCACTGAGATAGCAGGAGGAGGTATGTAAAGAGGTGGAAGTAAAATTATGTCGAAGAAATACGGTAACACAACTGAAAGGAGTAATAGCGCTATAGATACGACAGCGACGTCGGCTATTATTGCCTTAACGACCTTTTTCCTCCTATTCTTAGTAGTTTTTACACTCTCTTGATATGAAGCAGGAGCTTGAGTATTAACTGGCAGAGGTGGGGAAGGTACTTGGGGAAGAGTTTGTTGTGGTGGCTGATAAGATATTGTCTGTTGTTGAAGTGATTGGCTCTGTGCTTGTCGTGGTTGCTTTAGAGGAAATCCACACTTCTTGCAAAAGTTAGCATGAGGAACATTTAGAGTACCACATCTAGGACATTGAATTAGAGAGGAAAAGTTTACGGTCTGAGAAGAAGAATTGTCAAATTTCATAGTGGTTGGTGTGTTTTGCTGTGGAAAAGTTACAAGAAGATATCCACATCTGGGACAATACAAGGACTCGTCGTTATTTGGATATCCACATCTGGGACAATACTTAACCATAGGATGAATAAAAACAACATATTATTAAAAATTGTCCGAAGGTGTAAGAAAGTATAAGATACACAAAATCAGTTTAAATCTCTAACTCCTTACAGCTTTTCTTCAATTGTCTTCTTATATAAAACCAATTTATTAATATTAAGTAAAAGATAGCCAGAAGGTCACTTCCTATTGTGAAAGAGAGAATGTCAACTTTATAACTATCAAACTCTGGATAGAAGTTTAAGATTGAATCTGCTAGTGGTAAAGAGAATAACAAAATAGAAATGATTCTCAATTGTTCAGAAAAGATCGAAAGCTCTTTTGCTATATTGTCTATCTTAATCATTAACCTCGACAAATTATATATTTTCTTTATCTCTTCATTCATAACTTTTGCTTTATCTACTACTTCTTTCTGTATATCATCTAACTTTATTTCTTCTTCTACTCTACTAGCTATCAGTATTTCTTCCAGTAATTCTGATAGATTACTTTGAGAAAAAAATTCTACTCCTTCTTCCAAGAACTTTAAGATCAGTTTACTTTTCCCTTCTCCTAATAAGTAATTTGTGTGTCTTTTTAATTTCTTACTGAAATTGTATATAATTACACTATTAGCTAATGTAAATGTTGTGAGCCCTAATAGTGATATAAAATTTTCACTCAAACTGGTTTACCTCGTAGAATTGTTTTGTTTTCATAAACTTAATTAATCCTACTACTCTTAATTTCTTTATATTTACATAAAACGACATTGAGTATAATTCACGCCCCATTATACTTATTTCCTCTTAGGATCTATTTATACCTTATTTAGTAAATTATGTTTCTTGCTTAATTATATTTACGTTGATAAAACTTATTTTCACCTAAAATTAAAATATGTTAAAACCGCGTAAATCATAGATTTTTAATTAGATTAAACAAACTCTTTACATTATATTTTATAGAGGTTTCTATAAAGTTTCTTAAATTAGACGGTACATTAGATGGAAGGTCTATATTCCAAGATCTTAGAACAATCTTGGCTTCGTCGATACGTTTCAATGCACTACCTACATCATTTCCGTTATAAAGGTCTATTGCCTCATCTAAGTATCTACTAACGGGGGACTCCCTGCCCGTAAGCATATAATATGTGGTCATTCCTAGACTGAAAATATCAAATTCTACCTTAGCGCCTAAGCCTAATATAGCATACTCTAACTGCTCAGGAGAACAGTATGCAGGTGTAGCTTGAAAGAACTTTTCTCCTATTCTCACAGCAGAACCTAAATCACCTAGTTTAATTAAGACTTTTCCAGAACTCAACACTTTTGCTATATCATCTAAAGTTCCGCCAACTTTTTCTGACAAGAATATGTTCTGAGGTTTCACATCTAAGTGAACGTATCCGTTAGAGTGTATATAGTCTAATGCTATTGCTGTATGCTTTACGATAAACCTAACGATCTCGTACCACTCTTTGGAGCTAGAAAAATAAATTTGAAAAAGGTCTTTAGCAGTCCCTCCGTCCATAAACTCCATAACAATAGCAGGAGGGTATTTCAAATAAGTCTCAGTATCGCCCCTTAGAACCGAGCCTATTTGGTTAACATCTGCAAAGATCCCTGAGATCTTAACGAGGTAGGGACTGTTATTACTTAACTTAACTAGGTTGTTGGACTCTTTGAACAAGTCCGTAAACTCCCTAATCGCTACGGTTTGAGACCTCGAAAAATTCGGCTTAAGTATTTTTACGGCATAATACTTTCCGTCCTTTTCAGCCTTTACGACGTAACTACTACCGCCTTCGCTAACCGTGTCTACTACACTATAACCGTAAAGCATGGAGCCTACCCACGCCTTAGGATCCCAATTTTTAATGTCTAATGACCTCTTATCTATTTTCGGTTCGAACTCTAAACCTACAACAGAGCCTCTGATAGCTGTACCGGTTTTTTGTTTAGGCTCAAAAACCACGTCACCGTAGGCTATACGGTCCACTTCCCATTTAATAAATGTATGGTCAAAGACCGGGACCGTAATCCTCTCCCTTCCGGTATACTTATGGCCGTTTACTAAGATAAAGAAGTTTAACTCCTTAGGTAAGTTTACCGGAACAAAGACGACCACACATTCTTCATATTTATTCAAAGTACTCGCATCTGTAACTTTTTTGAATACGATTTCGACAGAGTCTCCAGCCCTTACAAAACCCTTGTAATTTAACGGAATATAATACTCGTTACCGTCTTTTACGGGGCATGTGACCCAAGAGCCTCCCTCACTGATTATGTTTATCTCCGAATCGGATGTAGGAATTACACTACCGTTGAGATCTACAAACCAAGATAGACCTTTAGGCAAGCCATTAGCTTTAAACGTTACAACTGTGAAGTCCTTACCTCTATATGCCCTCAAATTCATAACGGTTACATAAGTCAATGGTAAAGAAGTCACAAGACCTATAATGTAAAACGGAACCGTATAGGGAGGAATAACAGCGTATAAAGTTGATATTGCTATTAGGATAATCTCAATTATCCCAGCTATAAGAGAACCGGAATAATACTCATAAAAAGCGTAAACTACTACCAAAATAGAGAACACAAGTAAAGGACTGGGGAAACTGACAAAGCTTGAAATTGCTGATGCCAAGAACGTGTATTTCGAGAATTTTCTTTTGTAGGCAGATCTAAGACTGAGTACTACTGCTATTATTCCGGGGACCACGTAAATATCCTTGAATATCAAGCCATAAGACACTAGGATTGGTAACGAAATAAGACTAGAAATAAAAAGTTTCACATTCCCAGGTTTTTCCATAAATTGTACTATTGTTCAAATCTAAAAACTCTTTTTACAAACTCTACTCTTTCTCTCCAGTCAACAATAGGTTTAGGATAAGCTGGTATATTATACTCATATACCTTATGTATAACCGAAGGGGGGTAATCCCTTAATTCCTCTATCCACTCTTTTATAAACTTTGCTTCGGGATCAAACTTTTCTTGTTGTTTCCATGGGTCAAAAACCCTGAAAATGTAATCCGTTCCTGTAGACGCTACCCATTGCCAATTCCCGTTGTTAATCGCTGGGTCATAATCGATGAGTTTAGTTGCGAAATACTTCTCCCCCCACCGCCAATCCACAAATAATACCTTCGTCAAGAAGAATGCAACTATCATTCTAAGTCTACCGTTGATAAAGCCAGAATTATTTAAAGCCCTCATAGCAGCATCGACTATTGGATAACCGGTTCTACCTTGTTTCCAAGCTTCAAAATACTCTTCATTATTCTCCCAATTTATCGAATCAAATTCCCTTCTGTAACAGTGTCCGAAAATATAAGGGTTATAATAAGCTAAGAGCGTGTAAAAATCCCTCCAATATAGCTCCCTTATAAACGCAGGATCATCCCTCTTCTTGTAATAAGTTTCCCTAATAGACAAAGTTCCGAACTTCAAATGGGGGGACAACATAGTGTAGTTCTTCTCCGCAGGATAATCCCTCCTTTTAAAATCCACCTTTCTCTCAAGTAACTTTAACCCTTCAGATCTACCTCCTTTAAGTAGTGGAGACTCAACTTTTATGAAAGATTTCAAAAAGTCCACATCCATGCTGTCTTCCATAACGGTAAAATTTACTCCATCCCTAACATCTCTAGGCTCTCTAACCTTATACTGTAATGCCTTTTTATAAAATGCTGAAAAACTCCTAGTTGGCTTTAATTCTTTAGGAGATAATAACACATCGGTAAATGAGAGAAACTTTATCCCTTTAGACAAAGCGTTTTCTCTCATTTTTTCGTCTCTTTGTATAGCAAAAGGTGTGTAATCCTCATTCACGTAGATTGCGTTTACGTCTAACTTCTTTATAACCTCTTCAGCATTACCAAAGAACACGTTTAATTTTGCATCCCATTTAGTCCTCAACTCTGTGTCAAGCTCTACTAACGAGTTTATCATAAAAGATGACGCAAACTCCGATTTGTAATTGTTGTGTAACATTTGCCTAGGATCAACTATGAACAAAGGAATTATCTCATCGCAATCATAAGAAGCTTCAACTAACCCTGTATTATCATATATTCTTAAATCACGCCTGAATACGAACGCACATTTCACGTTACTCCTATCTCGTTCTCAATTTAAATGAGTTTGTCCTAAAACATCATATATCAGTCCGGTGGTCCTATAATCACCGCTCAGTATCCCAGCGTCTAACTAATTTTACTTATAGACAAATTAAAATTTTGCTACCCCTTTTTATAAAAGATTTATGGAAAATACTTATATTTGTAAACCGCTTATGTAATAAGACTACAGAGATGCAGATACTAGAAGTCATAAAGAATGACATGATTAGGGATCACATTTCGAAATTTAATGTGACTCATGAACTATCTGTGAGTATTTCACTGGTAATTGATTGGGGGAAATTCATAAACTTCAGTATTCCAAAAGACGTAAAGAACATAATTATATTAGTTCCGGAAGATTTTAATTGTAACATAAGGAATCAAATTAAGAGTGTAAGGAGAGAACTTTCTGTAATAGTAATGGAATCGCCGGAAATCAAAGGTAAATTATACATGCTATATTAATTTTACTATAATAAGTTAAATATTGTTAGTGTAGAATATTATCGTAAAAATTAAATACTAATATCCTAGTTAATATTATTGTAGATGCAGATTAGTAAGTGCCTAATAAAGAGAGACATTCAAGACCAAGAAATCTTTGCAGTATTAAATCTTGACGATAAAGGTAGGAATAATAAATTAAAAACTCTTATAGAAAATAGACGAACCTTAAACGGAGACTTACTAAGATTAAGCGATTATATAAGGATTGAAGAGGAGTTACTCTCAGAAGTAGTTAATTTAATTAAGAAGAAATATAACATCATAGGGCTCAAGTCTTCAATATCTCTTGTGTTCTTACTCTTCGGTACTGGTCTTGAAAAAAGAGATAAGTATATGAAAGAGGTAGGTGAAGAGTGGGAAAAAATAAAAAACGCAATAGGGCTATTCCCTTACGAGAAATATTTTGATTATGAATATAATGCTTACGAGTATAATATCAATACCCTTAAAAAATTAGAAGGGAACTCTGAGATATTAGAGCTACCTAAGAACGACTTCGTCCACTTACAGACATGGATAACTGCGATATTACTATCAGAATTTAAAGAAAGAGGAATAAAATTCAAGACTGTAAAGGAAGGAACAGAACTAACGGGAATAAAAGTAGAAAGCAGATATAAAGACGTTGAAGATGTATTAGAACGTCTTGAAAAGACTTACGGGAAAATAATAAAGCTTTATACAGGATGGTTTATATTCAACGAATGATACTGAAAAGAACTTTTCCTTTTCCTTATTATTTGAACCTACAAGAAATTTACAGTGTCAAGTGGTAAAATGGGTTTAAAAAGATATATTCAAAATAAGCCATATGGAATGCGAAAAAGAAGCGTTAACAGTACTTGACATTCTCTTTAATAGTAACTTGATCAAAGGGAAGGTTGTATTTGAGGATGATATAAGACATTTAATAAAACACGAGAAATTTATTTGTAAAGAGGAAGAAATAGTAAAAACCTTAAAAATATATCTTAGACCTTTAGGAATAATTATCATAAAAGGTAGCTTTGATAATTATAGAAAAATATTGAAAAACTTTGATGACGGAAGCAAGTTAATTGAGGGAGTATACGGAGTCGAATACGACTTGATAGATGAAAATGAATTGCTATATTTACGCATTATACTTTATAACGATTCAGTAATATTACTGAGAGAAAAAGAAGAGAAAAAGTACAAGATTGCTAAAGTAACTGCAATAAGAGCAATAAAAGACATTTCTGAAAGGACTAGGACAAAAGAAGATTTCACTAACATATTCATAAATTTCTTAGAAAATAATAATGACGATAAAACTATAGAGTGGCTTAAAGACTTCCTTATTCATAAATCCTCTTCCTAAGATAGATCTTTTCGTAAAGATTTACGACCTTATCTATTAACTCCTCGCTTATATCTACGTCTTTAACTACCGGCAATCTAATCACTACTTTCGTCTTATAAAAGAATAAATAACCTACGAAACCGTCAACTTTATTATCAAGAGACCTGAACAACCAAACCTTAAATCTGTAAACCTTTCTTCTTACATCCTCAGCCACCTTGACTATATAGAAGTCATTAACGACAGAGTTATTATCTAGGAAATACTCTTCTAGTAATAACTCTACAAATTTGTTATCTATTAGCCTGAGATCTGATAGCATATAATGCACGATATTTAATAAAGCGTTAGAGTTAATCAAAAGTAATTAATTACTATTAATACAGTGATATAATTTTGATAGATGTTAGTTTACTTTATATTATTGATCTTTCTATCACAAAACTAATGACTAAGAAAAGGAGCACAGCTGAGATAATATATAGTATCCTAAACGCGTGCAGAGAGAGGACTAACAAGACAAAAATTATGTACGCTTCGGCATTGAATTTTGCAGAGCTAAAAAAATATCTAGAAATACTTGTGAGAAATGGATATTTGAAGGAAGAGCAAGAGGGCAAAAGCTCGTATTACAGTGTAACAGAGGAAGGAAATAAACTTCTACAAATTCTTGAAAAATATGTAAATGTTATTCATGAAAAAGAAGAGCTAGAGACCAAACTACAAGACGTTCTATCAAAGTTTAAAGAATAAAGCCTATAAATCAATTTACGAAAAACTTGTAACGCTCCCTTAAACTATGTTAAAATGTACACAAATGTATATTTTTAAATATATAGTGTTTTTTAGTTTCTGAATGCAAAATAATCATTTGTGGAACAAATGGCAAGTAAGATAAAATTCCCCGGTGGAAGAGAAGTAGACATTCATGAAGTAATTTCGTTCATGTACGGACTCGGAATAGGAGAGGTAGAAGTATTGCACATATTGTTAAGCAGAGGACAAAAGTATTCGGCAGACGAACTAGCGGAAGTACTAAAAGTAAGCAAAGCCTCGGTTAACAAGGCACTTAACACCTTGCTAAGTAAAGGACTAATCGAGAGAGAGAAGATAATAACTGATGGTAAGAAGGGAAGACCAGTTTATATGTATAGGGCTAACAAAGAATTAGTAAGCAAAAAACTCAGTGAAGATGTATATAAACTCATACTGAACACTAGAGATACTTTAAAGAAAACTTTAGTTGAGAAAAAGAAAGTTATTTTAGAAACTGCTTAAACATTTTTACCTTACGTCTGCGGGTAAGAGGTGGAGATTTTTACTCTATTCTCGTTGTCATATACGTATATTTCATTAGGATTCTCGTCTTGCGTCCTTTTATGAGAACCGTCACAGAAAGGCTTATTCTTAGACAAACCGCACGCACATATGTAAAAAACCTCTCCATTACTAGCCTTTACTTGATAAGGAAAGTTTTTGTCATGCCTTACTAACCTAGCCATTGCAAGTTATAATAGATAAGGAAAAATATTTATACAGTGAGTGATATACAAATAACTGACTTTCGAAATGAAAGTAAGTGAAAAAAGTAAATTATGTCCCGTAATAGAGTCAATTAAAATTTTCGGAAACGAGAGAAAAATGATAGTAATTTATTACCTATTCGACGGAGGTAAGGGATTTAACGAACTGGAAAAACTGACTGGACTAAATTCAAAGACACTTTCAACTACCCTAAAGGAATTAGAAGAATCGGGTTTAATAAAGAGAACCATAGTCAGTGATAGACCCTTTCGGGTTAAGTACGAACTAACTGAAAAAGGTAGGGAATTGAGGAGCATTTATGAGGAACTTAGAAGATGGGGAAGCAAATATGCCGTTGACAACAGTTTTCTGTAAGCCGTGAATTTTATGTCATTTGATATTATTTAACATTCCTAGCTCTTCTATTGAGAGTTTATAAATTTTGTAGTTACATACTATCACGTAGAAGAGAGCCCTACAGTAAACTCGATGAGCAATGTGAGGGGGAGGATGGGTTCGATGAGGCTCCCCATGTCCTTGAAGGGAGTGGTTTAACTACCGCTCCCGTAGACGGCACGGGGAGTGAAATAAGGGGAATGAGGACGAGAGGTTGAATACAAACTCATGAAACCTTAATGAAAGTCCGACCCCTTAAATGGGTGACACTAGAATAACGTTATCTCCCCTTATTATTATAGTTCCGACCTTTCTAGTACTTCCATCACTCATAACCTCTTCGGAGTTTTCTAACACCAAATTCATATGCATATCGTAACTTTTCAATGTGCCCCTCACTACTTTATCACCTTTTAATTTCACAAGAACTGTTGAACCCAAAGATTCGGCTAGCACCTTATGAGCAGTTTCCGCCAATATAACACCCAAGTTAATCACCATCGATTAGGTATTTAACTTTATCTTCACAAAGCCAAACGTCTACAATTATTAAACATAGAAAAAGGCTTACACTCGTTAGCTCAATAATAAAGCTCGAATAGTAATGGATAAAGACCAATTCAACATAATAAACGCCGAAGTAACCACAAACGAGGTTGAGACTGCAGTAAAGACAGTTAAGGATTTACAAGATAAGGGAAAGAAGGTCAAGAAATTTTACGGAGATAAAGCTTATGATGCTAATGAGGTTTACAAGACCGGGGTTGAGGTCGTTGTCCCACCTAGGAAGAACGCTTCTACTAGGCGTGGCCATCCTACTAGGAGTAAGACCGTAAGGGAGTTCAAGAGGTTGGGCTATAATCGTTGGAGGGATGAGAAGGGTTACGGTATTAGGTGGAGGATTGAGTCCCTATTCTCAGCTGTGAAGCGTACTTTTGGGGAATCTGTTAGGGCTACAAGCTTTTTAGGACAAGTGGTTGAGGCTAAGCTCAAGTTCTGGGCTTATGCATGGATGCTCCACTTGGCTAATTCCTTAGTTGGTAGAGCTCCGGGTATTAGAGTGTAAGCTTGCAAATAACGTTGAATAAATATTAATTTAAAAAATTCTCAATGTATCATATCATGCTTATGAAATAAATTGAAGAGATCAACAAAGCATAAAGCTCGGCAAAAATAATAAGAGGACCGGGAAAGAATTGTAACCATCATAAAATGGAAGAAAAACTTTACGCTAAGGCTATAAGCCTTATACTTAAGAATAAGATTTCTCCCGAAAGGGCTTTTGATATAGCTTATAAATCGCTCGGTGTAAGGGGAGAGAGAACAAGTTTATACAGAAAATTTCTGGAAGTTCTTAAAAAATATTACTACTGTTCCTACTTATTTCCTGGGAGAGACGTCTATGAAATAGTGAGAATATTACTCAATAACGATAAAAACATAACCTTTAAACCGCCTGAATGGGCGGAACTAAGATTGAAACTTGTAACCGGTGTAGCGTCGAGTAACGAACTACTCGTTAAAGACACTTGGATTAGAATAAACACACTTAAAACAGATATCAAAAGCACAATAGAAGAACTTAAAAGAAAAGGCGTAACTGTCGAAAAAGATACCTTTGATTTCCTATATAAAATTATCAAAACGTACAAGAGGATCTCAGATCTCAAAGAGTTTAAAGAAGGGAAAATCGTCATACAAGATAAAGCCAGCGTTTACCCAGTGATAGTACTAGACCCTAAGCCCGGTGAGAGAATCCTTGAAGTAGGTAGTGCCCCAGGGATGAAGACTTCGCTTATCCAGCAACTAACTAACAACAAGTCCTATGTAATTGCCGTTGACATTTCACAGAAGAGGATCAACACACAAAAACAACTAATGAGAAGACTAGGAGTAGAGAACGTTGAGTTAATTATTGCTGACGGCGCTAATTTACCGGTGAAAAAAGCTGATAAAATCTTGATCGACGCACCATGTACTAACAGCGGAACCATTGCCTCCGACCCTTCAGTATTTCTGAGGCTAAATAAGAGCGATATGTTAAGGCTCTCAAGATTACAAGCAATAATCTTAGAGGAGGCTAGAAGGTTGAGAAAACCCACTGTGTTCTCCACTTGTTCTTTATTCCCTGAAGAAGGCGAAAGACATGCAGAGAGATACGAAAAATATCTAGTT
This sequence comes from Stygiolobus sp. CP859M, assembly GCF_037389975.1. Lineage (NCBI taxonomy): Archaea > Thermoproteati > Thermoproteota > Thermoprotei > Sulfolobales > Sulfolobaceae > Stygiolobus > Stygiolobus sp. CP859M. Next base: position 331,641 of record NZ_JBBHKS010000007.1, on the reverse strand, counting down.
CCGCTAAAATTAGATGAAAGTAACTACGGTTACAAAAAGAGTAGAGTGTGGATGAGGGTAGTTAGATTTTATCCTAACGTACACCATACGGAAGGATTTTTTATATCGAAGTTCGACTTTAGCTTATGAAACAATGTCCGAGATGTGGGCATATTAACAAGGATATAGCAAACTATTGCGCGAGGTGTGGGTATCCGTTATACATTCAGCCCACTTTTCCGAGTCTTTACCAACCGACTTATTACTTCTCTCAGCCTCTACCAACATACTACTATCCTCAAAGCCTTCCTACTTCAAGGGCACAAAAACCGGCTTTCCCGACTTACGCTTTAATTTTGGGGATAGCTGCAGTCCTTACGGCTGTTTTATTAGCTACAATCCGCTAGCTTTTGAAAGTACTTGTAGAAAGTTATAAGAAAATAAAATGCAGGCAAAGCCGGGATCCAAAACAAGTAGGGTAATAGACCGTAAGGCTTGTCTACTATTTCCCCAGCTTCAAAGCTCGCAGCTACGAAAAGTTCTACCGCTACCATTAAGTACATGTAGAATAACCTAACCAGAGCCTTTCTTAAACCTTTATCAGCCGCGTCAAATAGAAAATAGACACCACTAGCTGAGGCTACTGCATATGCCGGCAATTCTAACCAAGAGTGCGGTAAAGTTAGGAGATAAAGAGATATAGTTAACCCTGGAGTACCTATAATAGAACCGCTAATCGCAACAACCAATCCCGTCTCAATTATACTAAATACCATCATCGCGACTCCCATTAACGGTATAAAATCCAGTGTAGCTACTGCTAAGTTATGGATAAAGATGGTAAAGAGAACGATAAAATAGGGCTTATAAACCAACCCGTTATAAATTACAGTAAGTCCTCCAAACTCAGAGGCAAGGGCAGGGTTATAAAATGAAGAAAACAACAGGAAGAGTCCTACCTCGCCGACAAAGGTTATGATAAAAAGGAATAGTGGACGTACTATTTTCATAGTTTGACTAATTCGTTACCGTCTAAAAAACCTTTTCGTAAAGGCTAAAATTATTATTATTACTTGTTACAATTATTATATTCTTAGCTTTAGTAATTTATATTATTATAGTAATTAAGTTCTTATGAATAAACTTTTTAGTGAGAGAGACTGTATAATCGTATGGGAACCTTTAAAAAAGAAAAGGTATATACTACACAAAAAGACGTGGGACAAATTATAAATCAGTTCGTAACATATCTGCAACAAAAAGGCTTTAAAACACAGTATAGGGAGGAAAACGGTAAGGCAATAGTCCAGGCTCAAAAGGGAGGAATTCTTAGGGATTTAATAGCTGCAGATAGAGCTTTAACATTTACCTTCGAGAAGGTAGGGAATCAATTAAAAGTGACAGCAGGCATAGGAAAATGGATACAAAACTTAGCTGTTACAGCTGTAGAGACTATAATACTCTCACCCTTATTCCTTGCCATAGACGTTCCAGAAATGTTATGGACAGAACATGTAGAATCTGAAATTATGAAAGGACTTGAACAAATTGTATCATCCTAAACCAACTCTTTTTCCATGTAAGGATAAGAGTTACGATACCCCTTCTTCCTATAATACTCTCTAGCACCTATACCAGAAAGGACTAAGATCCTTTTTGCGTCAAATTCTTCGGAAGAGACTCTTTCAGCCTCAGCTAAGAGCTTTGAACCGTACCCCTTGTGTTGAAAACTTAGGTCATCCCACAAACCCACCGGAGTCTCAAGACCGTAGATATGGAGTTCTCTCACTATAGTAACCTTTTCGACATCGGAGGGCTTCCTCAACCTTAAATATCCGACTAGCGTACCGTCATCATATTCAAAGGAGAGGAAGACCTCCGTCCCCCTGCTCGCTTCGTAAACATATTTCTTTAACTTAGGCTCTCCTTGAGGTAATTTACCCGTGTGTAACCATTTAATCCCCACTTCCCTGAACCTTATCTCATTTATCTTAATACCTTTCTCCAACGACCTCTCCTCCACTAACTCCCTCAAATTACCCTTCTTATTACCGTCTAAGATTATCGGAGCAGGGATGTCCCTCTGTACTCTCATTACCCTAACCCACGGGGGAATATATCGATACATTTCGGAAATCAGTTCCACTAGCGTATCAGTGTCGTAAGGCTTGTAGAGCCCCCTCTTCCACAGCTCAGCTAAAGGTGCTGTCTCGACCACTAAAGTAGGGTAAATCTTCAGCATATCTGGCATGAAGTCCGGATCTGAAAAAAGCCTCTTGAACCCCTCAAGATCCTTATCGGGGTCAGAACCAGGTAGACCTAGCATCACATGATAGACTATCTTGAAACCTTTATCCTTTAGAATCCTTGTAGACTCTATTGAGTCTTTTACAGTGTGACCCCTATTACTCTTCATCAAAAGTTCATCATAGACAGTTTGAACTCCCAGTTCCACTTTAGTAACTCCCAACCTTAGCATCTGCTTAGCCTCTCTCTCCTTTCCCCAATCCGGTTTCGTCTCAACGGTCATCCCGACACATCTGACCGTAGCAGTCTCATTTCTTACCTGAGCATCTTCCAAATACACAAACCCAGGCTTTGTGGGGTTCGGATATCTGTTCATTCCCTCTAATGCTTGGGTCACAAACCACTCTTGGTAATCTAAAGGGGTAGCTAAAAAAGTCCCTCCCATTATTATAAGTTCTACTTTACTCGGGGTATGACCGTTTAACTCATACTGCCTTAAACGTGATTGAACTTGGTAAAACGGGTCATAGTTGTTCTCAATAGCTCTCATCAAAGTCGGTTCCTTACCGTAGTAGCTTTGAGGCGTGTTATACTCAACGCCCCCGGGACAGAAAATACACTTACCATGAGGGCATCTATGCGGAGCTGTCATAATCGATACGATAGTAACGCCAGATAACATCCTGACGGGCTTCCTCACTAACATTACGATATTTGATCTCGCGTGAGTATTTAAAATAGTCAGATATTCTCTCCTACTATATAACGAAATATGTCTAAAAGTAAATAATCAAAATTTTTAACTGTAAGTATATACTAAATTTACTCATGAAGCTGACTTGGAGATCAGTACTCATCTCCGGAATGGGGGTATTTTCAGACGGTTATAACTTATACTCATTATCATTAATGATCTACACAATCTCTGCATTTATACCAATGAATAAGTTATCAGAGGGCTTACTGGTCGCGGGATCTCATCTCGGTGCAGCGTTCTCCGCGTTATTGTTCGGTTTAATTTCCGATTTAGAAGGAAGAAAGAGAATGTACGGAATAGACGTCACTCTAATGGCAATAGGAGCCGCACTACAAGCCTTCTCACAAAATTATAATGAACTCTTCTTATCGAGGCTATTACTCGGTATGGGGGTCGGTGCAGACTACGTACTCTCACCGATAATTGTTGCTGAAAACGCCGATAAGGATAAGAGAGGAAAGGCAATGGTAATAACTTTCGCCGTAATGTGGGGTCTGGGAGCAGTACTGGCAGCGTTCGTAGACCAAGTCACCTTACCATTACCATCCTCAATAGCATGGAGGATAGTATTAGGCTTCGGAGCAATCCCTGCACTTTCCGTCATATTCGCCAGAAGAAAGCTGAGCGAAACTTTACTCTTCCTTTCAAGAGTGAGACCGATAGAGAAGGAAATCAAGAACTTAGAGAAAGAAGGGGTGAGCCTACGTGTTAACGTTGATACTGAGAGTTTCAAACAGAGGTTTGCCTCCTCTCTTTTCCTGATAATAGTATCTGCAATATTGTGGTTACTTTACGACGTTTACTCCTCCACTTTTGCAATTTACGGTCCTATAACCATTGCCTATAACTTGGGAATAACACCTATAATGTTCACTTACATCGCCCAGTTCTTTGCGGGAATTCCGGGTCAATTACTCTGCATACTCTTGATAGACAAGATAGGGAGAAAACCGCTTATAATTATAGGCTACACCGGAGTTTCAACATGGTTAATCCTTTATTCACTACTGCTTTTAGACCCCTCTATTTTCGGCTTGCCTAAGGCTAACCAACTCACCGGAGAAGGAGCGGTTTTAGGTCTGACTTTCTACATGCTAAACTATCTATTCTCCGCAATGGGGCCTGCGTCAATAATAGGCTCAGGTATGGTCACTCCAGAGCTGGTCCACACTAAAGTTAGGGGGACTTCACAAGCTATTAGCGTAGCTGTCGATAGGACAGCTTCAGCCACTGTAATTTCGCTCTTCCCTTCACTAGTTTCGATTATAGGATTAGGTGGAATGGTAGGAATTTACGGTTTGGTAGCGTTGTTATCAGCACTGATAACACTATTTCTAGTACCAGAAACGAAGGGACAAGAACTGGATAAAATCGGAAATTTGGTTTCCAGGGCTTAGAATCCTAGAGATAATGACTAAACCTCTCACCCTTAACTATATAACTGAATAGCATAATTCTTGCTTCAGATCGTTATTCCTAGCTAATACCAAATCGGGAAAATAAGAAAGCATGTTCTCCTGCTAATATCTTCATTCTCGAAATAGTCAAAAAACCCTTTTCCAAGCGTAAAATTTTTCCTAACAATAGTTTAATACTGTAAACATTGACCAGAATTTATGGAAAAAGCTACACTAGGCGGAGGGTGTTTTTGGTGCACAGAAGCGGTTTTTTCAAGGGTAAAAGGAGTAATAGACGTTAAGCCTGGGTACGCCGGAGGTTGGATGCATAATCCCACTTATGATGACGTTTGTACAGGCTTAACAGGACATGCGGAAGTAGTCCAAATAACTTTCGACCCCTCTGTCATAAGCTATATAGAACTCTTAGAGATCTTTTTCGAGATCCATGACCCTACAACTCCTAACAGACAGGGGAATGATGTAGGTTCTCAGTACCGATCTATTATACTTTACCACAACGAGGAGCAACGTAAGATAGCAGAAGAAGTTATCAAAGAAGTAGAGAAGAAACTCGGTAAAAAAGTAGTAACAGAATTAAAGCCATTTGACGCCTTTTATGAGGCTGAAGAATACCATCATAAATACTTCGAAAAACACCCTAATCAACCATACTGTAGGTTAGTTATAAGCCCAAAAGTGAAGAAGTTTATAACTCACTTTCCAGATAAAGTATCGCTAACCACAAAGCCCTAAATTAAAAGAGTAACCAACTAGACGGTGTTTTTTAATTTAAGTAATAAGCTAAATTTCCATGGCGATAATTTTTAATCTCAGATAATAGAAACAGTGAATTTAAGTGTAAACATTCTGAAAAATAATTTAATTTTGTGGTATAATTATAAATGTTACATAGGTTTATCTGTTATGTACGTATGCGGAATTTGAAGTTAGTTGGATAGAATTATTATGAAAAACATAGTTTTAGCCCCTTAACCCCGGTTTGTCTTGCTAACCTAGTCTTGTTTACCTTGCTTGCCCTCCTTACCTACTAACTAACCTCCCTTACCTCCCTAACCTAACTTACCTCCTCCCTAATTCATTAAAGTCTTCTAGTATAAGGGGCGAAGCCCCTTAACCCCTTATCTAATGCCTCTGCCTCTATTTTCCCTAACTCCGTTAATTCATAAACTCCTCTCTTCATAGTAGGTCTCTTTAAAATAAATCCGTAAAAGTATAAGTCTTCTAACGCATTCCTTATCATACCTTTAGAAAACCCTTTGTTCATTAAATGCATCATAAGGTATTTGTCTAATAGATAGTAATAGCTACTACCGAAGCTGTAAAAAGAGTCGAAAGTAAAAACGGACAGAGGAGCCTTTCCTATTCCTAGTTGTATAAATTTTTCTAAACTAAAACAGTAAACTGCGGAGGTTACATTATTTACCTAATATCTTTTTAAAGCTATGCATCAGGAATAGGTCTATTATGGTAAGTATATCGGTTACTATAAGCATTATTACAACTGCAGCACTGATAGCCAGCGTAGTTATCTACTGTATGCAGTATAAGGAGATGAGTAAGCAGAACGAAACATTAAAGCAGCAAATTGAAGAGATGAAGAAGCAAACGGACTCATTACAGGAGCAAGTAAGGATTATGAAGGTTAAGCCTAAGCTAGATGTAGAATTCGAGTATTCCATAATTGACAAGGCGGTTGGGGAGGCGAAACTGATTAGAATTAAAGTTTCCAATAACGGTGATACTGCTGCAAGAGAGTGCATAGCTAAGGCGGAGATTATCAGAAATTCCGTGCCGGAAACTTTTGGCGGAGTTTTGCTCCACTGGATTAGATATTGGGAAGGAGTGTATACTGATATAAAGGATCAATTTAGACCGCTGGATATAGCAAAGAGAGATTATGAAATAGCGGATTTAGTAGTTATAGGTAAAACAACACTAAATGGCAAATATTCTGTAATACGATGCAATAGGAATCCCGCACTGGTACCCAGAGATGATAGAGCGAGAGTGGGAGCAGGGGACATAATAAGGGTTAATGTGTACTGTGATAACATAACATCGAAACCTATCTGTTTAGAAGTATTAAAGGATCCAGACTACGATGTTGTAAACGGCAATAACGTGGGCGACTTCTTTAAGGAAATTGAATGTCCTAAACTTTAAGTTAAATAGATTACTCATATACTCTTAACTATTGTTAAGCTTCTTAACTAAAACATTTCCAAACCTGAAAATGATCTAAGGATATCTTGTAAGCTCTTATTTTTAGAAGTACAGGACACCACATCCTTTCGAAAATCCTCCAATTCATAGTGTATTATTACAGAGTTTAATGCATCGACTAAAGATGATATTACGCGTTTTTTCTCTATATCAGATTCGCGGAAGGCCTCCTCTATGTGATCGAGTAAAAATATTGCTGTTTCATCATCGGGTTTAGCTATTTGTTTAATTTTCATTTTTATTTCTTCGAATTTTTTATTATTACTTATCATCTGGCTCAAGCTTACTGGTTCATTAGTAATTGGATCTATAATAGCTGAAGCGTTAAACCTCTCTTGGATTAATTTATAATAACTGGCACCTTCTAACTTTCTCCTACTTTGCCTGAACCTAGTATTATAACTTAGTATTCCGCTGAAAAAATACCTTAACAACGTAGTAGACTCTATCACGTATTGTCTCGACCTTACTATTACCTTGAAACTTTTAGGCAAATCTACGAAAATGGGCAATTTATTATTTCCTTCAACAATTGAATACAGTGTTTTTACATTACTATGAATTTTGTTATATGAGTCAATATTTTTCTTATCAAATCTAATTATTATACCTGAAATCTCATTAACTTTATGGATAAGCTCTTTAGTAACGCTTGCACTATCAATACCTACCACGGGAAACACGCTTTGATCCTTATAGTCTTTCACGACATTTTTGACGATATTAATAGCTTTTTCTCTTGAAAGATCCTTTATAGGTACAGCCAAAATACTGGTTTTATAATCGTATTGGTACTGTACTGAGTCCTTAATAGCATCTACCTTAGTATCCTCGGTGTTTTCGGGTATGGAAGGGATATATATGAAGATCTTATTGTTAGATGACAATAGGTTTCGCAATTTAGTTAGCTCAGAATCTAAATCTGGTATATAACTCTTCTTGAAGGGAGAACTACATATGAAGGCATAATCGGGTAAGTAAATGTTTGAGGCTGAATATTGCTTTGCTATCAACTCTGCCTTAGTAAGTGCTTTTATTGGTGTAGTGAATTTGGAACCCTCAACTTCAATTTGATAAAAAACAACCTTATGACCATAAACAGATTGTTCTGAATATGATGTTATCCTCATCCCTTCCCTCTGCCCCACTTAATATCCTTATATTTTGCTCTTATTTTGGATTTCTCCTTCATTTCAGGGAAGTTAGTGTACACATAATGTAATATTCCATCTACTGTGTACTGATCTATGCTCTGTCTAAACGTAATAAGGTCTTGCAAGTCTTTTTCTTTAATCTTTTCTTTAATTAATAATATTGCCTCATTTTTTCCTTTTTCTGTTAACTTGAACTCCTCAGTCTCCTTGCCATATTCCCCTTTTGCTTCGATAAAACCAGACCACCACAAGTTATCCAGAACTCTAGCTAGGACAAAACTATACGGCCCATAACTATAGGGAATAAAATGAGGATCCTGAACCTTATATCCTCTTTTCTCTAGTTCTTTTAAGAACAGGAAAAGTCCTTTCTGGTATTTTATTCTACTTTGAATAGGCTTCTCTGGCTCTAGACCAAAGAAGATTAACACAAATTCATGTAGATAAATGTCATAAGTATCGAATTCTTTCCCCTCCGCTTCATCCAACGTGTAAAACTCAGTCCCATCAGATAGCTTTCTCATTTTTCTCACCTACGACTGGAGTTATTTGGTAACATCTATAACATTTTGTCTTTCTGTCTCGATAACATGAAATGAAATATCTCTTTCCTTTATATTCGATGATATAATCGTATATCAATATACTACGTTTAAGCAAGCCTGGAATTATGCCTTTAATACTATCTTTCCTAAACCTCTTTGTAAAACCTATAAAATGTCTTTTTAAAAAGTCACGATAACGAGAAATGCCAAACTTACCTATAAGGAACTCAAAAACATTTTTCTCTAACTCCATATTGTTGAGCAAATAGTCTAGATTTGGACTCTCTAACCAGAACCACTTCCCGCATGTACCACAATGAAGAGGGAGAATCCTCACAGGTCTACTAAAAGTTACTCCTCCTAGTGGCGAATTAATTTGTGTAATAGCTAATGAATTCATATTAGACCCACAGTAAGGACACTGGATAGTTGACATCTATTAGCAACCTCTTTATTCAGTATTGAAACAAGGTACTCAGTAACCGAATGTAAGCAAATGCCATTGTCACATATTAAACGCCTAAAGTAATGCATTATTACTACCTAAATTATATATTTTCGTATTATCTTAAATGTATTGATTACCATTTTGTGCTATATTTATATAAAAACTGTACAAATATAGATTTTAGGGAAATAATTTAACATTAATACTACTACTGGAAGTTTTGATAATGAAAAACAGAAGAGTGAAAGCTTAAGGCCCAGGGTACCAGTGAAGTGCATAAAGCCTTAAAATTTTTTCTTAAGGAGTTTAAGAGGAAGTTAACAAAAGTCGACTTCCTCTTCGTCTTCATTCTTGTAACCTACTTAAAACCTTGTCTCTAATTATGGAATATTTACCGTATTCCGGGTATTTCTTGTAGACGTAGTTTAGGATCTCAGTCCTACTCTTCCTAACCCATTCTCTGAAAAACATCTCAATCTCCTTTTCCTCTTCCTCAGGCTTTAACTCACTCTTTAAAACGTAATTCCTCTTGTACCCTATTATCTCTCCGCTCAATGGATCTCTTACTTCCTCCTCCTCAACATCAACCTCTCCTAACTCGATTAGTTTATCAATATAATCTTGTAGTTTTGATGAATAAGGACCGAAGAACCAAGGCTTAAAATCCAGTCCTAACTGAACCCCTTTCTCCTTCTCAAGTAAAAAGAAAATCTTCTGTAGTTTAGTCGCAGTGACCTCTGTATTCTCCTCTTTAGCAGTGTAAAGCAGTAATTTAATTGAGCGATAAATTCTGTCCTCGATTAACATAACCAGTAACCCTAATATTAAAGTACACAGAGTGCATAAAAAATTTAGACAGAAAGTTAAGGGGCCATCCGTCTGGGGAGGCTTTCCGCCCCCTTAACCCCTTTCTTTGTAAAAGTTAATAATTTATAATGTGATTGTTTCATGTGCACGAGCTTCATATATCACTTTGTAAAAGGTCGTTAGAATACATTCAAGCTTCTGAGGACGCTTTCAACAAGGGTCTTTATAACGCTTCAGGTCTCATGTCACAGATATCCGCTAAGTTGGCAATTAAAGCGACTATTGCGTTTTTAGGTTATTCATTTCCTGAAACCTATGAGATAAGGAAACTCTTATCGACTCTTTCTTCGCTAGCCTTAAAGGACAAAATAGCTACTTTCGTTAGACAGAAGAGGAGCGAGTTGATTTTATTGGAAGACGCAAGACAAAGGGGACAATACTTCTCTTACGGTTTAGAAAAAGAGGACGCAGAAATTTGCTTAAATACGGCTAAAGAAATAGTTGAGCTTGTAAAGGAGGTATGGGGAGACAAGTGGTGTTCGGGCTAGAGAGGATAAAGTACTTGGAAGAGAATTGGAGGGAGATAGCTTCACTAACTTTGAATACTGCACGTAAGTTCGCCGAAGTAAAGGAGGCTATAGTGTACGGGTCTGTGATAAAAGGTAAGGCAATGGGGAGTAGCGACATCGACATAGCGTTAGTCGTTAAGGGGTTAGACATCACTCGCGTAAGAGACTTGCTGGTTAAAATCCACTTATCTCTGCCAGAAGAGATTTCAGAGATTTTAGACTTAAACCTGATTGATGAGAAAGATGAGGAGGAGTTCCTTAAGTTCGCCGGTATATATGAGGTAATTAGGTGAGCAAAAAGTAATTATCTTTCTTCATCTTCTGGTAAGCTACACAGAATCTATTTATTTCTAATCTAGATCAGTCTCAACACTTACGCCATTGTTTCGCTTTCTTCTCTTTATCACACGAATGCAATTTTAAGAGTTCTTATCGGGGACTCCCTCAGCGAAATCACTGAGGCACAAATTACGCAATTAAATAATTCGACTAACGCGACAAACTAACAGTATTTTAGACACACTAATCATAAGATTAACGACTTTATTCGCCGTTTTATGATCCCTTAGAAAGTGCAAGAGATAAAAGTAAAAAGAAGGTAAGTTACACAGCAATAAGGCGATCTAGATATTATAAGTTAACTTTGCTACATTTAATTAATGTCCTCAATAAATAACGCAAAATTACTCTGTGAAAGAGCGTTAAAATACTTGAGGATTGCAAAAGAGGCGTTTAATGAAGGATTGCACGACGCTTCCGCTACTAACTGCCAGATATCAGCCGAACTGCTTATAAAATCCACTTATCTTCTCTTAGGTTACTTGTTCCCACAAACACACAATATAATGAAATTACTCTCAGTACCAGCACAACTGACCAATAATAAAGAAATTGAAAAGTTAGTAAAAGAAAAGAGGGAAGACTTAAACTTGGTTAAGCAGGGCTGAAGGACAATATTCATTAGTTGATATTGACTCAGAATTTGCGTCCGACTGCTTAGATACGGTCGAAAATTATATTCTTCCACTCATAAAAGATATTTGGGGAGAAAAGTGGTGCTACAAGGGCTAGAGTACATAAAGTACTTAGAAAACAATTGGAGAACAATAGCACAGAGGGTTAAGGAGGTTGCAATAACGTTGGGAAAGGTTGATAAAGTAATAGTCTTCTGCTCGGTCGTCAAAGGTGGAGTCACGGGCAGCAGTGATTTAGATATTGCAGTAATCTACGACGAGAAGTTAAGCAGCAAGGAGAAAATAAGGAGGACTTTAGAAATACTCGATAAAGATGATGAAGAAGTAGAATTAGACATACACATACTTAGTAAGGAAGAAGAAGGATATTTTCTTAAATGGATCGAAGAGTACGTAGAAGTGTAATCATTACACAGTGAAACTATTTCGCAATTATTTTAGTTAGAAGCTACTGTGACTTGTTAATTATACGCACCAAGATCTGACACCTCTTCAATCTGGTTTCCAGAGAGCTCATCCGTTTACCCCCAACTTTGTAAATATCTAATCACCCGCATACATAAAAGTCCGGTGTAGAGTATGTTACTAGAAATTTTTATATATAACTAGATCAAGTAGTAAGTTGTGGAAAGGGTAAAGGTTACCAGAAACTATCAAGTTACAATCCCCGCCTCCATAAGAAACAGGCTAGGCATACATGAGGGAGATATTTTAGAATTTTACATAGAAGAGGATAGGATAATAATAAAGAAAGTCTTAACTGTAAGACCGAGAATCAAATTGGGGAGGAAGTTAACTATCGAGGAGATTGAAAGGGACATAGAAAGGGGTTTAAATGAAAGCAGTCATTGACACAAACATATTAATCTATGACCTAGTAGAAGATTCGGAGTTTCACAAAGAAGCCGAAGAATTATTAGACAGCCTTGAGGAATGGTTAATCCCCTCCTTAGTTATCCATGAGTTTACTTGGTTTCTGAGAGCTAACAACATCGACAACGTAGAGTACGTAAAAAGTTACGTGGCTAATGAAAGGGCTAAAATCCTGTGCGACAATGATAACATTATAAGTAGAGCTTTAGAAATATTAACCAAAGAAAGGTTAAGCTTATCCAGATATAACGACGTTGTAATTTTAGCCCACGCTGTAGAAAATAAATTACCTTTAGCTACTAAGGACAAAGCCCTGAAGAGCCTCGCCAAAAGACACGGAGTAGAGGTGGTTTAACAGATTGACAAATTAAAAATGCCCTAAATTCTAGTGGTAGGAGATTCGTTCTATAAGGGATAAGTTAAGCTTTAACGTAGAGTTTAACTAGGTGTCTTCCTAGCGTCACTGTCTTGATCCACGCTCTGGAAGTACATAATAACTGACCTTGGATTTTTCCAAATAAATACTGTACTGGTTCAACTACATCATCCGAATGATATTAAAAAAGGATGAGTTAACGAAAGTATTCACGCGGGAAAGTAGGGTTAAAGTGGAGTACTCTTTAACTCAATAAAAGTTAGTCTTCTAGCTAATCGTCAATTATTCTTTTCTCTTTATTAATAACTCAAACGATCTCTTCATAGAACTATTCTAATCCCTTACATCATCCAATCAGAAACTTCAGTTTATATTACAATACTTGAATTTTAGAAATTAGTCAACTGACATTTTTGCAAAAATCTTTATTCATTATAATACTCTACAAGTAATTATGGTCTCAAGTGAGGCTAATGAGCTTATAACTAAGGCTAAGAGATACCTCGAGCTAGCAAAAATATCCTTGGAAAAGGGTTATTATTGTGAAGTCTGTTTTCTCTCGAGTTTAGCTTCGGTTCTTTACTTTAAGGGGTTAAGTATAGCTTTGACAGGAAGTTTTCCTACCGTTCACGACTTGAGGATCATACTTAATCATATAAAGACTGTCACGAATGATGAGAGGATTGATCGTTTTGTCAGGGAGAATAGGAGTAAGTTAAAGTCTTTAAGTGACGAGTATCTGGTGTCAAGGTATAATATGAGTATAAGTTACGAGAGAGATGACGCAGAGGAATGCATTAACGTTGCTATTGAGGTGATCAATTTTGCAGAGGGACTTCTTCATAAGGTTAGCTGAGGAAATTAGTCCCGCTTTCGGAAAGGTGGGGTTTGGGCTTCATTGAATTTTCATAAATTTGTATTCAATTCTCAGCCCTTGGGCTTCACCAGAGTCACGGGGCATTGCCTCACTCATACCCCTCCGCCCCTTTAGCGGGATAACCCCGACCCACCTACTCCCAGTGGAAGTAAAAAAGAGGTGGGGAAACCCGCACATCTTGAGGTAAATATTGAGAGATGCGTTCAATTGCCTATCCAGAAAACGCATTATTAAACAACTCGGTTAAGGAGATTGAGAGAATAGCCCTTGAAGAAGCAGAAAAATAAGCCCGAGTAGCATTTATTGGAAAATCCTTGTAGTCTGAGGGAAGCTTGAAAAACTTTTTAAAAACATCCCTAGAACTATCTCGTTTAAATTAGGAAATAGCTTTTTATTATTATGGTAAATAGTAAATCGTTGACAGCTGATTATGATGAGCACTTTACTAAATAATATAAGTTTTAGGAACTCAGTTAGAGGTTATGTGAAAGTCAGTGATGGTAGTATAATTATTTTGCGTGCAGCAATTGTGGACGTTATACCTTCGCAAGTATCTTCGCCTTTTGGTGTGGAATTTAATGTTAATTTTATCGTTGGAATATCTGTGCATCCTTCTGAAGGGGCCCTAAATGAGGTCAAGGATAAACCTATTCTAGAGCCAGGTAAACAAGTTAATGAAGGCTGGATACAATTGGAAATAGACGATAAAGTCTCAGCTTATGAAGAAGTAATTTATAAAGATGCGAAAATTGGTGAATATTTAATTAGACTTGAGATAGAACCAATAATGGCGTCTAAAAATACTCAATTTAAGATGCGACAAGAACCTCTATATACGTTAAGATGGACCCCAAAGATAAGCTGGCACAAAATAGGTGAGAAAACATGACGGAGAATTTCACTATATACTCTAACTTGGAGTCAACACAAATCAGTATTTCCTCTAAGTATATTCCAGTAACCACTACTACTGAGACCTATAGTAATTCTATCCGTAGTATTTTTAATATGATTGATGAGAAAGAAGCTCTAGAAATATTGAAAACTTATATTGATAAGGATAGCGTGAACAGGATCAGTAATTTTATAGATCTAAGGGGTTTAGCATCAATAGTCTTATGGCTGATTAATACATTTCCAATTAATATTTCTAGCATTAGTATTACAGAAGACGTAGAATCCTCACAACCATTATTCGTAGAAATTCGCATAAACAATTGTGATTGGGAAGAATGGAAGTACCTAGCAAAGTATACTAAAGATACTCTAAATAGAGAAGGTCTAGGTGACATTGCAGGTAAAGTGGTATTAGTATGCAACCAAGCAATGCAAATAAGTTAAACCCCCATAAACTGTTAAATTATTTTGAGAGTCTTTTGAGCAATAGTTTAGATGAGGTATTTATAAGGAGAATAATTAGCGCTGTGTATTTCTCTTCTCTATTTAACTATTGGTCTATAAAAAATATTTGTAAAGGGAATAAGGGTAAGGGTAACAACAATGATAGTTTTCCTCACACTCAATTTATTCAAGACTTAGCCAGTAGCGGACTCGATCCGCAAATATACCTCTTATATGTTTATCGTGTAGCAGTAGACCATTATACTTTAAACCCGACCGAAGTAACATTGACTGGCCATCCCTATAAAGGTCGCACTCAGAATGTTAAAATAGATGAAAACATACTAAGAAAAATTTTAGAATCAGCAAAAGATGTACTTAGCTTTCTTGATAATTATTAGTTACAAAAGTTTCTAAAATCTTTTCATGACGAAAGCTAATGAGAAGGGAATAAATTATATATATTTAAAAACTTTAGTATAGTTATTTTGAACGCTTCTAAACGTTGTTTTTATTTAATTATATTATTATGAGATTATCCAAAAATTTTCCTTTAATAATATTTCAAATGAGAACTCTGCTTATGAGTGAGTGACGTTTCCCTCTACTAGCCCCAATGAATGACTATGTATGATCCCTTAAGAGGGCTACTAAGGCTGTTAACAGGAGTTTAGAGATGATTAAGTATTCCATAGCCTTAGTCATTTGGGAGAGAAGGTTAGTTCCAGGTTAATTGTTTAGGTCAAGTATGAGTTAGAGGTTTGGGCTTCATAGGATTTCATAATATTTAATATCGATTCTCAGCCCTTGGCTTCACCAGAGTCACTTCCGTTATCCCTCCGCCCCTTTAGCGGGATAACCCAACCCACACCCGCGGAATATCACGGATGCGGAGAAACCCGCACATCTTGAGGTTTATGTTCAGAGATGCGTTTAGTTGCCTATCCAGAAATGTTGAATATAATTATAAATGCTATTAGAGAGAGAACTCACTTTATTACTTAAAGAGTTATCTCCTAAGTAATTTCTTGTCTTACATCCGAATGATATTCAAAAATGAAGGAGTTTACAAAGTTTGTTCACGCGGTAAAAGAAGGGTTGAAAGACCATATATTTCCTTATTCTATTATTTGGTATCCTCTTCCCCTATGCTCTAACACACATTTCAGCGAGGAATCGTATAACTCTTCCTCATTCAACGATTCCTCTCCGAGCTCACTAATCGAATCAGCGACACACTCATCAACGTAACTCAACAACTCGTACTGATGAGAGGAGTTCAAATAATTTCTAATCCTCTCCACAACATTCTTAGCCACCTCAGCGTACTTTTTAGCCTCATCATAAGTCTTCTGCCAATCCTCATACCACTCAACCAAACTAATAATTGCAGCAGCAATAGTAGCTGAAAGACCTAATGCTGTGATAATTTCACTCTCAGCTCTATTAGCACTAGATGTGTAACTCTTACTTAGAGATAACACATCACCGACACCGAGCAAGTTCGCATACTCCTCTATCGATTGATCAGTATACTCACCGTTAACAGTACTTGGACTAGGCACAAAAACAGAGAAGCTAAGGGGAAATTATTGTGGCTAAGCTGTTCAGCTAAATTCTCGTTTATTGAGTACACGAAACCCACAAGTCCTACACTCTTACAACCACTAGGACAAGAATAAGCAGAGAACACCGGAGAACCAACAAGCATCTCCTTATAAGAAGAATCAGCTGCCAAGTAATTACATAGTTCCTGAGAACCAATTAAGATAAATTCGCACAAGTCTTTGTCCAGGCTTGCAGGGAATACTGCGAAAAGTATCCTAGCTATATCATAAATATTTGGAGGAACTGCGGTAATACTAGGCGGTATAGGAGTAAGTATAGCAAAGTAAGGGTAAGGTGGAGTTAGCGAAACACTTCTCATTATCGTTAATAAAGGGTCAGCAGTTAACTTTCCACCAGATTTATACACAAATAAACCTGGTATTTTTGTATAAAGACTACTGAGTGTTGTAAATATTGGTGTGTAGTTGGTTATTATTGCTCCTCTTCCTTGGCTTTCTATCCAGTTTAGTAGTGGTCCTACTATAAATGATTGGCAATCTTCGGGTGGTTTTGGGTTAACCCATTGTGTGGAGAGTCTTGTTGTTTTAACTTGTAGGACTATGATGTTTGAGTTTGCTTCTCTAATCTTTTGCCATATTGGTGAGTCCTCTTTTCCCTGGGGGTTTAGTGTGAATTCTGTTGATCCTTGGTATGCGTGGAATGATCTACCTCCAGCCCAGTAGTTTGACTTACCGCCAATGTAGTAGTAGTTTCCCTCTACTGTGCGTATGATTACACCGTGCCTGATAATTTGGAAGATGTTGGTTGCGTTTGATAGGATTCTGTTTGTTGCCGCTAATGCTGGGTAGATCTCGTATTGTTGTACTCCTTCTTGTAGCAGGTTCTTCAGTCCTACCGCTGTACAAGTAGTTGTTTCCCTCACTATGGCATATCCTATGGTTATCGTTATTGGTAGTCCTAGTCTGCTTAATAATGCTGATAACCTATTGAGGACTCCTTCATCTACTGGTGTAGGAGGATATTGAGACATACCCTTTCCACTACTTACTACTTGATCTAGATATATATGAAAATTTCTAGTCCATAATAATGATGGCTGATATAGACATATATGAAACTGCAAACCTTTTTAAATATCATACACGTTGTAGAAAGGGATGGGAACTAGATTGGTAATAAGTCACATCATTAGCCCGAGGATAGAGTACATGACATATATTACGGCATTTTTATAGTCCTTAATGCATAGATGTTTAACACCGCTGTGTAATTGCTAAAAACGTCATTATTCTAGATATATTTCAGTCGAGGACATAAAATTCTTTCCTAGTACGGGTTCAAATAATTAGGCTCTAGTAAAATATCCGTGACAAGCCTTCTTAAAAACGAGGAAAATGATAACCCAGTATTCTTAGATTTCGCTCTACTTATTGCTTCAGGTGAAAAACTTGATGTAGTTATTATTAGCCCCCTATCACACTTATATATATCAATCCCGTCAATCACTTCCCTTATATCATTAATTCCAACCCTTGTTATCTTACTATATATCTTTATCTGTATACAGTACCTATAGTGAGAATAAACTTTATCCTTGATGGCTATAGCGTCACAACCTTTATCATTAGGACCACCAGTTTTCATTATTTTTGAAAAGCCTAACTTGGGTAAAACATTAGTAATGATGAAATCTTCAAATTTACTTGTCTAACCTATACAAAAGCCGAATAATCTCCCCTGCCATAAATGGTAATACACATTATAGTTTAATACCTTTTCTATCTCCCCTATTAAGTATGATCTTTAACGTGTACTGCGAAAAATAGTGAAATGGAAATGTAAAGGGCTCTCGGCTGGTACCAGACGACTTTCGCATAACCGCCTAGGGAAACTAAGGGCTGGGCTGATTGGGAGTGGCGGGCTGAACCCCTCGGCGGAAGCCTTGGGGCTTACACCCCCACCCCATCAACCCCCTCTTCTAGGGGAAGCCCTGGCGGTAACCCGCCTGACCGCCTCTTTTAGGGGAGGGGTTCCCGCTTAGATGCTTTCAGCGGTTACCCCTCAGGGCGCGGCTGCCCGGCAGTGCCCTACCGGACAACCGGTAAACTGGAGGCCCCGGAACCCTGTTCCTCTCGTACTAGGGGTTCCTTTCCCGCAGGCGGTCCGCACCCCCTACCCTTAGAGTCCGACCTGTCTCGCGACGGTCTAAACCCAGCTCACGCTCCCCTTTAACGGGCGGGCAGCCCTACCCTTGGGGGCAGCTGCACCCCCAGGGTGGGAAGAGCCGACATCGATGTAGCAAACCGCGGGGTCGATGTGAGCTCTCGCCCGCGACGACCCTGTTATCCCCGAGGTAACTTTTCTGTCATGCCCGGCCCCCATACGTGGGGGCACGAGCGTTCGCTAGGCCGCGCTTTCGCGTCGAGGCCCCGTACTTGGGAGGGCCTCGTCAGGCCGGCTTTTGCCCTTGCACTCTACGGCGGCGTTCTGTACCGCCTGAGCCGACCTTTGGGCTCCCGTGTTATCTTTTCGCGGGAGTGCCGCCCCAGCCGAACCGCCCACCTGACACTGTTCCCCATAAGGGGTTAGTCCTCCGAGCACTCATGGGTGGTGTTTCACTTTCGGGTCCCCCACCCCCGAAGGGATGGGTTCGACCCCTCCCACCTACGCTACGCATGAATGCCCGGAGGACAATGCCAGGCTGCGGTGAAGCTCTACGGGGTCTTCTCTCGGTGTAGGGGGTTGCCGGACTGTGCACCGGCTCAGGGCGTTCACGGGGCCCCAGGCTGGGACAGTGGGGACCGCGTTGATCCATTCATGCGCGCCGGAACTTGCCCGGCAAGGCATTTGGCTACCTTAAGAGGGTCAGAGTTACCCCCGGCCTTCAGCGGGGCTTCGCCCGGTTGGACCCGGGTTTCACCGGACCGCCAGTGGCCAGGATTTAGCCCCCGTACACACCCTTTCGGGCTAGCGGGGACCTATGTTTTTATTAAACAGTCAGGTCCCCCTTGTCACTGCGACCTATCAGGGCCGTTTTGCGACCCTGATAGGCACCCCTTCTTCCGAAGGTACGGGGCTAATTTGCCGAGTTCCCTAGCCTGGGTTACCCCCCAGACGCCTTGGGCTTCTCACCCAGGGGCACCTGTGTCGGTTCTAGGTACGGTCTCCCCCGATCGTTCCGGGCTCCCTTTTCATGGGGACCAGGATTCAGGGGAACCCTCCTAACGGAGGGCCCATCACACCTTCGCCCCCTTCTCACCGTTACGGCTCTCCGGGGGCTTAAGTGCTTGGATAGGGCGGTGGCCCTACTCCCCCTATCCCGATCCGTCAGGAGTCCGGCTTGCGTTACCGCACCTACGGGGGAGGCAGGGGAATATTAACCCCTTTCCCTTTCGGCAGGTACCTATTGGGCCCTGCCTTAGGACCGGCTAACTCCTGACTGACGACCATTGTCAGGAAACCCTTGCCCTTCCGGCGGAGGGGATTCTCACCCCTCTTCGCTGTTACTGCCGCCGGGATCTGCACCTGCGGCGGGTCCAGTGGACCTCACGGCCCACCTTCTACCCCACCGCAACGCCCCCCTACCTAGTGAGGCTCAGTGAGCCCCACCACCCGGGTCTCGGCAGCCGGCTTGAGCCCCGACCAATCCTTCGGGGCCCCCAGCCTCGGCGGGTGAGCTGTTACGCACTCCTTAGAGGATGGCTGCTGCTGGGCCCACCTTCCCGCTGTCTAAGGCTGGGGACGCCCTTCGATTGGCACTTAGCCGGCATTTTGGGGCCTTAACCCGGGTCTGGGTTGTTCCCCTTTTGCCACCCAACCTTACGCCGGGTGACCCACTCCCCCCTTCTTCGGCGCCCGTAGGTTCGGAGTTAGACCGAGAGTCCCAAGCTTTCGCTTGGAACCCCCGATCTGTCACTCTACCCCGCGGGCGACCTCCAGGGAGGCTGCGCTAGGACGCATTTCGGGGGGAACTAGCTATCACCGGGCTAGATTGGTCTTTTGCCCCTAGTCCGGGGTCAGGGGAACGAATTGCACGTCAGAACCCCTATTCGGCCCTCCAGCGGGGTTTCCCCCGCCTTCGGCCTGCCCCGGACTAGATCGCCCGGTTTCTAGCCTCATGCCAGTGACTTCAGGCCCTGGCAGACCCCGCCCCTCGCCGGTTGCCCGGCTGCGGGCGTTCGGTTTCCCTATGCCTTCGGGGTTGACCCCCTTAGGCTCGCCACTGGCATGAACTCCCCGGCCCGTGTTTCAAGACGAAAGGCATGACCCCGATCTTCCTCCCTCGTACTCAGGACTCGCATCCCTTTCCTTCGGGAGGACTCATCTCTTTCGGGCCATGCCCTGTATAACCACCCGGTTTCAGGCTCTTTTCACTCCCCCTCCCGGGGTTCTTTTCAGCTTTCCCTCACGGTACTTAGTTCGCTATCGGTCTCGGGACGTATTTAGCCTTGGAGGCGCATGTCCCCCAACTTCCCACCCCCAAACCAGGGGATGGTACTCTGCCCTAGGCCACCTCCCACCCACCTTTAGCCTACGGGGCTATCACCCTCTTTGGCCCTCCGTTCCAGGAGAGTTCGGCTAGGTGGGCCAGGGAGGCTGGGTTGCCCCTGACCTAGGGCCGATAACACCACATCTCCGCTGACTTATCGCCAGCGGATTTGGTTTGGGCTATCCCCCTTTCGGTCGCCCCTACTCAGGGGATCTCGATTGATTTCTTTTCCTCCCCCTACTAAGATGTTTCCGTTCGGGGGGTTCCCGCTCCCATGAGGGAGCGCCGGAGACCCGGCAGGATATCCCATTCGGGAATCCCGGGGTCTACGGCTGCTTGCGCCTCACCCGGGCATTTCGCCGCTTGCCGCGCCCTTCTTCGGCGCCCGAGCCGAGCCATCCACCGGGCGGCTTGGTGCCCTGGGTTTCCCTAGGCGGTTATTAGGCGGTCGCCTGGCACCAGCCTCATTGAGCCCAATATTGGTAGGCGACATTTAAGTCACCTACCGATACGGGCTCTAGGCACTTCATTCCTCCCCGCCCAAAGGGAGGAACTGCATCTGCCAGAGGAGAACCAGAGGGTTATAGTGAAGCCCTCCCGCCCTAAATTGACGGGGGAGTTATTTATGTGAGGTGATCCAGCCGCAGGTTCCCCTACGGCTACCTTGTTACGACTTCTCCCCCCTCGCGGAAGAGGAGTTCGTTTCCCCACTCATCGCAGGGAACCTCACCCCTCTTCCGCTCGGGTGGAGCGACGGGCGGTGTGTGCAAGGAGCAGGGACGTATTCACCGCGGGTTGTTGACCCGCGGTTACTAGGGATTCCTCGTTCACGAGGGCGGGTTCCAGCCCTCGATCCCAACTGCGGCAGGGTTTGAGGGATTGGCTCCCCCTTTCGGGGTAGCATCCCGCTGTCCCTGCCATTGTAACCCGCGTGCGACCCGGGGGTTTCGGGGCATGCTGACCTGCCGTGGCCCCCTCCTTCCTCCGGCTTACGCCGGCAGTCCCCCTAGTGTGGTCACGGGCCGGAGCCCGTGATACCAACTAGGGGTGGGGGTCTCGCTCGTTGCCGGACTTAACCGGACATTTCACAACACGAGCTGGCGACGGCCATGCACCTCCTCTCCGCGAGTCGGGCAAGGTCGTTAGCCTGGCCGTCATCCTGCGGTCTCCCCCGGTAAGATTCCAGGCGTTGACTCCAATTGAGCCGCAGGTTCCACCCCTTGTGGTGCTCCCCCGCCAATTCCTTTAAGTTTCAGTCTTGCGACCGTACTCCCCAGGCGGCGGGCTTAACGGCTTCCCTGCGGCACCAGACGGGCTCTAAGCCCGTCTGACACCTAGCCCGCATCGTTTACAGCCGGGACTACCGGGGTATCTAATCCCGTTTGCTGCCCCGGCTTTCGCCTCTCACCGTCGGGCGCGTTCTAGCGGGACGCCTCCGCCACTGGTGGTCCTCCCGGTATCTACGGATTTCGCCCCTACTCCGGGAGTACCTCCCGCCTCTCCCGCCCCCTAGCCCACCAGTATTACCCCCAGTCCCCGAGTTGAGCTCGGGTCTTTAAGGGGTAACTTGGTGGGCCGGCTACAGGCGCTTTAGGCCCAGTAAGCGCCCCGACCACTCGCGGAGCTGGTATTACCGCGGCGGCTGACACCAGACTTGCCCCCCGCTTATTCCCCCGCCTTATTAGAGCGGGGAAAAGCCTCCTTTCGGAGGCACTCGGGGTAGCGCCCTCACGCTTTCGCGCATTGGGGACGTTTCGCGCCTGGTGCGCCCCGTAGGGCCTGGGCCCTTGTCTCAGTGCCCAACTGGGGGCTCCCGCTCCCACGGCCCCTACCCGTTATAGGTTTGGCGGGCCTTTACCCCGCCAACAGCCTGATGGGCCGCAGCCCCATCCTCGGGCGGCTATGAGCGGGAACAGCCCATAGCCCTTTAGGGGAAGAACCGTTCCAGGACTCTTCCCCTATCGGGGATTATCCCCAGTTTCCCGGGGTTATCCCCGTCCCGAGGGTAGGTTAGCCACGTGTTACTCAGCCGTCCGCCACACCCCCTTCCCGGGGGTGTACAACTCCCATGGCTTAGCCCTACCCCGATAGCGGTCGGGTCCGGCAGGATCAACCGGAATCGGGGCGGGAGGGCTTTTCACCACCCTCTGGCTCTCCTCTGTCAGAGGCAAGATGACCGAGGTTATCCCCAGCGAGGGGTTTTTGACCCCGGCTTTCTTGCCCCTCCATTTGTAAGCGTGATTTCCCCGCGGAAGTGTTTCCCCCGCGGGGTCGTCCGCGAAATATATCTTATACATAAACTATATTTAAAGCTTACTTAGCGGTAAGTTGATCCTATAGCCGTGATCTAACGTCGGTGAGTTTTATAAGTAATGGTTGTGTAGTAGTAAAATTTCGCCTTTTTCGTGACCGAGGTTTTTACTTGTCTAAGTAAATACCCCACGTTAATTTCACGTTTTAGTACAAGGGACTTTTGAAAGGGTTGAGGTAGATTAGATAGTATATTCCCGCTTTGAGCCTAGAACGACTCTTAATATTTTATATTTTTCAGACCTTATTTTGCGTTTTATAAGTAAACCCGGTAGCTCGAATGCCGGTACCTTGATAGGATACTGCTAGTTTAATCGTAAAAAAGAGAGATATTATTATTACGATTTACGAGAGGGGCTTAATTTCTTCATAACAGGACAAGTAAGCTTTTCCACATGCACATTGGACTGAAGCTTTAACTTGTTCGTCTATGTCTTCATAGGGGTTTTATGACTTCTAAGAAGAATTTCCCTACGTAACTTAAAGCTTTATAACCTCTCGCTCTGTTGATCTTCTCCCTAGCCTTTTCGTCTTTTCGGGCAGTATTTGCTTAACTCCGCCGTCTGTTTTTGCCTCATTCTAGTGGTCTGCCATAAAAGGTGAGACTTTCAGCCCTTAATCCCAGTTTATTATTAATTGAAACTTTATTCTGGTTCGGGTGCGGAATTCAAAAAACTGGAAATATTGCACAAGACACAGTAAACGGGATCAACAGTAACGCATCACTACGACCAAATCTCCCAAGAAGTACACAATGCATACATGTGTGCAGGTATACACGATCGACCTACGATAAGGAAGAGTTTTAGACTACTCTTTTTAAGCCCTTATTGAGGTTAAACCTATCGCTATACGAAGTACTTAACCCGCATAAACCGCCACCGTGTATCCCGCTACGCTGTGAGGTGAGCACAATTATAACCGGCAGACGTGGGATTTTTAACCCTTTAAGTAAAAAACGAGGTAGCCTATGTCACAAGAACACTTCTATTACTATCTCGTCCCCATCCTTAAGCCCCAATTTCTCCCTTAAGAAGTAGGGTGAGATCACTTCAATTACACTTTTAGGGTGGGTTGTCCTAGCCGGGATTACGATAGCAGCAGGCGATACGGAGTTTACATTAGCCGGAAACGCTTTTACGCTGCCTAAAACTCTATTCGGTTCCTTATGTTCGGGGATTACTATACCCTTACTTGCGTCGAGGAGTATTCTGTTCTCCATCGAGTTCTTCTCATATATTACAGCGTTTAATGTCCCGGGGTAGGGCTCGAATCCGAGGAACTTCTTAAAGGACTCGGCGTAGTACGGTAGGGACAAGAAGAATCTGCCTTCACCGAGCCCTGAAGTGACCTTGGCTTTGATCTTTATGATTCTGCTTATCTTCAGGATCTCCTCTAAGTCCTTAACACACTGGCTGAAAGCCCTTTCTCCTTCTTCCGTAAGCCTTATTGTTTCCCCTTCCTTAGATATGACCCTCGTTATTATACCGTTGTCCTCTAACTCCTTCAGCTTCCTAGACACAGTCTGTTGTGATACACCTAGCGTCTTGGCTATGTCTTGTTGCGTTATGGTATTGTTTAAGGCTACCTTTAGGATCCTGATTACCTCACAAGAGATGTTAAGTTCTTTTCAACTCACACCCTCCGAACAATCTTGTTCAGCTTCCTTATATTCTCCGCTTATATCGTCTTCTACGTCTTTTGTAGACCAGTCCCACTTTTCACTCCACGCGTTCCCGATCTGTATGGGTCTGTCTAATTTGCTAAGTAGTACTATCCTGCTGGGCACGTGTTCGGACAAGAGTTTATATCCCGTGTAGTTTGACAAAATTTTTGCGAATTCTCTCACTTCGCTGTGTCTGGGCATCGCATCTTTAGTCAGCCTGTAAGTCGAGGGACCTACGTGCATGTAAGCTTTTACCTCTATGTAAGTGGGTTGGGATAACTCAATGAGCTTTGCGAACTCTCTTGCGTCTTCTTCACTCATATTGAAGCCCTTGATCATGGTCATCCTGATTACCGTGGGGGAGCTGAAGCTGGGTAGTATCTTTAAGGTCTCCATTACGAGATTCCAAGAGTTTGCTACTATGGGACGGTTTATTATTTTGTGTTTTTTCTCGTTAGGGGCTTGTAAGGATAAGAAGAGTTGTGTGGGCTCTTCTTCGAGGCTGGCCAAGACGTCGGGTCTCACACCGCTGGTGACAAGGAACGTCGTCATCCCCCTCTTATGATACTCACTGATAAGTTCTCCCAGCCTGTTGTAGAGTGTGGGTTCGCCGGTAAGGCTTATTGCTACGTGTTTGGGCATAGTTGCTTCTTTAGCCTTTTCTTTAGGTACTCCTTCTCTGCCAAAATAACCCGAGACTGCTCTCATATGTTCTTCAATACTCTTTTCGGCTATTATCTCCGGATCGTCTTCTATTGGTATCTTAGTCTCGTCCCATTCAAGCCCTATATCTTCTGGCTCGAGCCTCCAGCAGTGTACACACCTGAACCAGCACCAAGCTGCCGAAGGGGACATCTGTACGCATCTGTGACTTTCAATACCGTAGAACTTACCTTTATAACAGTACCTACCGCTTGTGAGTGCTTCGTGAGTCCAGTGGCACTTCTTGTAAACGGAGTGACTGCCCACTATGTGGTATTTCTCTTTCTCGAGTTCTTTCATGATTACACTGAGCGTATCGATCCTGAAGGTGGGTTTACTTTCCATTAGACTCAAGTATGAGTGTGAGGTAAAAAACTTAAAGGTTAGCCGTAAGGTCGTGATAACCTAGAACCCTTTCTATGGACTTTGAGAGTGAAATGAGGTAGTAGTCAGATAGGTACTTGCCCATCATTTGTAAGCCCACCGGTAGGTTGTTATAAAAGCCAGCAGGTTGGGAGAGTGCCGGGATCCCTGCTAAGTTAGCTAACACCGTGTTTAAGTCCATGGCGTACATCCTCACTGGATCGTCTATGACTTCCCCTATTTTCGGTGGGAGGACGGGCATTGTGGGGGAGAGGATCACGTCGTATTTGCTTAGTATTAAGTCTATTTCGTCTTTTATTAACCTCCTGACCTTTAGTGCCCTTAAGTAGTACTGATCATAATAGCCCGCACTAAGAATGAAGCTACCCAAGAGTATCCTCCTTTTTACCTCGATCCCGAAGCCGTCGCCGCGGTTTTTCGCAAAGGTCTCCTTCCAAGTTCCCTCGTAGTACTTACTGTAACCGTATCTCACACCGTCAAACCTGGCTAGATTCGAACTGGCTTCCGACATGGCTATGATGTAGTATGTAGGAAGGGCGTAGTCGGAGTACTTTAACTCCACTTCCTCAATCGTAGCCCCTTCACTGGAGAGTTTATTTATTGCTTTTTTGAACACTGACTGTACCTCTGGCTGGGAGGCGTCCAAGATGTTCTTGAGCAACGCGAATCTGGTCTTGCTTAGGTCTGCCTCGGTTTTAGGAGGAGATTGAGAGATGGTGGTAGCGTCCCTCCAGTCCTCTCCTGAGATCACTGAATAAAGAAGTTCTAAGTCTTCGGCGTTTTTAGCCATCGGACCTATCTGTTCGAGGCTGTTGGCGTAAGCTACTAAACCGTATCTACTCACGGTACCGTAGGAAGGTTTTAGACCGAAGACTGCGTTAAAAGCTGCAGGAGCCCTTATAGATCCACCCGTGTCACTACCCAGAGCTATGTCTACTACCCCGGAAGCTAAAGCCGCTCCGCTACCCCCTGAAGATCCTCCCGGAGTCCTTTCCAAATCCCACGGGTTGTGTGTGGGACCGAAGTAACTGGTCTCGGTTGTCGAGCCCATGGCGAACTCGTCCATGTTCGTCTTTCCTAAGATCACAGCACCTTCTTGCCTGAGTTTTTGAATTACCGTAGCGTCGAAAGGTGGAACGTAGTCTTCCAGCATCCTCGATGCACAAGTAGTCCTTATCCCCTTAGTGGAGATATTGTCCTTTACGGCTATTAACACGCCCTTTAACCTCCCTTGTTTTCTGTTAATTGCTTCCTTTACCTCTTTGAGTACTTCTTCTTTTTTCCTTAACGTTATAAACGCCCTGACTTTTCCTTCGACTCTTTCTATCCTTTCGTAAGTTTTATCTACATATTCTTCTGCTGTTTTCTCGTCTGGTGTGAACACTTTAATCACCGTATGTTCTGGGACCTACTATGTACCCGTCTTCTTTTCTCTTTACGTTCTGTAGTGCTTCCTCTCTGGTCAATGGCTCTATTGGCTCGTCTTTCCTGAGTTTGCCTGAGGAGAGCGGGTGGAATAGGGGTTCTACATTTGTGAGATCTAATTGATTGATCTTGTTGAAGAACTCTAATATGTTCTGTAGGTCTCTTTTAATTTTTTCTTTTTCTTGACCTTTTATCTCTACTAGGGCTAGGGCTTGTAATTTTTCGAGGAGTTTATCGTCAATTTCCATCTTTTTTCACACTCTCGGTTAACCATTGTAAGTATTCAGGTAAGCCGGAATTAAAGTCGATCGCTATGACTTCAGGGACTTGGTACGTGTGAAGTTCTTTTACCCTTTTTATCACTTTTTCTTTAGCTTCCGCTGTGGTCTTGATAATGACTAGGATCTCATCGTCTTCTACTGTCTTCCCTTCCCATACGTAAAACGACTTTATGTAAGGAACTATGTTCACGCATGCAGCTAGCCTTTCGTCTACTAAGGTTTTAGCTATTTTTTTCGCGTTTTCCATTGTGTTTGTAGTAGAGAGTAGGAGAGAGTACACGAAGATAATTTAAGCATGGGGAGTTAAAAATAGTCCGTGAGGATTAAGGAGCTTCTTGAGTTAGCCCCTTGGAGGGGATTCGAGGAAGGCTTATTTTTGGGATTGAGCGAGGCTGAAGAGCTAGGGAAGGAGTTTTTGGGCTTTACTCTTTCCAACGGTCATGGGTTGGTTTTACATGTCAACCCTTACGAAGGGGAGGTAAAGGGTGTTTATTTGGTTTTACCGGAGAAGATCGAAGCTAATTACCTGAATTATTGTTGTGTGTTCAACACCAGGTTTGGTAATACCATTTTTATTTACGAGATAATTAATTTATCGGAATACATAAATAGTGTTAGATCTGAAAGTGTTATTTACGTTGAAGTGATCAAAGGTGAGCTTGAAGACTTTTTACATACAGCGTTGGTTAGATGAAGAGACTTTCAAGAAGTTGTTGACCTTCTCACGTTTCGTAGTCAGGGATCCGGAAAAGGGGTCGGTCTTCGTAATAGACCCGGAAAGGGCTAAGAAAAACAGGCTGAAGCTTGACGATATAAAGAGTTTACTTGAAGAGATAGGCGTAGAAGTTGATGAGGGGGTGTTGAAGGAACTGGAGAAGGAGTTACCTAATTACGACGTCGAGTTCTACTTGAGGGGAGAAAAGGTAATAATAAAGCCTCACGTCTACTTGATGGACTTAGTTAAGGACTACTATGAGCAGGGTGTGTTGAAGTACAATAAAGGGAAAAAGGTCTTTGAGACGTACCCTTACTATTATAACTTCTTGAAGACGCGTTTTGAGGAGAACGGGCTTAAGGTAAAGGATCTGGAGTTAAAGGTCAAAGACGTCAACATCAACTTCAGAGGGGAGCTGAGGGAGTACCAAAAGGAGGCACTTGACGTCTGGTTGGAAAAGGGGAGCGGTGTAATTGCATTACCTACCGGTGCGGGAAAGACAGTAATCGGGATAGGGGCTATTGCTTACGTTAAAAAGTCAGCATTAGTTGTGACTTTCACTAAGGTGCAGATGATGCAGTGGAGGGATTCGATCCTTAGGTTTACTGACGTGGAAAAATCGATGGTAGGTCTGTATTATTCTGGGGAAAAGAACGTAAAACCGATCACGGTTACCACTTACCATACGGCTTATAGGCATATGGGGGAGTTGGCTGACAAGTTCGAAGTCCTCGTGATAGACGAGGCTCATCACTTACCCGCAGATAAGTTCAAGGTAATTGCCTTGAGTTCCTTTGCTTCTAGGAGGTTGGCTTTATCAGCGACCCCGGTTAGGGAAGACGGTAAGCACGAGGAGTTGTTTAAGCTGATGGGCGGGTTAATATACTTCAAGACCCCTCAGGAGTTGATACAGAAGGGCTTTCTTGCCCCTTTCGAAATTATCCAAGTTAAGGTTGAGCTAACTCCTCAAGAGAAGTTAGAATATAATAAGCTCTTGAATAAGTTCAGGAGCTTGGCTAAGGGTAGGAAAGTCTCACAATTACTCGAACTGGTAAAGAAAGGTGAGGAGGACGCTGTTGAGGCTATTAAGGTGTACAACGAGTTAAAAAAGTTGACTAACTTGGCTAAGAAAAAAGTGGAGAAGGTTAAGGAGATAGTGGAGAAGGAAAAGGGTAACAAGATCCTGATATTCACTCAGTATGTGGAGCAGGCTGAAGAAATCGCTAACTTACTCAAAGCTTTCCTCATAACGGGGAAGATGAGTAAGAGTGAGAGAGAAAGGGTTTTGTCAGTTTTTAAGGGTATAAAGAGCGGTGTTTTGGTACTGACTACTGTGGGAGACGAGGGGTTAGATATTCCAGATGCTAACGTGGGAATAATAGTGACGGGGACTGGTTCTAGGAGGCAGTTCATACAGAGGTTGGGAAGGTTGTTAAGACCTAGCAACGGGAAGAAAGCGAGGCTTTACGAATTAGTTACTAAGGGTACAGCTGAGGAGTACCAAGCCGTGAAGAGAAAGGAAATAATTTATGAAGACTCGTTATTTTCAGACGAGATGTAATAGTAGGCAGAGTAAGCTAAAGGTTCTAAGTAGTTTTTCAGTTGTGTTGTAGTCACGGTGACTTGTCCCGCCTTAAGGAGGAGGATGGGTAGCTCGCCTATCCCGACAAGTACGATCCCGTCAAATCTTTCATCGTTTATTTTGAGTTTGACCTTACCTAGGGCATGTTTAAGTGTTATCGCGGGTAAAAACCTGGGGCATTTTACCTCTATTTCCCCTTCTATTTCTTTTTTTCCTTCAAGAAATAATACCTTTTCTTTTCCTGTAACTGTGTACCCTTCTACCCAGTTCGGTGATTCTATTTCTTCTTTACAACTTGGCGAGATTATAGAGAGTGGAGGGAATTCAATTATGTAGCCCCTAATCTTTAATAGTGCCGGGTGTACTAGTATAATGTCTCCTATTTCTATCTTGCTTTTCTCTCCTGGTCTGCAAATTTTATCGTTTTTATCCACGTAGGGCATTGTGTTATGTTAAGTTTAAAACTACGTGTTTATAAATAATTGTTCGATGAAAGGACTTGTAAGGTCTGAATTATGATGAGTAACTAGGCTGTTGAGTGATCAAGATGAGATGGCTGAAGAAGAGGGAGGTCGTAATTTATTATTTGCTCGAGAAGAAGTTCGGTGTTAATGAGTTTAACTTAGGCGAGGCTATTGATTACCTTTCTCCTTATTTTTCAAAGAAGGTAACAATTAACGTTATTCGTTATTTTTACAAGACTGGGATCCTTGTAAAAACCGGGGAGTTAAGGTATAGAGTTATCCCGTGGGAAGAGTATATGTTAGACGTATCTTTTAAGTACTTGAGAAGGAGGGCTACTCTTCGTCGTAGAATTCGATAGTGATCTTGACTTTAACTTCTTTGTTGCTAAGGGGAGGGATGTTTTGACCGAAATCGACTCCTACTACTACGGGATTCCCTAAAGAGTCTGTAAATTTCACTTCCGCCACATATTTTTTCGATGGTCCTTGGTTTAAAGATCTCATTAATTCCTCGTATATTCTGCTCAACGCCATTTGGAATGAGAGTGGGCTGGACAAGTCTTCAGGTCTAAGCTGTATTGGTACAAAGCCTCCCATGATCTCTCCTATTTTTGCTTTGCCTTCAAATTCTACTTTATAAGATGGTTGTGAGGAACTCATAGTATTCTAAAGATATTGTTTACGCCGTAATAATTAAAATTATGTCTAAGAAAAGCGCGGGATAAAAACGCTTTATTACCTTTATGCCTTCTTCCTAATAGCTATTTCTATTGTTGAAACTCTGGACTGCCTACCGTCTTGGCTTGTTACGGTCTGGCTACCGATCCTTATTTCCTTAACCTCTATTTTGTCTGGTAAGAATCTATTCCTAACTATTTCTACAGTGTCTACGGCTTTGCTGATTGCTCTGCCTCTTGCCTTTATTATTATTTCACTTACACCTTGGTTTAGTAGGGTTAGGGCTGCTAATACGTAGTTCATTACAGGTTTTTTACCTACTAATACTACATTACTTGGAGTTGCGGCGGTGCTCACATATATCACCCGAATCGCATTATCAGATACTTACTAAGGTAATAAAGTTATCTAAGAGAGTGAAGTGGATAAACTTAGTATTTAAGCTAGACGCCACGATATCACCTACTTCTACGTTTTATAAAATCATACTCTACAAATGCAACATTTAGCATGGTTAAGATTAGGTACTTATTCGGTTGCCCCAATTGTAATGGCCCGATTGAAGTTGACAGACTATTAAAGGGCTTACCTTGCGAGTCCTGTTTACCCGGATACGCGAAGGAATTAGACGTTAAGACGATCTACGACTTGCTAGTTAAGAATGGCACGTTGAAGAGCTATGCGGAACTATATTATAACTTGGAAATGTTAGAAGAGTTGTCTGAACTGTTCAGGAAAGTAGTAGGAAAAGACCCTTGGCCTTTGCAGAAGTATTGGTTGAGAAAATTGGTAAGGGGAGAGAGCTTTTCCCTTTCAGCCCCTACTGGGATAGGAAAGACCACGACTTTGATGGTTTACTCGGTTTATAGAGGGGAAACCACTCTATTCATAGTGCCTACAAACTCCCTTAAGGATCAGATTTGTCAGAGGTTAAAGGCTATCACTCCAGAGGTCTCCTGCGGTGATGCAGAGGAAGGAAAGATTAACGTAACTACCTTTTACTCAGTTAATAGAAACACTAAGACTTACGCTGAGATAAAGCCTAAGGTAGTCATCGTTGACGACGCTGATATGATATTGAAAAGCGGGAAGACTACCGAGAGGGTTGCCACTATTCTCCAAATACCTCCTGAAGTATTTGACAAGGCAGTGCAACTGGTAAAGCTGAAGAGTATAGTCTCAGCGAAAGAGGATAAAGAACTCATGGTGAAGGTCAGGGAGCTTGAGGCTGAGGTTTATTCTTGGAGACCCGCGTCACAGTTTGTAGTGTCTAGCGCAACTCTGAGACCGAAAGGGGCTAAGCAGTTAGCGTTGAGGACTTTAGCTGGGTTCGAGCCTTCTACTGTCCAGATATACAGTAGGAATATTGTAGACTCTTACTATAACTCGTTAGATATGGTAGGATTATTGGAAAAAATAAACGATAAAGGGGCTTTGATCTTAGTCTCTAAAGACTATGGTAGGAGTAAGGTTAAGAAAATAGTTGAAGAGCTTAACGGGAAGGGGTTTAGGGCTATTCAAGCTATATCGGGAAGAAAGTTCATGGACAAGTTCTCCTCGGGAGAGGTAGACTACTTAGTAGGATCGGCGAGTTATTACGGTGTTGCCGTAAGGGGTCTGGACGAGCCTAAGAGGCTGAAATACGTGATCTTTTACGGTGTTCCCAAGACTAAGTTGCCTCTAGAGGAATCTCTAAATAATCCATTCACTACCCTAAGGGTAGCAGAAGGGTTGTCTCTGGACGTGAGTTTACTCAGGAGGAAGTTACTAACATTATCACAGTCTGAAGTACAAGCCTTAAAGTTTGCCCTGAGGAACTCCGAGAGCCTGAACGGTAAATTGGAGGAATTACGCGTCTATTTGATGAAGTTGAAGGAGGAAGTGGTGGATTCACTCAAGGAGAGGAAGTTGCAAGTGTTGAAACTGGATAACTTCATAGTCAGGAGAGAGGGTAGGAAATATTTCATCTTGATACCCGATGCGATTACATACATACAAGGTTCGGGAAGGGCGAGTAGGATCCTTAATAACGGTTTTACCTTGGGTCTAAGTG
This sequence comes from Stygiolobus sp. CP859M, assembly GCF_037389975.1. NCBI lineage: Archaea > Thermoproteati > Thermoproteota > Thermoprotei > Sulfolobales > Sulfolobaceae > Stygiolobus > Stygiolobus sp. CP859M. The sequence continues at coordinate 298,732 of NZ_JBBHKS010000007.1, read as the reverse complement.
TGGCAATGGTGGACGATAGGGACCTCTTTGAGTTATTGATAAAGAGAGTAAGGAGTTACTCAGGGGAAGCTGTGTTTAAGAGTATTGAGGAACTGGACTTAGACGACTTAAAGAAGGAGATAAGAGAGAGTAGGGAGGGAAAGTCTAGAAGCCTTAACCTAAAGACCGCGTTAATCGTAGTTGAGTCGCCGACTAAAGCAAAAACCATCTCCAGAATTTTCAGTAGAGGCGTAAGGAGGGAGCTTTACGGAGTTCCTGTTTACGAGACTATAATTATAGACGGTAATAATGTAATAGTATCCAATGTTGTAGCATCTAAAGGACATGTAACCGATTTGACTACTGAGAGTATAGGATACCATGGAGTTGAATTGGAAGACGGGATAAGGGTAAACTATTCTCCTATATACAAGTGTTACAATTGCCAGAAGACTGTCACAAGGAGGGCAGATACGTGCCCGTATTGTGGTTCCTCATTACTGTTTTCTTCAGAAAGGATCATTAACGCAATTAGGCTATTGAGCTCTGACGTGGATGAAGTTTATATTGCTACAGACCCCGACCAAGAAGGGGAGAAGATAGCCTTTGACTTATACGCCTTGGTCAGTCCTTACAACAAGAATGTGTATAGGGTATCGTACCATGAGATAACTAAGAGTGCCATTCTGGAAGCAATAAGGAATAAGTCAGGGTTTAATTATAACACCGTTGATTCACAAATAGCAAGGAGGATTGAGGACAGATGGATAGGGTTTGAGTTGAGCAGTGTATTAAAGTCTGTAATCGGAGATCAAAACAACGGGAGCGGTAGGGTTCAGGGACCAGTCTTAGGGTGGATCGTCCAGAGGACTGAGGAGTATAAGAGAAACATGGGCTGGGTAGTGTACGTAAAGATCGGTAACTATAGCATTAAGAGAATATTCAAGAGTAAAGCTGAAGCTGATGAATTCGTTAAGAGTTTAAACGCTAAAGTCTACAAACTAGGGGAGCGAGTGGAAGAGGTAACGCCTTTACCGCCTTACACTACTGATTCCCTCCTCATAGATGCTTATAATAGGCTTGGGTTAAGTGCCCCTGTCACTATGAGGATCACTCAGGAATTGTTCGAAAGTGGTTTGATCACTTACCACAGGACGGATAGTAGTCACATCTCACCTTTAGGTATCGGTATTGCTAAGGAGTACTTAAGTAAGGTGAACTTGGAAAGTGAATTCCAAGGTAGGAGTTGGGGAGAGAGTGGTACACATGAGGGTATCAGACCTACAAACCCCATGGATTTAAACGATTTGCAGAGGGATATTGAGGAAAACCCGTTTAAGTATTACGTAAAGTTTACTTGGGCTCACTTTAAGGTTTATGACCTGATCTTCAGGAGGTTTATTGCGAGTCAAATGAAAAGTACTAGGGTAACTTATGCAAAGGTCAAGATAGTGTTGAAGGAAGGGGTTGAGGAATTGGTAGAGGTACCGATAAAGGTCGAAGGTGGTTTCTCTCAAATTTATCCTTTAAGGGTCTTTGTGCTAGACGAGAGTAAAGTAGCGAGTGAGATCAAGAAGGGTTCATCGGTAACTCTGTTGGGATATGCAGATGTGATAAAGATCATGAAGGAGAAGAACATAGGTAGACCGAGTACTTACGCAAAAACCGTATCTTCTCTAGTTAAACACGGTTATGTTGTGGAGACTAAAAAGAGGTATTTTCTGTTAGCTTCTAAAAGAGGTATGAAGGCTTATGAGGTGTTAAGTAATAACTTTTCGGACTTCGTAAGCGAAAACAGAACTAGATTGTTGTTGGATACAATAGACAAGATCTCTAAGGGGTCGTTAAAGCTTGACGTGTTTGTTAGGGACTTGTTCGCTGAGGTCAGCAGTGCTGTAAGACCCTTAATAAACTCTTCTGAGCTTGAGGAGAAGGTATGACACCCTCCTCTTGTCTTTTACCTCGCTTCCTATGTCTACTTTCTCGAGTTTTACTCCCTCTTTAAGTCTGTCCACGAGTTGGTTGTATATGTCAACTACTTTGTTTATCTCAAAGCCGTTCCCTTTTATTTCCACTTCTTGGGAGCCTTGGTTAAAGAGGCTTATTATATCTAACACATAGTCTTCTACACTTTTTGTCCTTCCAACCACAATTTCATTTGACTTTTTCTCACTCATCTAGGATCGGATAGTTGATAACGTTTGAAAAAATAAATCTGTGCTTTGAAACTTACGTGCTTTATCAGTAACACGGGCCAGAATCACCGTTCTTTATCGAAGGGCTTCATCATCCGAACTTTAGGTTCTGAATATAACTTATGGCGTTCAAAACTAAAAATCTGGCTATGCTCTTTTTAACAAAATAGTACTTAGGAGATATCGAAGCTACTAGAGAATCGTTCGGGTCTTTTAATTTCAGTTCTAATATTTCGTCATACGGTATCCTTTTTAGGAACTCCTCTGGGTTTTTGACAAGATCCTTTACCCTGAATACTGATTCAGTAGCTCCTTCTGACTGGTATGCCCTCATTACCATCACATAGGACTCGTCGAGGTTAATGGGGTTGAAGGAATTATAGTAATCATCGGATTCGGCTATCTCCTTTAAGTCCTCTAATAACGCCCATCTAGTCTCATGGGTGTCCACGTCTATGAAGTTGCAAGTCCTGTACTTAGAACTGGGCTTCCTCATCTTCTTCAGCCTTAATTCTAATGTCTTCTTCGATATTCCTAACATATCTGACAGTTCCTCTACAGTGTAGGCTCCGCCTTTGAGGGCTTGGTAAATACGGATTGAGATGTCAGAGATCCACGGTTTTATAGGAGAGTGGCTCAGTACGGCTTTACCTAACGGGGAGAACCCGTTGATGTTTATGATCCTTATTTTTCCTTCCTTGATCATCTTTACGTATTTTATAGTTCCCTTAATGCTGAAGTATTTGTTAACGGTCTGTTTTAGGGCTTCTTCTAATATTATCTTATCTTTGCTGCTTACTTTATTTATCTTACCGAAACTGTATTGTATTTCCTTAAGTGTGGCAAAGAAGAGAGGAGATCTTTTTACGGATTTTATAAGCAGGGATTTTAGCTGCTTTTCGTCTAGGTTTATGAGGTCTTGTAACAGATCCTTGTCTACTCCCTTTATTGAAAAGCCGTAAATTGAAGACCTTGCAGAGACATTAAGTGAGTACTTTTTAGTGGCTAAATACAATAGGGCGTGAGATAGTGTATTTGCTATCTTCTCGTTAATAAGGGTTGCATAAACAATCTCATCGTTTTCGTTTTCTATGTAGATCGTCCTTGTATTGGGCAGAGGCAGTTGATGAATACGATAGAATTCCACTAATTTATTCAAAGCGTTCTTCGACTCTTCATCTATAAGACTATCCTCACCGTATAAGTAGTCATCGATATTGTGTAAGACTTTCTCGATTTGCTTTGTTATTAGACTGGACTTTGATATGTTTTCTCCTTTCCATATTGGGATTTCTCCGTTACCACTTGTAGCAGGGGCTACGTTAATTTGCATTTTATTGATGTCTATATTTACAATCCTCCACAGTTTTCCACTTATCCTAATAATGTCGTTATTTCTCAAGTGTTTGTAGACGTATACCGCGTCTATTTCGCCGATTGTTTTGTTTTCGTAACGTAAGTTGAAGGTTTCGTCGGTATTTATAAAGGAGAAGAATTCGGAAAAGTCCTTCATCCACGTTATTTTGTTGTCTTTATCAAACCTCCAGATCTTGAAGAAGGTTTTGCCGATTTTCACCTTATCGTTCTCCTTCTTTAACAATCCGTTTTGTATCATGTACTCTACTAGCGATAAGAACTTATCGAATTTAAGTCCTTTATAATAGGAGGATTTTGTTATTAGGTTATAGAGTTTTTCAACATCTATTTCGCCGTATTGAAGGGTTATACCTATTATTTCCCTTGCCACGACGTCCATGTAAGGCATGGATTTTGGCGGTTCTACTATTCCCGCTTTAGCGAGCTCATATAAGGATATTGCTTCTAAGATGTCGTAATCGTATAGGCATACGATTTCACCTTTAGAGACTCTGTTTATAGTGTGCCCGCTTCTTCCGAGCCTCTGGAGGAATGAAGAAACTGTGGGAGGTGGTCTATACATTATTACTTTCTTAATATCTCCTATGTGTATTCCAAGTTCTAGTGTTCTTGTACAAATAACAACGTCAGCCTTTCCTTCCCTGAGGTTGTTCTCTACCCTTATTTTCTCTTCTTTAGATATAGAGGAGTGATGGATAAAGATATTTTTCAGTTTACTCCTTTCTAGTTCTTCATACAATCTCTCTGTACTAAATCTTGAATTAGTGAAAAGTAATGTAGGTCTTTCTACCAGTTGGTTTACCAGTTTCGCGGTAGAGCCCCAAAGGTCTTCTCCTTCTTTTTGTTTTACTTTTAGTATTTTTACTTCAAAGTCTCTCGCTCCTTCGACTTTTACTATTTTACTTTCCCTATTTGAAGAACCAAAAATGAGATTGGCTACCTTCTGTTCGTTACCTATTGTAGCGGAAAGGCCTATTCTCTGGAAATCGTAATTTGTAAAGTCCTTTAATCTTTCAAGTAATACAGATAATTGTGCCCCTCTTTTAGAGTTTACTAACTCGTGAACTTCATCAATTATTATCCACTTTGTATTTCTGTAATTTTCTCTGAATTTACTCGCCCAGTCTAAATCGATTTCCAACCCTTCAGGGGTTGTGACGAGTATGTGGGGTACTTTCTTCAGCCTCAGGCTTTTTTCCTTTTGGGGTACTTCACCGTGTTTTCTGCTTACCGAAAAACCGAGTTTTGAAGTCCACCATTCGATTCTCAAAGTTATATCGTTTATGAGGGCTTTTAGCGGTGTTATGTACAGTACGGCTACGGGCTTGGTCTCGTTACGTAGCATTATGTTAAATATAGGTAACAAAGCGGCCTCGGTCTTACCGTAACCAGTAGGGGCTACAACAAGTACGTTTTTACCCTCGATAATTGGGGTAAAGGTCTCCTTCTGAACGGTAGTGAGGTCGTCCCATCCTTTTTCCTTAATGAGCGACTGCAGTTTACAGTGTAATTTATGCACTAATAATCACCGTTATTTTAATGCACAATACACCGCTATTTTTAAAAATTTAAATTCTCCGTTTGTTGTATGAAAGCAAAATTAGAGTGTATCGTATGCGGGAGAAAATTCCCCGAAGGCCAAGGGATTAAATTAACAATGAAGGGAGAGGATTACTATTTTCACAGCAAGGCTTGTGCTTATACGTTTCTAAAGGAAGCGGTTTATAATGTTGATATGGACGAGATTTCAGGGATTTTTAAAGAGTTAAGAAAGAAGTACGAGGAAATTAACGAAAAAAAGAGGCAAGCTGCAAAGAAAGTTATATGAATCCGTTACTCAGCCCTCATCATGTTTATTTCAGTGTCCGCTATACTCTTCACAATTTAAATCAGCTTTATTAGAGTTTAAAATAATTTTCATATCGGAATGCCGGACATTCAACCCAAGAGGGTTAACACTTATGAGTGGAGGATTGAAAAGGGAACCCAAGAGTGTATGAAAGTACCCGTAACAGTGTTTGCTGACGATGTGTTAATTGAGAAAATGAAACAAGACTTAACGTTGAAACAAGCGATGAACGTTGCATGTTTACCCGGAGTACAAGAATCCGTTTACGTATTACCGGACGGACATCAGGGTTATGGATTCCCGATAGGTGGAATCGCTGCTACAGCTATAGACGAAGGAGGAGTTGTTTCACCGGGCGGAATAGGTTACGATATTAATTGCGGAGTCAGATTATTAAGGACAAACTTAGACTACAAAGACGTAAAGGACAAGCTCAAGGATTTGGTCGAGGAAATCTACAGAAATGTGCCTAGCGGAGTCGGAAGTGAAGGAAAGGTTAAGTTAACTTTACAACAGTTAGACAACGTATTGGCTGAAGGCGTTAGGTGGGCTGTAGATAACGGTTACGGTTGGGACAGAGATATGGAACACATAGAGCAACATGGTAGTTGGGATTTAGCTGATCCGTCGAAGGTAAGCCCTATTGCTAAGCAGAGGGGTCACACTCAGTTAGGTACTTTGGGAGCTGGAAATCACTTCTTAGAGATACAAGTAGTAGACAAGATATACGACCCAGAAGTAGCGAAAGCGATAGGAATTACCCATGAAGGACAAGTAACAGTGATGGTTCACACGGGATCTAGAGGATTAGGACATCAAGTAGCAAGCGACTACTTGCAGGTTATGGAGAGGGCTATGAAGAAGTATAACGTTCAAGTCCCAGATAGAGAACTTGCAGCTATACCTTTTAACACTAGAGAAGCTCAGGACTATTTCCATGCTATGGTCTCAGCGGCGAACTTTGCGTGGACTAACAGACAAATGATAGCCCACTGGGTTAGGGAGAGCTTCGGGAGGGTTTTCAAAGTAGATCCGGAGAAATTGGACTTAAACATAATTTACGACGTAGCACATAACATAGCTAAAATTGAGGAATACGATATTGAAGGAAAAAGGAAGAAAGTATTAGTTCACAGAAAAGGAGCTACTAGGGCTTTTCCTCCGGGGAGTCATGAGATTCCCCCTGACCACAGAAGTACAGGTCAGATTGTCCTGATCCCCGGAAGCATGGGTACGGCCAGCTATGTCATGGCTGGTATACTTGAGGGAAGAAGGACTTGGTTTACGGCTCCTCATGGTGCTGGACGTTGGATGTCAAGAGAAGCAGCGGTGAGAAGCTACCCGATTAATAACGTAGTACAAAACTTAGAGCAAAAGGGAATTGTAATAAGGGCAGCTACGAAGAGAGTAGTTGCTGAGGAGGCTCCCGGTGCTTATAAGGATGTAGACAGAGTGGCAAAAGTTGCACATGAAGTTAAGATAGCTAAGTTGGTTGCTAGATTAAGACCAATAGGTGTGACCAAGGGATGAAAAGAGCAGATTTACTTAAGGAACCTATAGAGGATATAACACTAGAGGACCTTAGAGGAGTAGAAAAGATTTTACCAGTATTGGATAAAATATATGGTTTTTCGGCGGAAGCCATAGTAAGGGGGTCTAGGATCTTAAAAGACATGATGAAAGATGCGGACCTCCGTTTTCTTTCCTTTACCGCTAATTTAGTCTCAACTGGACTAAGAGGACTCTTTGCTGATCTCATAAGGAAAGGGTATTTTAACGTTGTAATAACTACTGGAGGGACTATTGATCACGATATAGCCAGAGGCAACGGCGGTAAATACTACAAGGGATTGTTCGAATATGATGACACAATGTTACGGGAGTTGGAAATACATAGGCTTGGAAACGTGCTAGTCCCGTTTGAAAGTTACGGTAAGGTAATCGAGGAAGTAGTCAGGAAAAATATTGAAGAACTAGTAAGGATAAAGAAAGAGTGGCCTGTTTATGAATTATTATGGGAGTTTGGTAAGAGGATAGACGATAAGAACTCTATATTAAGAGCAGCTTATGAAAAGAAAGTACCGATTATAGTACCCGGCGTAGTTGACGGATCCTTCGGAACGAATCTCTTTATATTTTCCCAATTTAACGGGCTGAGGATTAACTTATTTGAAGATATGAAGATGGTTAAAGACCTTATTTTTTCGTGCAAGAAGTCAGGAGCCTTAATAATTGGTGGAGGGATCAGTAAACACCATACCATCTGGTGGAATCAGTTTAAAGACGGTCTCGATTACACTGTTTATGTAACTACAGCTCAGGAATATGATGGGAGTCTTAGCGGAGCTAAACCCAGGGAAGCAATATCTTGGAATAAGATTAAGCCGGTTAGTGAAAACGTAGTTATATACGGAGACGCTACTGTAATTCTTCCGATCTTGTCAGCATCCTTATTAATGTAATCATACTATAATTAAAAATACAGTTTATACCGCGTGGTGCTCATGTCTTCCGAGAAATATACAAGTATTTCACCTGCAGAGTTCTTCAAGAGATATCCAGAGTTAGCTGGATTCAGCAACCCAGCCCGTGCCTTATATCAAACTATTAGAGAGTTGGTAGAAAATGCGTTAGATGCCACTGACGTCCATGGTATTTTGCCTTCAATCAAAATTTTGATAGACTTAGTAAATCCGGATAAGCAAGTCTACAAGGTAAACGTAGAGGACAACGGTATAGGTATACCTCCTCATGTTGTACCTAATGCTTTAGGCAGAGTGCTTTACAGTTCGAAGTACGTTTTAAGACAGACCAGAGGAATGTACGGGCTGGGTGTCAAGGCGGCTGTACTCTACAGCCAGATGTATCAGGATAAACCGGTTGAGGTTTATACTTCTCCTTTAAATTCAAAAAGGGTTTACTATTTTAAACTGAAGATAGACGTAACTAAAAACGAACCAGTAGTACTTGAAAAATATTCAGTTTCCAACGATAAGGGGTGGCACGGAACCTCTGTGACGTTATACTTGGTTGCAGATTGGCAGAGGGCTAAGTCGAGAGTATATGAATACATTAAGAAAACTTATGTTGTAGCACCCTATGCAGAGATCACGTTTAGAGACCCTGATGGTAATGTAGTGTATTATCAAAGGCTAACCGAGAAATTACCTAAACCACCAGAGGAAGTGAAACCACACCCCTACGGTGTAGATATAGAGTTGATTAAATACCTTATAACTAAGTTGAATAAGCCAGTACCGGTTAGGGATTTCCTGATTAATGAGTTCCAGAGCATCGGTGATGTAACTGCTGATAAGATTCTAGAGTCAGCAAATATAAACAAGAACAAGAAGGTCACTGACCTCACTGACGAAGAGATCTCTAGGCTAGTAGAAGTGATGAAGAAGTTTGAGGACTTTAGACCGCCTTCAGCAGAAGCGCTTTCAGTAATAGGTTCTGACATAATTGAATTAAGCCTTAAGAAGATCTTTAACCCTGAGTTTGTAGCTGCTATAACTAGGAAACCGAAAGCATATCAAGGGCATCCGTTTATTGTTGAGGCTGGAATTGCTTATGGCGGAGCAATACCGCCATCTCCTGAACCCGTAGTGTTAAGGTATGCGAATAAGATCCCTTTAATATATGGCGAGAAGTCTGACGTGATCTGGAAGGTAGTAAGTGAAGAGATGGACTGGAAAAGGTACGGTATAGAGGAAGAACAGCCACCTTTAGTTGTCATGGTTCACTTGTGTAGTACTAAAGTCCCGTATAAGAGTGAGGGCAAGGAAAGTATTGCAGACGTCGAGGAAATTGAAAAGGAGATTAAGCTTGCATTAATGGATGTCGCGAGGCAGTTAAAGGCTTATATTAGTGAAAAGAAAAAGGAGGAAGAGGCTAAAAAGAAGCTCATTACATACCTTAAATATATTCCTGAAGTGAGCAGGAGCCTGGCGATATTTGTTGCAGGAGAGAAGGAAAAAGTCCCAGAGGTTCAGAATTCAATTAGAGAACAGTTGCTCAATCTCGTGCTAAAGAAACTTGAAATTGAAGATAAACAATTAGTAGAGGAAATTAAAAACTATAAGGTTGAGGAGTTATGACGGAACTTACTTCAAAGGTCGACCGCGAGGCTAGGAAGAAGGCTTCTAAAATTTTACGAGACACTTTTCTTAAAGTGATAGAACAAATTAATAAGAGAGAACCACCCGTAATGGAAATCCCCAAGAGGACTTTGTCTAACACTATATACGACGAGAAAAGAGGTTTGTTGATCTTAGGAAAGGAAAAGTTAAGGAGAAACTTCCTAGACCTTAATGAGGCAAAGCGATTTATGCAAACTACTCTGATGGCGAGTATTATATACGATGCGTTAGTCAACGATGAGTATCCGACAATACGTGATCTGTACTATAGAGGTAAGCACTCTATAATACTTAAAGGAACTAACAAAACTTATGAGGAGAACACTTGGGATGAACAAAAAGAGTCTGACAGTGTGATCGTAGATATAGAAGTCTTCACCAATCTCTTGAGGGAGGACATGTTAATTCTAAGTAAAGAGAAGGGAAAAGTGGTAGGGGATATGCAGATTAGAAGTGGTAACGACGTTATAGACTTGAGTAAGATGGGTCACGGTGCATATGCGATAGAACCTACTCCTGATTTAATTGACTTCGTGAACGTGAACGCTGAGTTCGTTTTAGTCGTGGAGAAGGACGCTGTATTTCAGCAACTTCACAGAGCTGGTTTTTGGAGGCAGTATAAGGCTATTTTGATAACTAGTGCCGGTCAGCCTGATAGAGCGACTAGGAGGTTCGTGAGAAGGTTAAATGAGGAACTCAAACTCCCCGTTTATATTTTAACTGATGCAGACCCCTACGGATGGTATATCTATAGTGTATTCAGGATAGGTTCGATCCAACTATCCTATGAAAGCGAGAGGTTAGCTACCCCTAATGCTAAGTTTTTGGGGGTCTCGATGACGGATATTTTCGGAGACAAGAATAAGAAGCCCTACCTTTCAGAGCAGGAGAGGAGGAATTATATCATCAAGGCTAAGGAAGCGGACGTAAAGAGGGCTCTTGAAATAAAGAACTACGATTGGTTTAAGACGAAAGGGTGGCAACATGAGATAGAGATCTTCTTGGATAAGAAATCTAAGTTGGAGATCGAGGCTATGGCTAGTAAGGGATTAAAATTCTTAGCATTCCAATATATTCCAGAAAAGATTAAGAGCGGAGATTTCGTAAGTTAGAAGTCAGCCGAGACAGGTTATATCACCGGTCAACTTTATTGGGCTCTTCATCCCTTATTCAATGTATTCCAAGATGTCATTAAAAGTGTTTCTTCTACATACTTTACAATATTGGTAGATCGCCGGTTGTTTGCTTATGTCGAAACTAATGTTTATTACCCATTCTGTCTTACAGTTTCTGCACCTTACTTTCCACGGCATACCCTTATATATGATCGAAGGTAAAAATAAGTTGCTGTGAAGAGGTTAGACTGGCTGAAATATGATGAAGGGCCAAAGCTCGGAGCTTAAATCTTCTAAACTTCGTGACAATGACAAAAGAGTTTAAAACCTAATGTGAATTAGGATAATTGGGAGTAATCGTGAGCATTCAGTACACCACGGTTGGCGATTTAAAGGTTGGAAGTTACGTAGTTATAGATGGAGAACCTTGTAGAGTTGTAGACATCACTAAGGCAAAGACCGGTAAGCACGGTAGTGCTAAGGCGAACGTCGTCGCAATCGGTATTTTCACCGGTCAAAAGAGGACTATAATGGCTCCCGTTGATCAGCAGGTTGAAGTTCCGATTATAGAGAAGCATGTAGGTCAGATACTCGCAGACAAAGGTGACACTGTTCAAATAATGGACTTAGAAACTTACGAGACTTTTGATATTGAGAGGCCTAAAGAACCTGAACTTGCGGATAAAATAAGGCCGGGTGCGGAGATAGAGTATTGGGACGTAATGGGTAGAAAAAAGATTGTAAGGGTTAAGTAACCTTGCTTGATAATTTAAAAGATGCAGTAAAGAAATTTTTAGGTTCTTCTGATTATAATAAGGCTGTTAATGATTTCATAAAAGACCTCCAGATTTCTCTCATAAAAGCTGATGTAAATATTAAACTGGTTAATGAATTAACTACAAAAATTAAGAATAGGCTCGCAAATGAAAAGCCACCATCTGCTATCGAGAGAAGAGAGTGGTTTATCTCAATAGTTTACCAAGAGCTAACTAACTTGTTTGGGGGAGATAAAGAACCTAATGTAATGCCTAAGAAACTTCCTTACGTGATAATGCTTGTAGGTGTACAAGGAAGCGGTAAAACCACTACTTCAGGAAAATTGGCATTATTCTACAAGAAAAAAGGGTATAAAGTAGGATTAGTGGCTGCAGATATATATAGACCTGCTGCTTATGAACAACTTCTACAAATAGGAAACCAAATAGGTGTACCTATATATGGTGAGCCTGGGAATAAGGACGCTATACAAATAGCTAAGAACGGTGTAGAAAAGTTCCTAAAGGAAAAATACGACGTCGTCATAGTAGACACTGCAGGAAGACATGGTTACGGGGAAGAGGTTAAACTGTTGGAAGAAATGAAGAACATTTATCAGAGTATAAAACCGGACGAAGTAATCTTGGTGATAGATGCTTCTATCGGACAAAAGGCTTACGATCTAGCTTCTAAGTTCCACACCGCGAGTCCTATAGGCTCTATCATAATCACTAAAATGGACGGTACTGCTAAAGGAGGAGGAGCACTCTCTGCTGTAGCCGCTACAGGGGCTACTATTAAGTTCATAGGCACTGGCGAAAAGCTCGATGAGCTTGAAGTGTTTAATCCTAGAAGGTTTGTCTCACGCATATTAGGAATGGGTGATATTGAGGCTATAATAGAGAAGATCAAAGGAATAGAGGAATATGAGGAGATAGAGAAGAAAATGGAGGAAGTGTTAACGGGTAAGACTAAACTCACTTTAAGGGATGTTTATAAACAGTTGAATGCGATGAGAAAGATGGGTCCCCTCAATAAGATTCTCCAGATGATCCCTGGTTACAATATTTTATCACAAATACCAGAAGAACAACTTAAGTTAGGAGAGGAGAAGATAAGAAAATTCATGAATATCATGAATTCAATGACTTATAAAGAACTCGATAACCCTGACATAATAGACAAGTCTAGAATAAAGAGGATCGCAAAGGGGTCTGGAACTACGCCCGAGGAGGTAAAGGAGCTCCTTAAACAATATGAAATGACAAACAACTTATTAAAAATGATGAGGAGGAAGAAAGGTCTTGCAAAGCTTTTTGAAGGGAGAGATATTAAATAAGGCTTTTACTCTTCTTTCTAAATATCCTCTTTGTAACAGTTGTTTAGGCAGATGCTTTGCCAGATTGAGTTATGGACATACCAACAATGAGAGAGGTAAGGCAATGAAGTTGGCACTTTTGATGGAGATCGATAAGATGATTAAAGATCATGAGATTCAAGACCTTACAGAGCTAAAGGAGGTATTCTTCAACATTGGAGAGCTTGCTTCGCCTCTATTTTCCCTCTATTATAATGAGGGGTTCCAAAAAAGAAGCTGTTACATTTGTGGAGACAAAATAGAAGAGATTAAGGATAAATTCGAGAGAAACGCGTTACAAATCCTCAAGGAGAAAGGTTATAAGACTTTCGTTCTAGGTGTCAACTTACCTACTTATTTGAAGAGGTTGGAAGAGGATTTCATAGTTAGTAACGACTTGACCTATTACGAGAGTATTAAGAACGAGATTAAGAGAGATGTAGGAAAGAGGATAGCTGAGAAGGGCTTTACGCCTGCTTTTGAAGATGCAGAGGTCGAACTGATTTACGACATCGAATACGATGCGGTCTTAGAGGTAAAGAAGAGTTATAAGATATTAGTTTTCTATAACCGGCTATCGAGAAATGTACCTATATCTAGCTGGTATGCTAAAGATGGAATATCCTTGGAGAGTTCTCTCACTAACACTAAGTTATACGTACCGTTTTCGGAGCCATCTGAGTATAGAATTTTAGAAGAGTATCCTTTGATAGTTGAGGGAGAAGTTAAGGACGTAGCAGGGTACTATTTTAAACCTTACGGAAAGGTTCAGGGTAGGGAGCTTTCAACAATATTCACCCTAAAACCTACTAACAGAACTTATAGGATTACCGTCTACTCAGAAAAAACGGTTGAAGGAGGTACGAACATTTACCAAGGAGTTTATGACTTGTTTTTAACGGTGAAAGAACCAGAGGAGCTAAAGGCAAAAATAAACGAACTTGAGAATAGAGGCATGGTTATACTAGGCATAGATTTAGTAACCACTTCAGGTAAGGTGAATACGTTATATACAATCCTTTACAAGGATAAAATAGGATAAACGTGAACGTGAATATAAACGGTAAAAAAGTACTTATTACCGCTTCAAGTGAAGGTATCGGTTTCGGGATAGCAAAGAAGTTAGCTAGAGAAGGTTGTAGACTGGTTTTGACCTCTAGAAACAAAGAAAAATTGAATAAAGCCGTTGAAAGTTTAAAAAAGTATAACCCTGAGGTATACGGTTTCCAGTCTGATCTCAGTAAGCTCGATAGTTTGGATGACCTAGTTAACTTTGCGTTAGAGAAGTTAGGGAATGATATTGATGCTCTAATTTACAACACGGGGAATCCTCCTTCAGAGCCCTCTACTTTCGCTGAAACTACCATGGAGGATTGGTTGTATTCTGTAAATCTCTATCTGCTTAGTGCTATAAAGTTAACTAAATCACTGCTACCGCATATGGTAAGGAAGAGAAGTGGTAGATTGATATATTTATCCTCATGGACTGTGAAACAACCTCAGAGTATATTCGTGTTAGCTGATGTTTCCCGTTCCCCATTGATACAATTGGTTAAAGTAGTCTCTAAAGATTACGGTCAATTTAACGTAACAGCTAACGTGATCCTTATGGGAAGTTTTGAGACTGAGGGAGCTAAGAGAAGCTTAAGGAGATTAGCTGAAAAATTGGGAATAAGTTTTGATGAGCTCTGGCAGAAAGAGGTAATCTCTCGCTCGCCGTTAAAGAGAACTGGGGACGTGGAAAAAGAATTGGGATCATTAATAACTTACCTTCTTTCGGAGTTCTCTTCATATATAACGGGGTCTGTAATACAAATTGATGGGGGAACTAGTGATGCAATATAATTTAAGGAAGTCCTTCAAGTTATCTTTAGCTTACTATTGGTATTATCCTTTACATGAGTTGTAAAAAGGTTTTTAAAGTTGTCTAAAATAGTATAGTAATGATTGATATGGCTGATAAAAAAGTAAAAGTAAAAACTCCAGGAGGTAAAGAGATGGAGCTTGCACCGGAGAAAACATGGGTATTAGCTCCTAAAGGAAGGAAAGGTGTAAAGATAGGGTTATTCAAAGACCCCGAGACTGGAAAGTACTTCAGGCATAAACTTCCAGATGATTATCCAGTTTAACGCGATTTTTATATGCTTAAGCTAAAGCTTGTTTTTACTTATTCTTTTGTACGATCATACAGTTGAGCTTTAATTTTACCCCAAATGATTTATTCCTCAAATGATAGTGACATTGAAGATAAGCGGGAAATTTTTTGATGACGAAAATCCGACTAATTTGGAAATTATAAAAAAATCCGTACTCTCTCTACTGAATTCTGGACATAGAGTAGCTATTGTGACTGGAGGAGGAGGTACCGCGAGAAAATACATAAACTTGGGAAGAAAAGCTGGTATCAAAGAAGCTCACTTAGATCTTCTAGGTATTTGGGCGTCACGGCTTAACGCCTACCTGGTAGCTTTCTATCTGGGAGACCTTGCTTATTCCAAGGTTCCCGAAAGTCTAGAGGAGTTTATTGAAAAATGGAGTTACGGTAAGGTTGTAGTTACTGGAGGTTTTCAGCCTGGTCAATCTACTGCGACCGTAGCGTCTCTGGTTAGTGAAGCTACCAATAGTGATCTTTTAGTTCTAGCCACTAACGTAGACGGAGTTTATGATAAAGACCCTAAAAAGTTCTCCGAAGCTAGATTATTACCTCGACTTAGCACTATTGAGCTGAAAAAAATCTTAGAGTTAACGCAGTCAGTTAATGCAGGAACTTATGAGCTTTTAGACCCATTAGCGATTAAAATTATAGAAAGATCGAAAATAAAAGTACTGGTTGTTAATTTCAAAAACTTAGACAAGCTTTTAGATATTATATCAGGGAATATAAGTATAGGAAGTTTAGTCCTTCCGGTGTAAAATATGTCAATAATGGATGAGGAGGAGTTTAAATTAATTAGACAATACAAGAATAAAATAGATTTACAAACTGTTATATCAATACTAGAGGAGATCGAACAAGATTATATGCACAGTGAGAATCTGACTTCATCTATAATTTTTGTGTATACTAATCACCTTGATGTTATAAGGCAAAATAGAGAATTTTATGAATTACTCTCAAAAGTTTTGGAAAAATATTCAAAGAGAATTGGATTTGAGAACATTTCACAACTCGTAATAAACTCTCTTAAATAGTACGGTTTTGAAACCACTCTTTACCATTTTATTTATAACCACATTACTGTCATAGACATTACAAATGAAAGTAGGAATCCTTGATTCAACACTTAGAGAAGGAGAACAAACACCTGGAGTAGTATTTACCGTAGAACAGAGAGTTGAAATAGCTAAAGCGTTATCTGATATAGGCGTTACAATGATAGAAGCAGGGCACCCTGCAGTGTCTGCTGACATTTACGAGGGTATAAAAAGAATAGTCAAAATGAAGAAGGAAGGCGTAATTACTTCAGAAATACTAGGGCACAGCAGAGCAGTCAAAAGGGATATTGAGGTGGCAGCTGAATTAGAAGTAGATAGAATTGCAATTTTCTATGGTATAAGCGATATTCATTTAAAGGCAAAGCACCATGTCACCAAGGAAGAAGCACTGAAGATAATTTCAGAGACCGTGAGTTACGCTAAAAGCCACGGAGTTAAGGTCAGATTTACTGCTGAAGACGCTACACGAGCAGATTACCAATATCTTCTTGAAGTAATAAAGACTGCCAAAGACGCAGGTGCTGATCGTATAAGTATTGCAGATACTGTAGGAGTTTTGTACCCTTCGAAAACTAGAGAGTTATTTAAGGATCTAACTTCTAGATTTCCAGACGTAGAGTTTGATATACATGCACATAATGATCTGGGAATGGCTGTAGCAAACGCTTTGGCTGCGGTAGAAGGAGGGGCTACTATTATTCATGCAACCGTAAACGGACTGGGAGAGAGGGTAGGAATTGTTCCTCTTCAAGTAGTAGTTGCCGCATTGAAATATCATTTCGGTGTAGAGGTCGTTAAACTAGAAAAACTACCTGAGGTAGCCAGTCTTGTTGAGAAATATAGCGGGATTCCGATGCCTCCGAACTTCCCGATTACCGGTGATTACGCGTTTGTGCATAAAGCGGGAATTCACGTTGCCGGAATTCTTAACGACCCGTCAACCTATGAATTTATGCCACCCCAAACTTTCGGAAGAAATAGAGATTATGTAATAGACAAATATACTGGAAAACATGCCCTTAAAGACAGATTCGAAAAGTTAGGTGTCAAGCTATCTGATAGTGAATTAGATCAAGTTTTAGCTAAAATAAAAGCAAACCCTAGTGCAAGATTCTATCGTGACGTAGATCTACTGGAGCTTGCTGAGAATGTTACCGGGAGAATACTAAAACCGAGACCTCCTGAAAACATTCAGGCTATCGTATCCGTAAAATGTGACTCGAATGTTTACACAACTGCTGTAACTAGGCGCTTATCGGTAGTACAAGGAGTTAAAGAAGTAATGGAGATATCTGGAGATTATGATATAATAGTGAAGGTTGAGGCTAAAGATACTAATGAGTTAAATCAAATAATTGAAAGTATAAGATCCGTTAAGGGAGTTAGGTCTACTCTTACATCTTTAGTCCTCAAGAAGATGTAAAGTTTTTAACACCTTCTTGCGAATTCGTGAAGCATACGCGGATGAAAAGATTTTATTTTTAACTTTCAACCTACTCTGCTCATTTTTAATTTTTCAGTTACTTCATGAGAAGTAAGAGAGGAATCTCAAGTATATTAGGTGCTGTAATACTAGTGCAAATAATAATAATGTCATTATTAGTAGTTTTATCCGTAGAGCAACAGCTAGGTTCATCATCTCAAAATCTGATAAAGAGATTAAATTATTATTCACAGAACTCTCCTCTTTCTACAATAGAAATTAATGGAAATTATTATATAACTTCTCCCTCGCGACAATACATATGTTACATAATATATCCGAATGAGTTAAAACCTATACATGAGAAAATCAGTATACCAGTTTCTATAAACTCCTTATTAGGGGAATATCCATGGGCTATTATCATTACAAATAAGGGCACTTGGTATAACGTAACGTCTTTAGGAATATATTCCGATACAGGTAACAAATTATACTCTTTACAGCAACTGGTTAGTATGGCTGGAATTCCGTATTCAGGGAACTTCCCAATAACTGAGGTTGAAAGTCCGGATTGGGATTATCTAAGAGGTATAAGCACACCAGATCCCTTTGCTTTAGCACCTTTAAACCTCACTCTGGTATTACTCGATAATAATTGTGTACCGATAGGTAATATTACTTATCCATATGAGATTACAAACACAATTTTGAAGATTATCCCACCCGGTCAATACCAATGGATAAATTTGACGTTCAAAAAACCAAATTTAAATGAGCAGTTGACCTTAAACCCAATTGCCCCAACCGATTCTAGTTACTGTTTAGGTGGCTTATATCTTCCGGTTTATAATGAAACTAAAAATCATTATAGTGACGGTTATATATATTATGCAATAGGTGTAGCGGAAGGTTTAAATAATCTCGTACCGAGTATTACGGGTTCAAGCTATTCATATTACGGTACTATAAGTTACGATTACAATTGGTATGGTGTAACATTCGTACCAGACCCGTTCATTTACTACATAGCATTTTTCCAAGTTGATATAAACCCATCTAATTTAACAGTATACTACTACGTAGAGTATGGCACGTATCTACACACAAATGGAGTAATTAATAAATGGCATTATATAGGCTCTGTGAAGTTTATTAAAAACGTATTATTTAATAATGCACCTTTGTACATAGCTATTCCAAATGGAGTTTATTTGTTAAACGTTAGCACTTGAAAAATAAATATAAGAATGCCTGTTTCTATTCCTTTTTATTATCATCTTTTTTATTACAATACCTCTTTACTATCTCTTGAATTATAGAAGATGTACTCGAATGTTCATACGTGGATATCCTTTGAGGTAATCGCATAATTTGAACGTTTTCTAAACCTCTTTTTTTAAGCTCATCAATTAATTTACTTTCATCGACTTTCTGATCTGGTCCTAGGAATAACACGTCAGGACGCACTCGTTCCACACTCTTTAGGAAGTCGTTTTCGTCGCCTAGGAAGGCTTCGTAAACATATCTTATGCTTCTTATTACCTCTAATCTATGATTTTCGTCATTTATGGGTCTTCTTCCCTTTATTTTTTCCGAATTTTTGTCCCTAGCTACAGCTACATGTACTAACCCGTATTTAGACGCCTCTTTAAGTAGTTCTATGTGTCCAGGATGAATAATGTCAAACGTTCCTGCTACGAATACTTTCTTCGGTATTTGTAGTTCTAAATTTATATTCTCGTTGAAAGCAATAGAATCTAGCAGACCTTCGGCATAGACTATATCTACTAGAGCAGTTATATAGTCTCCCTTTTCCAGATAGTATTTGGCATCCTGCGTATATTGTCGTGCTAAATCATAAATCTTTCTATATTTTTCTATAAAGAATGATGGAACTTTCTTAAGTCTTTCCTCCATTCCTCTAATATACTTTTCAGCCCTATTTTTTACCTCTTCATCAAACATTTTAACCCCTCGCTTTCCATGAAGTGTAGGGACTTAGAGGGATAAACTATTATATGTGGTTGGGGCTTAAACTGATAATTAACCACATCGCTAAGTTTCATTGCTACGACTTCTTCGTCTTGACAGCCCAATCTTTGTCCCACAATTATCACATCGTCTCGTGAAATAACTCTCATTTTCTCCATTTCTTCCATTTTAAGTAATAATGACACAGCTTCTATTGCACTCATTGGTTTATCGTCTCTTATATCTAAGTAAAAAACAGTATGAAGCTTACGCTCTTGATTTTCCTTAAGGACATAATAGGGTGTCGTATCTATCTTATCACCAAAAGGGTAAACTATAGTTACGGACTTTCCGAAACGATAAGAGGATAACATGCTTTTCGAGATCATGTAACAGTGAACCGAAACACCCGGAACAATTAGAAATTCGTGACCTCTATTCTTAGCCTCTGTTATTAGACTAATATGGGTAGTTGCTATCATAGGATCACCTATGGTAGCGATGGCAACGTTTTTTCCTTCATCTAGATATTGGAGAATTGTCTTGAAATTATTCTCCAATAGTGAACGATTCGCTGTAAATACATGAACATTATTCCCCGTTAGACTCGAGATTAACTCTTCATCAATGTCACACGATAAGGATGTATAGGAGTCTAAATATATTATATCTGAAGAGGATAACTCTTCTATAGCCTTTTTAGTCAGGAACTTACTGGACAAGCCTAGGCCGATTAGCTTTAACAGTGACACTTATGAAAGAGAGATTTATTAGATTTAAGATTTAGTATTACACTCATAAGTAAGGATATGATGAATTTAGCTTCTGAGATTTTTATTGCTGAAGACTTACCTGTAGTTTACGTAAAACCACTGAACGCCGTAGTTTTATCTGACGTTCATATAGGTTATGAGGAGGACATGGCTTCCAAGGGAATTTTTATACCTAAAATTCAGAAGAAAAGATTCCTAACAGTATACAAGAGAGCTCTTAAAGTCTTTAAAACTAATAAGTTAGTCGTGAACGGTGATTTTAAACATTCATTTAGTAAATTAAGCAAGCAAGAGAGGGCTGAACTTACAGAAATACTTACAACGCTTAAAGAGGAAGGAGTGGAGTTAAAAGTTATAAGGGGTAATCATGACAATTACCTTTCCTCACTTCTAGAGAAATTTGATAATGTAGAACTTCTAGATGAAATTGTTTATGATAAAATAATCATCTTTCACGGTCATAAAGAGATATCAATAGAGAAGGGTCGTATTTATATAATAGGTCATGAACATCCAAGATTGAGCATAAGGGATAAGCTGGGATTTGCACATAAAATTCAGTGTTTCTTAAAGGTACCACTGAATGAAGGAGCAACAGCCATTGTATTACCTGCAACCGGAACTTATCAGTCTGGTAACGACATCTCGTTAATTCACACGAATTATATGTCACCTTTAATGAGAAAAAACGGAGTACTAGAAAAGGCTAAACCTTACGGGATTATAGAAGGACAAGGAATAATGGAGTTCCCTGAACTCAGTCTTTTAAAAGACCTCATCCTTTAAAAAACAAGTTATTTATAAATGTCTTTATAAACTATTTTTAGGTGGTCTAAATATCAGAAATACCCTATAAGGCAGTAGTTAATATCGAGAATATAGTAGCTACTGTAACCCTTGAACAGTCGTTAGACCTTTACGCAATGGAGAGAAGCGTTCCAAACGTTGAATATGACCCTGATCAGTTTCCAGGTTTAATTTTCAGACTTGAATCTCCCAAGGTTACTTCATTAATTTTCAAGTCAGGTAAAATGGTAGTAACCGGAGCTAAAAGTACTGATGAATTGATCAAGGCAGTAAAGAGAATTATAAAGACGCTTAAAAAATACGGAATGCAACTTACCGGAAAACCTAAGATACAAATTCAAAATATAGTTGCATCAGCTAACCTTCATGTAATAGTTAATTTGGATAAGGCAGCATTTCTCCTTGAAAATAACATGTACGAGCCTGAACAGTTCCCAGGTTTAATATATAGAATGGACGAGCCTAGAGTAGTTTTACTCATATTCAGTAGCGGAAAAATGGTAATTACTGGAGCAAAAAGAGAAGACGAGGTACATAAGGCTGTAAAAAGAATTTTCGACAGGCTTGCCGAATTAGACTGTATAAGACCAGTAGAGGAAGAAGAGTTAGAGTTTTAAGAAAGTGTTGAATAGGTGAGAAACATGGCATTAAAACATCAGAAATATCAATATGTTCAAATAAGTCCGGATCATTTTGTAAAGATCCGTGTCTTCAAGTCTAGACTTGAAGAGTCTAATCCGCCAGACGCATATCTCATTTTAAACAGACTTGTAAAGAAGCTTCCTAGAAAAGCTAAAGTAATAAAAGTAGAAGATCTACCCGTCGAAATTAGGGATAAATTAGGGATAAAAACAGAAGAAAAAACTGAAACTAAGAAGGAGCAGAAGTAGAGTTGAACTTATATTTTTCTATTATATTCATAAGTATATACACAGAGATTAAAACGAGTGTAGTTATAGATAAGGAATAAATAGTTTGTAAACCTACTTCTGTTGAATTCTGTTCTAGGTTTTTAGCCACTACCACTATAATGTAATATATTATGACTGTCGAAAAGATCCTAAAAATATCATGCCACACTTTTATATCTTTAGCTATTATTTTGTTAACAGCCTTACCTCCGAATAGAACTACAGAAGCAAAAACAACATAGGGAAGTATACTTAATAGAACCTGAAATTCCGTGAGTGCATCATAAGTTTTCAAGCTGATAAAAACAAAATAACCGTTTACTATACCGGCGATAAGAGAAATTAATGCAATAATTGATACTATAACCATAATAGTAGAGTTTTCCCACCAACTTTCTATTAAATCATCTATTCCCAAACCTCTAATTATGAGTGCTGTTGCTATAACCATCATGATTATAGGACCGGCATAAGCTGTTAAATTAAGCAGGGAAAAGAGACCTAATATAAACAAAATGATCCCTGGTACTCCTAAAAAAATCCGTGAAAATCTGGGTTCTGATAAGGCTCTCTTTATATACCTCCCAAGTAGAGCATAAGTCTCTTCAACTCCCCTATACTGCTCTACCAAAACTCTCTCTATACCTGCGATGGGAAGCCTCGATTGAATTATTGGGATAGCTTTTGCGTCTTCAGGACTATCATATACTACTATAGCCTTAGATGGATTTACTTTTTTTATTACATCATCCAGTTTTTTTGAAAATTGTAACTGACTTTCCAATGAACTGCCTTCACTACCTGAAATAAATGCGATATCTACGTTTTGCCCTTCATTGCGCATTTTCTTGAATATATTATAAGCCACTATCATAGTGTTTAGATCTGAGTCGGTGGGAATTTTCTCCTCGGCGATCCTAATCGCTTGAGATACTTCTGACTCTCCTATAACTGGTGTCTTGATTCCAATCCTGCCTAAATCATCGTCAATATCAATGTATATTACCAGAATCTTCTCCATTATCATCATTTTGGTTGTAGTATAGTATTAAAAGTTCATCAAACGAAAGCCTCTTGTTAGTCTTCAATTTCTCTTCGATCTCTTTCCTTTTGCTTTCAATCATCTCCTTATTCACTGGATTAGCCTTTATCTGATTTTGGTATATCTCTGTCACATTCTTAGCATTCTTTATACTTTCCTTGATCTTCTTTAACTCATCTTTGAGCTGTTGAATTTCTTTTGATTTATTTTCTATATCTGTCCTAATAATTACAATCTGATCACTTATTGTTTTTATCTGATTATTTATGTCCTCTAATTCTTTTTTGAGTTTGTCTCTCTCCGCTTTCAGTTGTTGCAGAAGTTTTCTTTTCTCAGCAACTTGGCTACCTAATTCTAACATTTTTTGCCTTATATTAGATAGTTCCACTCTCTTAGCTAACAATTCTGCTTTACTTTCTACGTTCTTTTCCTTTAAAGAAGCTAGTTTCTTAGCAGTCTGTAACTTCCTTTCGAGTTCTGCTATTTTAAGAATAATTCTCTTTTCTTCTTCAAGTGAAAGAGTAGATGTTTGTAACTTCCACTCAAGCTGTTCAATTTTTTTCATTATCTGAACCGGATCTAACTTCTCTTTTACTTTCTCTGCATTCTTAAGCTGTTCAAACTCCTTTCTTATCTCGCTGATTACTTGAACTAAGTTTTGCTTCTGCGCTTTTAGCTGTCTTATTTCCTCGACCTTGGACTTTAACTCCTCCCTAACTTGCATGAGCTGTTCTCTTATAGATCTTATTTTTTCTACTTTTTCCCTTCTTTTTTCTTTTAGTTTCTTAACTTCTTCGATTAACTTTTCCTTCTTCTCTTTTAACTTTCTTATCTGCTCATATGCTAGTGAGAGCTTTTGTTGAATCTCGTCCTCTGAGGATTCAGCTGTTGACATTCACTTATCACTTTAATGTATGAAGATTTATTTTTATTTATAAGTAGCCGTAGGTTAATAAAGTATTTAACCCATAATCTAAATCCCAAGCAGAACGCCATTTTACGTTCTGTTATGCTGGTATTATTATAAATACTATCTAATATACAAAATGAGATGTGATCCTATGACAAAAATTAGACTTCTTGAAACTGGAAATTTCTATAAAAACAGTCTAGGTAATAAATGGCTAATTGAAGGAAAAAGAGAGATTGACTACTCTAAGTATAACTACATAGGAAAGATTATAGTTACAGAAAGTGGAAAAAGGATAGCAAAAGTTTTAGACATTATAGGTAATGTAAATAGACCGTTCATTTTAGCTGAACCTCTTACTAACGAGAAGCCTACCGAGAAATTGTTCATTGAGATTATAGAAAGAAAGAAAGGAGGTAGAAGAAAATGACCAAGTGTCCTAATTGCGGTTCTTCTGATTCGATAACTTTTGATCCCGAGAGAGGAATTCACGTATGTACCAGTTGCGGGTTCGTCATAGACGATATGATAATAGATCAGGGACCAGAGTGGAGAGCGTACACGACTGAAGATCGTATGGAAAGGGAAAGAACAGGGTCTCCGATAACGGCTAAGGTACACGATTTTGGCATAACAACAAAAATCGGATATCCCAGAGTCAAGGACAAGGCTAAGATACATAGATTGATACTGATGCAAAACAAATTAAGAGTACTTGCTAAGGAGAGAAAGTTAGTAACTTACTTGTCGGTATTAAATAGCGAAGCCTCTAAACTAAACTTACCCGATCATGTAAAGGAAACTGCAGCGTTACTGACAAGGAGGATAATAGAAGAAGGAAAAGCTAAGAGAATCGATATGTATACTCTAATTGCTGGAATCCTATACTATTCTTGCCAGGTTAACAAGATTCCCAAGTCATTGCAAGAGATAAAAAGTTTATATAATGTCTCCTCGTCCGATTTGTGGAAAGCTCTAGAGAGAATTCAAAGCGTGGCTAAAAGCGTTCAAGGTTTTAAGCCTACTATCAAACCTACTGAATATATACCGAAAATAATTGAAAAGTTAAACTTACCTCCTTACGTCTCTACTAAAGCATCAGAACTAGTCGATTTAATGCATAAAAACGGACTTACGAGTGGAAAGGGTTATACTGCACTTGCGGCTGCCAGTGTGTACTTAATAAGTACATTGATGGATGTAAAGAGAACTCAAAAAGAGGTGGCCGAAGCACTAAATATTACAGAAGTAACTATAAGAAATAGATACAAAGAAATAATCAGCAACTTCGACATAGAAGTAAAATTATGAGAGGGAAAAATAAATAAGCCTTAAAGTATATATATATTTACTGATAATTCGGTGATTTTAGAATGGAGTCAAGTTCTTCATCATATGAGGATCTTATTTATCAAAAGATAAAGGAGGCGGGCGAAAAAGGAATTCCCTTAAAAGAACTCATTAAGGAACTCGGACTTGATAGTAGGACAGCTAATCTCGCCATACGTAAGTTAATGAACAAGAAAGTTATAAGGAAGAACTCAGTTAAAGAAAATGGCAAGACAGTTGTTAAGTATTTTATTAATGAGGAGCCGACGCTCATAACGGTTAACTTAGACAATATAATTGAGATACCTTGTTTTACGTGCAAGAATTTGACTAAATGTGGAAATGGAAGTGTGGTCTCACCCACAACTTGTACCTACTTATCTAAGTTTATACTAATGAACATAAAAGGAGCTAGTTAACCTTAATACACTCTACAACTTCTTCAAAGTTTTTACTGGTTTTTATTCCTACAGTATCAAAGTGAGTAGCTGAAGCTTCTTTTAAACATTTTATGACTTTATCTTTAGGTGGTACGTTTCTTTTCAATCTTGGCGAAATAAAATCAAGTTTATAATAAGGTTCTTTGTATTCTGCTTCGACTGAAATTATCGAGATTAACCTAGATATAGTACTAAATGTAGATAGATAATTAAAGTGAACTAACCCCTCTTTAATCTTGTTGATCATATTTTTATCGTAAATTTCCCCATCCCAAGCAGGGCCGTAAGCTTTCATTGATGCCCCACATTTGGGGCATGTGGCATGTTGATAATAAACTGACTTATCTCTATAACCACACTTTGGACATTCATAATAGTAAACTAGTCTAGAAAGTAAACTGTCTGCCTTTTTAGCACCACCTTCTACCTTAAAAAATACCCTATAATAGTAGTCATGATAGAAGGAGAATACTGGTATTGCAGCTTTCTCTACTACTGCAGCTTCCCTTATCGCTTTTCCTATTAGCCCCCTTATTCCTACCTCTTTCGAAAAACTTAGTCTATCACAAATAATATCGTATTTTCTTCTAGCTGAGGATTTAGAGGAACAAACTAGAGCTGATAGATCAGTCGCAGTAATCCCGACATAGCCCCCTCTTATAACTGAGTGGAAAGATGCTAGTAGGAAAGGTGCAGGTGTTCCAAAGGGATCAATGTCTACGAAGTCAGCTTTAACTTCATAAAGTAAGGAGTTTGCATCTTTATTAAATACCTTACCTTTAATGTTATTGATCTTTATATTTTCATTTATTAATTCAACAGCTTCTTTACTTAAATCATTAAATATCACTTCTTCGACGCCTTCTACCTCTTTAAAGTACCTTATTCCTCTTATTCCAGTTGCTGACAATGCATCTACTATGCGTCTAGGTCTAATTATATTCAAAAATAGCACACTTATGTCTCTATTTAATTCCATTCTTGGGTTGTAGAAAACCGGAGCCCAACTAGGATCGAACTTACCTTCTTTTTCATATTCTTTAGGATCTGGGACTAGAATTTCAGCTTTTCCTTCCCGTATTTTAGTTAATTTCATTTTCGATCTTATCTATATCTTCTACAGTGTATGCATTGAAACTCTCTTTTTCATAAGCCTTGAGCGTCTTAGATGTTTTGGCAATGACCACTAGTTCACCGTTAACTTTAGAAACTAACTTACTTGCCTCATTAAATTTCTTTAGAGAAGTTGAAACGTTTTCTGCTTCAATACAGAAGAACATCTTTTTATTATCTCTGGAAGCCGCAAGGTCTACAGTAGTAAAATTAAACCTGACTATCTTATATCCGTTTCCCACTAACTTTTTAACTAATAAGCTTGTTACATCTCTATCATTCCCTACATCCAAATCCTTGTCATCAACTTTTACATCTTCTGTCTTAAAATCACTTATTATGTCCCCTAATATTCTCTCTCCGAACATATCTACTAGTTTTTCGGCTACGTCAATTGATACGTAGGAGTCCTCTTTTTCATAATCATAAATCGAAATCCTAGATACTCCCAGCTTCTCTGCTAATTCACCCAAGCTCATACCTTTTTCTTCTCTTATCTTTCTAAGTTCTTTAGAGTTTATCTTTACGAAAATACCCCCTCTGGTTTTTAGCAAGAATATTTTCTCACCGCTAACTACTTTCTCAAACGTAGTGGAGCTCATTACCAGCACCTTATCCCTATCATTTATAACTTCCTCGTCTACCTGATCGTCTATTAAGATAGGTAATGCGCCACTTAACGTAGCCATTTTCTTTAAGTCTTTTACTAGTTTGCTGTTATGGACGTATTTGCTGGAAGTTACTTTTAATATAAATGAACGCGAGTTATCTGCACTATCGCTCTTCTTTCTTGCAATTATATCTATAGATTTGTTTTTTTCTGGATAGTGAATGATAGAATAATCATAATACCCCCTTAACAAAACTCTTTCTATCTCGTTAATAGTACTCATCGTTTTCATCACCACTACTAAGAGAGCCTAATGGACTTAATGTAATAAACACGAGAGACTTATATTCTTTTATAATCTTTTCTACATCACCTATTGTCATATAACTTTTTATATCTTTCTTCAATAACGCAGAAATTGCCTTATTTTCCCACTCTGAACCATTTAAAACATACTCACCTGGATTTAGAGTTTTAACAATTACAAAAGGGATCTTAACTAAATCCCATAAGTAAAGGGGGAGATTTTTAGATAGTTTTTCTAACTCTTCCTTCTTGAAGTAGTGTTTAAAACCGCCGTTAACTTTTACGTAATTGTTACCGTCTAGAGCTTGCTTTAACGTTACGAATTCTTGTGGGTAATAAGAAATAGTTCCTTTAATTCCTATGTCGAAAATTTTATCGAACATGGTTTCACTTAAGTCTCGCCAATACCATCGCGTGATCTTTGTCGTAAGGGTCTAGTTGAATTACTTCGATCACATCGAATCCTTTTTCTTCTAATTTTTTAGCCTCACTCTTATAGATTTCTTTGGGATCTTTAGTTACATCTATACTTCTGGCTTTTATTGCCATCATTAGATAACCTTTATCCTTCAAGAAAAACTCAGCGTTATAAATTGCTATATCGGTCTCATCTGGCTGTGCAATATCTACATAAACCACATCAACATCCTCAACTAGAGCCCTATAGTATTGTGGAAATCTAGCGTCTGCCAAAATAGGGAATAAATTAGGTCTGTGCTGGGCAACCAGAATAAGTTCCCTGACTACTCTAGGAGAGAACTCAACAGCATAAACTTTACCTTGCATTTCAACAATATCCGATACGTGACTTGGAGTTGTTCCTGAAGCAGCTCCTAGATAAAGAACCTTTGTATTCCTTGTTATTGGATTGTGTTTAAGCCCTTTCTGAATTGCTCCTGCAAGCTTACTTCTAAAGGAGTTCCATTCCCTATATTCAATACCGTTTACTTTGATCAATCTCTCGCCGTAAACATTATGGCCTGGTGCTAGATTCTTCGTACAAAGCCTTACAGTCCCGTCATTATATACGCACTCATAGATGTTATCAAACTCGCTTTTCTCAACCTTGACTACTTCTGACATAATTTCTCACTCTCGCTTGTTCTTCTTTTTTCTCTTTTCATTCTTTTTACCTTTTTGTTTCGGCTTAGGTTGTTGCTCCTGGACTTTTTTAGGTGGAGGCTGAGCATACTTTGTCTTAATCTCTTCGATCCTCTTCTTAAGTTCCTCATTTAACTTATCACCAATAAACCTACCGCTGAACTGATCTACTCTAGCAGCTATTGCTAACTTTGCTGCTAAAGCTCTAGCAATTTTACCCCTCTGCCATCTGGGGGATGTGTGAATATCGGGATATTGAAAGATGACACCGTGCTTTGGTGGTCTACCTTTCTTTCTTAACGCCCTAAAGAGTGCTTTTTCAGCTCCTAAGACTTGTATAGTACTTGCTGGCATTTTAGCTAAGTCCTCAAGACTTCCTGCTAAACTTAAAAGCCTAGCTCCCAGAGTAGGCCCCACAAGTGCGGTTATATTCGGAGCAACTT
This sequence comes from Stygiolobus sp. CP859M, assembly GCF_037389975.1. Lineage (NCBI taxonomy): Archaea > Thermoproteati > Thermoproteota > Thermoprotei > Sulfolobales > Sulfolobaceae > Stygiolobus > Stygiolobus sp. CP859M. Next base: position 269,564 of record NZ_JBBHKS010000007.1, on the reverse strand, counting down.
CTTTCATTACCGACTCTATATAATCAGTTAGCTCTCTTCTAATTCTGTATAACTCTAAGATAGTATCACTTAGCATTCTAACTGACTTAATATCTACATCTGTAACATCTGCTCCAATACTTTTTTTAGCCGCAGTAAGAAGTCTCTGTGATTTCTCTTTGCTTAATCCCAATTCTATCAGTCCTTCCTCATTTATCTCGTCTCTATAGCCGAACTTGGAAACTATTGATGCATATAATTCATGATCGTCAATTAAATTATCCAATTCTGGGAAATGGATGCTGTACCATTCCCTTAATCTCTCGGAGAATAAGTTGATAGTCTTATCTATATCGTCAATTGCTCTTATAGCCTGAATCGCTAGTAGATCCCTTTTACTTGCTGCGCCCCTTAGTTTCCTTCTTGTATATTCAAAGGATACTTCATACAAGAAGGAGTAAAGTTCTTCTTCCGATGAGACAAACTTAGTTTCTAAAGCTACTTTAGGAAGAGATTGCCTGAAAGTCTTACTTCCAATATTATGAATTTCTACTGATGCCTTCACTCCGCTCTTTTGAAGCTCTGGTATTTCAGCCTCATTCTCGACTACAACCTCGTCTGGCCTTAACTTACTTATTAATTCTTTTGCTGAGGGTAGGGGAGTTCCCTTCTCGTTTTCTATAAGAGCTTCCACAACCTTACCTAAATCTTTAGGATTTAATACATAATCTAATAGCTTCCCTTGCTCGTCATATGCAAAGGATCCTATCGCGTGCTCTACTAAGTATATTTTCATCAATTATCAAACCCATTATTTAACATTTAAGTTTAAATTTTTCCTTTACCACATTTTATTTATGCCATCTCACGGTTCATTAACAAAGGCTGGTAAAGTAAGGAACGCTACACCTAAAATGCCTAAAAAGGAGAAGCACAAAGAAGTGCCGAGAGTTAGGAACAAGCTAGAGTACGAGAAGAGAGTACTTAAGGCATCACAAGCTAAAGCTAGGTAAAGATTTTTAGTCCCAGTTTTTCTCCTTTTATTATGTCTGAAACTTACGCAGGTAAGGCACTTGATTTTTTAAAGAAATTTAACTTACAAGAAGGGGATGCCATAGAGCTTACAAAAAATGGGGTAATACTAAAAGGAATTATAATGCCCTCTTATTCTTCATCTGATGACATTTTAGTCATAAAACTTGATAACGGATATAACATCGGTATATCCGTAGATAGTATATCCGAAGTTAAGCTGATAAAGAGAGGAGAAAAAAGAGAGGAGAAAAGGGCAGAGGAGAAAGCGGTTAAAGACAAGAGTGAAGTCGTTATAATCAGCACTGGAGGCACTATAGTAAGCAAAATAGAATACGATACCGGTGCTGTAAGACCTGCTTTGACAACTGAAGAAATTCTCAAGTTCATGCCTGAGATAAACGAGATAGCTAAAATTGACGCAAAAGTTTTGTTTTCCATACTTAGCGAGAATATGAAGCCTGAATACTGGATAAAAATAGCAAACGAAGTAAAGAATGCTTTAGATAAGGGAGCAAAAGGAGTAGTTGTCGCTCACGGAACTGATACTATGGCTTACACAGCATCAGCTTTAGCATTCTCGCTTAAGAGCCTAACCGGACCGGTAGTTATGGTAGGGTCTCAGAGGAGTAGTGATAGACCAAGCAGCGACGCGCCTATAAACCTTTTGACCTCCGTTCTGGTAGCAAAAGATGCTCCGTTTGCTGAAGTTACGGTTAATATGCATGGGGAATCATCCGATACTTACACCCTAGTCCACAGAGGTGTAAAAGTTAGAAAAATGCATACAAGTAGAAGAGACGCATTCCAAAGTGTTAATGACATCCCATTGGCTAAGGTGTATTATAGGGAAAGAAAAATAGAGATTCTCAGAGACGATTACATAAGGAAGAAGGACGCAAACGAAGTAGACGCTAAGTTCGACCCTAACGTCTTCCTATTAAAGTACTACCCTGGTCTACTGCCGGACATAATCGATTACTTAATGAGTAAGGGTGTAAAAGGTATTATAGTCGAGGGAACTGGTTTAGGACACACATCCTCCGAATTTTATAATGCGTTCAAGAAAGCTACTAAGGACGGTATATTTGTAGGGATGACTTCACAGTGCTTGTTCGGGAGGGTAAACATGAACGTTTATGCTACGGGAAGACTCCTTCAGGAAGCTGGGGTAGTACCTTTAGAGGATATGTTACCTGAAACAGCTTTGGTCAAGCTCATGTGGGTTTTAGCTCATGAAACAGACTTAGATAAGGTTAAAGAGCTTATGCTCACTAATTTTGTAGGAGAAATTAATCCGATTCACGTTCCCGAAATGTATCCCAGGTGGTATCATGACAGAATTAGATTACAGTAAGTTAGGGTTAAAAGTAGGATTGGAAATACATCAGCAATTAAATACCTCTCACAAACTCTTCTGCAACTGTGATACATCTCTAAATGAAACCTTTCATGCATCATTAGAGAGGTATTTAAGGCCCTCATTCAGCGAGTTAGGAGAAGTAGATATAGCTGCTTTGTTCGAGTGGCAAAAAGGTAAGAAATATGTTTATAAGTTACCCAAAAACTCATGCCTTGTCGAATGCGACGAGGAGCCCCCTCATTTGATCAACGAAGAGGCTTTGGGCATAGTCACGGCCATAGCCCTTTCACTCCACAGTACGTTAGTTGACGAAGTTTACGTAATGAGGAAAATAGTTATAGATGGCTCCAATACTTCCGGCTTTCAGAGAACAGCTATTATAGCTTTGGGAGGATACATAGAAGTAGATGGTAATAAGATAGGTATACAAACAATTGCCCTAGAAGAAGACGCATCGAGAAAAATAAGTGATAATAAAGATGAAATCGTCTACAACCTAGATAGGCTAGGCGTACCGTTAATAGAGATCTCCACAGCCCCGGACATACATACACCAGAACAAGCTGAAAAGGTAGCCTTTGCAATTGGTCAGTTATTGAGAATGACCGGAAAAGTAAAAAGAGGAATAGGGACAATAAGACAAGACCTAAACGTATCTATTCAGGGTGGAGTTAAGACTGAAATCAAGGGAGTTCAGAGATTAGAGCTCGTCCCGGAGATAATAAGAAACGAAGCGAGGAGACAGTACGAGTTATTAAAGATCAAAGAAGAGTTAACTCAGAGAAGAGGAGTTACTAAAGAGTTGATTCTTGAAAATTATAAGCCTACAGACCTAACTTCGATCTTTGCTTCCACAAATAGTAGACTGGTAAAGAAAGAACTGGAAAAGGGAGCTTTAGTCTACGGAGTTAAGATACCTAAGTTTAGAGGGATTTTCGGATGGGAACTAATGAAAAACAGAAGGTTCGGAACGGAAGTTGCAGATTACGTGAGAGTTTTAGCCGGTCTAGGGGGACTATTTCACTCAGATGAATTACCCAATTATGGAATATCTCAGGAAGAAGTAGACAAGGTAAAGAAAGCATTAAATGTAAGTGAAGAAGACGCTTTCGTACTGGTAGTCGGGGATAAAGCTAGGTTACAACTGGCTCTCGATACGATAAGAGACCGTATTTTATACGCTCTGGAAGGGATCCCAAAAGAGACGAGGGCTGCTCTCGAGGACGGAACTACAAAGTTTATGAGACCTCAGCCCGGTTCTGCCAGAATGTACCCAGAGACAGATATACCGCCTAGAAGAATTGACTCTAAGATAATAGAATTAGCAAAGACTTTTATGCCTGAGAAGCCTGAAAGTAAACTGAAAAAGTTTGTGGATCTGGGGTTAAGTAAAGAGCTTGCTACTGCGATGTTAAACAGTACCAAAATAGACCTTTTTGAAGAGCTTGTGAATAAATATTCTCCTAAAGTTTCTCCATCCGTGATTGCCTCAGTACTGGAGGTCAACTTAAAGTACGTAAAGTCTAAGGGAGGAGATATATCAATAATTACCGATGACTTATTAGAGTACATGATAAAGTTACTTTACGAAGACAAGATAAGTAAGGACTCAATTCCTGAAATATTGCTAGAATATTCCTTAACGAAGGAAGATATAAATAAACTCGTGGAGAAATATTCTAAGATTAGTGATGAACAACTGGAGAAGATCGTAGATCAAGTAATCCAAGAAAATATAAGAATTATCGAGGAGAAAGGGGATAAAGCATTTAATGTAATAATGGGTAAAGTAATGTCCAAAGTTAGAGGTAAAGTGGAAGGCAGGAAAGTAGCGGAAATAATATCGAAAAGAATGAAGAATTACCCCCGATCCTGAATTTATGATGAAAAGGCATTTGTCGGATCTCTTAAGATGATGAGCTTGACCGCTTATGAAGCCAGATGATTTGTTAAAGGTAGCCGCTGATTACCCATTACCTTATTTTCCAATAGTGGAATTAGAAGAAAGTGACCTAAACATAGAACAGCTCCCACAATTGTTAAACTATCTTAGTCCAGAAAAAATATTCTGGAGTGAATATGCTAAAATAATTGGACCTGATGGGAGTTCGATAACTACCAGTATGAGTCTTAGAAATAATACTGAACCTATATACGTTAGGACACCGATCAAGAAAGAACAGAGAGGCTGGGACTTTAAGATCAACAGCGAAGTGTTAGTAGGATTAATCCGAGACCTAATAAATTGTAAAGAAGGAGAGAGCTATTTTAATCCTTCTCCTTGGACAAGAAAGGATTGGCTAGAAGGTAAAAAAGTCATTATGGAAAGTGGAGAGCTGACAACAATCGACGGTTTAAAGTTTAGAGAACATGAACTAGACAAGAAAACTCCTCCGTTTTCGATAGATATACCCTTCTACAACCCCACCTACTATTATATGAACCCGTTTATACTAAATTTTGACGAGAAAGTAGAAGGAAAATCTAATTTCTTCTCAGTGGAACTTCATAAAGCAATAACCTTTGCCACTGCATCAGAGATCGTACTGTTTAAAGACAACAGATCATTAAGAGTTGAGGGTAGCTCAGAAGTAATAGTAACTAAAAGTACCACGTGGAAAGAAGCTAAACCGTATGAACTAGTGTGGAACTTAAAGGTTCCAATTATACACTTGGACTGTAAACCGCCTTTTAATCTCTCTCTTTATAAACTATATCCTAGCGGCATCGTCCCATTTCTCTTTAGATACAAGAATTACGAACTTACTTTAGGATTAGTGAACCTAAACGACGAGCCTGTAATAGCTAACCTGATCTTATCTGCTAGAATTTCTTCCGCATCTATACTTGATGGAAAAGGAAATGAGGCTGAGAAAATAGAACCTGAGTTCGACAGAGTTAAAATACCTATTCGGAAAAACGGTATAATTTATGTAAAACTCACTCTCAGAAAATTACTTGAAAGTTTTCTCAAGCGAAAAATCATAAGTTGAAGATAGAGTCTCTACTATACAATGTGACATCTGATAACCTTGTTTAATCAGTACTCTTTTTCCTTCAGTACATAACATACAATAATATGATGATATTGAAGCACCGTCTTTACCGTTCTTAGATGAAATAATCCTTATAAAACCTTCTATCATTTCCATAAACTTCTTATCTTTTTTCAAGACATCCTTTATTGCATTACCTCTTCTCTTTTTTATATAATTCTCTACAGCTGCCGGTGTTAAACCCATTAATTCCGCCGTCTTGTAGATCGAAACGTTATTTTCGACAACTAGTTTCTCAGCTATCAAAGCCCTAACAGCAGGTAGGATCTCTTTAACCGAATATTCACAAGGTAATGTAAGTTGCAAACCTTCTCAAGAATATGATACACCGTCATAATTAAAAAATATTAATATTATAATGCTTAGCGTTTCACAACTCACAAGTCTTACAACCACCGCTGTAGGTTTCCGAGACCTCCACATATTTACTTTGGGATATCCTAAGTGAGGAGGGCAGAGGAGACTGTATCTTCTTTTCCTCTTTCATCTTTTTCTCAGCTTCTTCCCTCTCCTTCTTTATGCCGAAGTATATGACCTGTTGCGATTTAGATCTATCTCTGTAAACCGTCACACCTTTGATACCAAGTTTCCACGCCAGCAAGTACACTTTTTCTACCGTTTCTGGAGGCTCTTCACTTCTCAAGTTAATAGTCTTTGACGTACCACTGTCGTTCCACTGTTGCCACGAGGCCTGGTGTAGTAAGTGGAACTCCGGTGGCACTTCGTGTGCAGTCCTAAATATCCTCCTCATACTCTTGGGCATGAAGGGATTCTCTCCTATCATGCCAGTTTCAGCAACTTTCTTAACTACTTCTGGGTCGTCAAGCTCGTATTTTCTCAGGTACTCGAGGAATAACGGGTCTATTTCTATAAACTTACCCACAGCTACGTTCCTGATGAAGGCTAATGCGAATAGTGGTTCGATGGAGGACGATGTTCCTGCTATGATTGAGATAGTACCAGTTGGAGCTACCGAGACGACGGTCGAGTTTCTCACACCGTGTTTAATTCTCTCTCCTTTAAGTTGGTCAAAATCGAGTTTGTCAACGACCTCGGTCAGTTTTTTAACTTCTGAACTTACTCTACCTTCAACACCTACCGTTGAGAGGAGTTGCTCAAATGGTAATGCACTCTCCCATATGTCTTTGTAACGTCTTGGGTCGTATGCAGGGAAGACGCCTTTCTCCTTAGCCAGCTCTATTGACGTTTTGAAAGCGTGGTAGTAGATGAACTTGGCTAGCTGGTAAGACAAGTATACAGCATCTATACTGTCGTATTGAATGCCTAACTTGATTAGCATTCTAGCTAAGCCCATAACGCCTAGTCCTACCTTTCTAGTTCTCTTTGTAGCTTCCTCAATCTGTTTCAGCGGGTAACGGTTTGCATCGATCACATTGTCTAACAACCTCACACCGTAACGTATAGTTTCTGCTAATCCTTCCCAGTCAATTACTGGTTTGCCGTTCCTCTCTACTACGAACTTCTCTAAGTTAATTGAACCTAAGTTACAACTCTCCCATGCTAATAACGGCTCTTCACCGCACGGGTTAGTAGCTTGTATCTTGCCCAAGTACCATACGGGGTGCCTCCTGTTAATAGTGTCTATGAAGAGTAGACCAGGGTCGCCACTGTCCCAAGCACCTTTAACGATCTCGTCAAACAGATCCTTGGCATTTACCCACTTCACTATAGCCCCCTCTTTTTCTGCAATAGCCAAAGCCTCGTCAACTGTTATAATAATGCTTTCATCGAGGTAAACTGAACCTCCTCTCTCCTCTAATTCTCTTAGTATTTCTTCTTGTATCCATTCCTCATCCATGTAACCTCTAGCCTTAACAATGTAGTACTCGTAGTCTTTACCAGGGATCTTGGTCTTTCTCGGGTTAATTAGCGGGACTGTCTCACCTCTCTCCACTGCTTTCATGAAGTAGTCGTAAACGCCAACTGATATGTTGAAGTTCTGTAATTGTACGTCCTTCAGCTGACCAGTCTTAGCTTTAATGAAGTCCTCTATGTCAGCGTGCCACGCATGCATTACTCCCATATTTGCCCCCCTCCTCTTTCCACCCTGCTTTACTACGTCAGTAGACACGTCAAAGATCCTCATGAAGGATATGGGGCCTGAGGCTACTCCAGCGGTTGAGGCTACTACATCTCCTTTAGGTCTTAGTTCTGAGAAGTCGAAGCCTGTACCTCCTCCCTGTTGATGAACTACTGCCATAGCCCTTAATGCGTCGTATATTCCTTCACCGTTTTGGGTTACCATTGAGTCTCTGACTGGTATTACGAAGCATGCTGAGAGTATACCTAGCCTTGTACCACTGTTCATTAAGGTAGGTGTGTTTGGTAAGAACTTAAGTTCTGACATTATCTCGTAGAACTTCTCCTCTACTTCTTTCCTCCTTTCCTCGTTTTTTGCCAGAAATGAGGCTACTCTTCTGAACATCATTTGCGGGGTTTCTATGTAGCGGAGTGTGTCGGGGTTCTTAAGTAGATACCTAGCTTCTAGGACTTTCAACGCATTGTATGTTAACAGTAAGTCCTTTGGGTCGAAATCCTTCCATTTGCCTTTGCCGAAAACGTGATTGTAAATCCTTGCTAGGACGAAACGTTTGGCCGTCTCCATCAACTCTGGATAGTCTAATGAGTGTTCTATGAGGTTCCTTTCAACGATATCGGCTATCGTCCTACTGTCTATTGCGTTGTCCTTTGCATTTTGGGCTATGTCGTTTAGTATCCCGTCAATCACTTCTTCTGGTAATGATAGCTTTGAAAAAATCTTTTCGGACTTAAACTCTTCGACTGAGTTATTACGTTTGATGACCTTAAGCTTAGCGAGAGAGAGTACACTGATCTGTACTTTTTGCATTAGTTATCATCTATTCTTCTCAAATGATATAAATAAGTCATAGCCGAATTAACTATGGTATTACCATATACCGCAACTTAAAAAGGTAAGATACGCTCGTTGTATCAAAAATTAAGGAAAAAGTGAGTTTATTGTTGATTCTTCTGACTCTGAATCTCTTTAGAGAATTCCTCTGCGATCTTTTTCAGTTCGTCAACTGATGTTTCGTCCTCTAGTGCAGTTATATCACCTAACGTTTGCCCAGAGATTACGCTTCTTACAATTCTTCTCATTATCTTCCCTGACCTGGTCTTCGGTAATTTACTTACGAAGTATAACCCGCCAAACACTACTATGGGACCTAGGTTATTCCTAACGTATTCAATTAACGTTTTTCTCAATTCATCTGAAGGTTGATATCCTTGTTTCAATACTACTGCTGCAACAGCTACCTCTCCTCTAACGGGATCTGGTATACCTATTACGGCTGATTCTGCGACAGCCGGATGTGAGATTAAGACGTCTTCTATCTCCCTAGTTCCAATTCTGTGCCCTGCTATCTTCAACACCTCATCTGCTCTTCCCAAAATGTAGAAGAATCCATCTTCGTCCTTTACTGCATAATCCCCTGGATAGTAGACTCCTTGGAACTTAGAGAAATAAGTCTTTATATATCTCTCTGGATCTCCCCATACTCCAGCCAACATACCTGGCCACGGTCTCTTGATAACTATATAGCCTTTCTCTCTCGGTTTCGTGGGTTTACCTTCATCATTAAACACATCAGCGTCTACTCCGGGTAATGGAAGTCCGTTAGCACTGGGCTTAAGCATGTAATTCCCTAACCCTGGAGTTGCTGAAATCATTATACCTCCCGTCTCCGTTTGCCACCAAGTGTCTACTATAGGTAGTTGAGACCTTCCGACATTCTTGAAATACCATCTCCATGCTTCAGGATTGATAGGCTCTCCTACGCTTCCTAATAATCTCAAACTTGATAAGTCGTGCTTCTTTACCCACTCTTCTCCGTATCTCATTAATGTTCTCACAGCCGTTGGAGAAGTGTAAAATACTGTTACATTATACTTCTCTACTAACTCCCACCATTTATCGGGGTTAGGATAGTCTGGAACTCCCTCATACATCAGCACTGTGGCACCGTTCTGTAAGGGACCGTAAACTATGTATGAGTGTCCGGTGATCCAACCTATGTCTGCAGTGTTGAAGAACACGTCTTCGTCTCTCAAATCAAAAACCCACTTAGTGGTTAGGTAAGTCCAGAGACCGTAACCGCCATGTAAGTGATAAATACCTTTAGGCTTTCCAGTTGTACCAGAAGTATATAAGATGAATAAGGGATCTATTGCATCAGTCATTTCTGGCTCTACTTTCTTATAACCCACTCTCTTTATCAATTCTTGATATAGTACGTCTCTTTCTTCATTTAATTCTATCTCTTCGTCCCTCTTAATGACCAGAACCTTTTCTACTGTTGGAGTTTGAGAAACAGCTTCGTCTATTATTCTCTTGAGTTCTACCCTCTTACCCCTCCTCATGGTATGCGAAGTAGTTATAACGAGTTTTGCCTTAGCATCATTTATTCTGTCAACTACAGCTTGTGTGGAAAAGCCTGAGAAGACTACGCTATGAATTGCACCAATTCTTGCACACGCTAACATTGCTATAGGCAATTCCGGTATCAAAGGAAGATAGATCAGGACTCTGTCTCCCTTTTGAACGCCTAAATCTTGTAGTATTTTCGCAAACCTGTTTGCTTCATTATAGAGTTGTGAGTAGGTTAAACTTCTGCTCTCGCCCTTTTCGTTTTCCCAATAAATAGCTACTTTATTCCCCTTAGTCTTTAAGTGACGATCTAAAGCGTTATACGTTATGTTAACTTTTCCTCCTATAAACCACCTGTAGAACGGTGCATTACTCTCGTCGAGAACTTTCTGGAATGGTGAAAACCATTCTATCTCTTCAGCCATTTTTCTCCAGAATTTTTCTGGTTCTTCGAGTGATTCTTTGTAAAGTTGTTTATAAGGCGGTTGGTAATATCTCTCCTCAAAAGGTAGGTTTTCTACCATTATAAATCTCTTTAAGTTTGCCGTATTTAAATATAAAATAAATTAAAACTGTTAGGTTTGTAATGACGGAAGAAAAAGAGTAAATCCAGCTCCTCTAGGGCTTTCCGGATTCGCCTTAACTACGCTAGTACTCAGCTCTTTTAACGCGGGGTTGTTATCTGCACAAGGAGAAGGTGTAGTATTAGGCTTAGCCCTTTTCTACGGTGGACTAGCTCAATTAGTAGCGGGAGTAATAGAGTGGAGGGCCGGAAATACGTTCGGTTATGTAGCGTTTTTTACTTACGGAGCCTTTTGGGAATGGTATTTGTTTACGGCTATGGGTTTTACCGGAAGCGTAACATCGCAAGGAATAGGCTTATTGTTAATAGCGTTTGGAATATTCACACTGATAATGTGGTTTGGGACTTTTAGGGCTAATCTATCGCTTTTCCTAACGTTTCTGTTTTTATGGATAACTTTCTTCTTGCTAGGTATAGGGTCAATAAATGGTAATCAATCATTGATTCACGCTGGAGGTTATATGGGTATATTAACCGTAATAGTAGCGTGGTATACTGGTTTATCACAAGTTATAGCTGAGATCATAGGTAAGAAGGCTCCCTTAGGTAAAGCTGTATTAAGTTAGATTGTTTTTTTTTTTTTGTTATTATTCTTTATTCATTCTAAATTTTATCTCCGTTAAATATGAAAATCAGTAGAAATGAAGTTTATCTCCAAGTAAGTAAGGAGTGCAAAGAAAACGTAAGCCGAGACCACTTGACTTAACTCATGTTCCTTAGCTTTAACCCTAGCCCACGCTACTATGGCTGTCATAAAATACATTATAACAAAATACTCGCTTACAAGAAACGAAAGGACAGTTGAAACACCTGAGAGCACTGCAACGTGAATGCTTATTTTATATTTTAATGTAATTAAAAGGATAAGGAAAGAATTTAAAGTATACAAAAGTGCCACGTAAAAGAGCAAATTTATTCCATAAATGTAAATCAATGCTATCGCAATAAGGTAACCCAGTATTGATAATGTTATTACTCTTCCTCTCTGTTCTCTTCTTGTAACTAATAGATCAGAAACCCTGCCTCTTCTCATTAAAATTAAAGTAATTAGAAAAGGTGTAAAAGAGAAAAATATTAAGGATATTAATAGATCTGGTAGGTTTTTACAACGTATTAAGTAGATTATAATAAAACCTAAAGCGGTTGAAACAGAGGGATGAAAAATAAGGGATATTAAGTTTTCAACTCGCATTGTGTTCAGTTTCACTGAACACATTAATAACTTTCCTTTTACCTTCTTTTTCTATGAGATTAAATCAACTGGGTTTTTTCCTTCTGTACTCGATATCTTAAAGTTAGGAAAGCCTAGTATAGCGGACCCGCCGGGACTTGAACCCGGGACCGCCGGCTTTCTCCAACTTTCCGCAGGCCGGCGCTCTATCCTGGCTGAGCTACGGGTCCGTATTTACATTCTCTCAAGAGGTTTTATTCCTATCGCATTGAGCCCATTAAATAGAACTCTCTCGACACCCTTGACGAGAAATAGTCTGGTCATTCTCTTTCCCTGATCCTGCTCTTGCAAAACCCTCTCGTTATTATACCATCTATTAAAGGTATCTGACAACTTTTTCAAAAAGTCTATTAAGTCTTCAGGTCTCATTTCGTCTGAAGCTTTTGACAATACTTCGGGGAACTTAGCAATCAGTATTAACAACTTCCTTTTGTCTCCTTCGAGGTCTTTCAGGTCAGCTTTCTCTATTTCCAATCTTTCATTATTCTTATATAGAATGTTAAAAGCCCTAGCATATGTGTATTGCAGATAAGGTCCGCTGTTTTGGTCAAAGTCTACTACATTATTGACGTTAAACGTTACTGGCTTATTTGCCGACACAGAAAGGATTGCAAAGCGAATAGCTGCATTTACAACCTCTCCAACATTTTCCATGTTGCCTCCCTTTTCTTGTATCTTCTTCCTTGCTACCTCCTCAACTTTTTCTATTATCTCGTCAAGTGCAATAAACCTCCCTAATCTACCGCTCATCCTCATGCCTTGTAAATTGACCATTCCGTACGAGTAGTGTACTAAATTCCTAGCGTATTTTGTGTACCCTAGTATGTATAGAGAAGCCCTTAACTGCATCTGTGGAACGGCTTGTTGCTCCGCTATTACATTAATTACCTTGTCCGCCTCGAATACGTTAAATTTCCTTATTGTGTATGCTATATCCCTTGTAGTGTAAAGAGAAGTTCCGTCGGATCTAACCAAAACTAATGGCGGTAGTTGAAGCCCAGTAGGTATAGACAGTCCTTCCTTTTCCTCTTTGCTTAGCTCAAGGCTAAGTGCTTTAGTACCCTTATAATCGATAGACTTACTTAAGGCTTCGCTCACTATCTTACTTACTTCCCCGTTCCACAACAAGTCACTTTCATAATCATATGCATCGAACGTGATGTGAAGTTTTGACAGACTTTTTTCGAACGCGTTCAGATTGTATTTCACTATCTTTCTTATTACCTCTACTATCTTTTCATCGCTTTTGCTTTCATATTGTCTTATTATATTTTGTATCTCTACCTCTAAATCTTCTATTTTGTTTATTTCATCTGCTAATTTGTTAAATATATCGGGATACCTCTCCTGCTGTTGGGCTGCAATAGCTACAAGTTCGTCAAGCCTCTTCACTTTTTCTTTGTATTTTTCGTCATCGTTGTTTTTCAACAAACTAAGTTCTTTCTTTATGCTTTTAATTTCTATCAAAACATTGGTTATTGAATAAATTGTTCCAAACCAGTGATCAGACTTAACATTAGAGGGTGGTTCAGGTTCTCCAAGCAGCATATAACCCAATGCTAATATAGCGACTTGTCTACCAGCGTCGTTTACGTAAAATCTCACGTTAACGTTGTGTCCTCTTAACCTCAGCATTCTGGCTATCGTATCGCCGATAATAGAATTCCTTAAATGCCCTATATGTAAGGGGTGAATAGGATTAGCGCTAGTATGTTCAATTACGATCTTTGAGCCTTTTTCAATCTTTTCTATTCCATAATCGTCCTGAAGATTAGAAAATGTAAGTTTGAATAGACTACCCTCGTCAAGAAAGGCGTTTATGTAAATCCCCATCTTCCTTATTTCTCTTATTAACATCTGACCCTTATCCGAGTATTCCTTACTTATCAAAGCCTTATCTTTAGTAACTGCCGGTAATGGTAATGCCAGATCTCCTAAGTCGTCCTTAGTAGGATATTCGATGTTTTTAAATACTTCATCGTAGTTAATACCGAGCTTATCCGATATGAGCTTAGAAAACTCAATCTTTGCATCTCTTATAGGATTCACAAGATGGCATAAGCCAGTGCGTTTATATCTTTTTCTGACTGAATGTTTAAAACATGAAAAGAGTAGAAGTCCTAATAGTGGATGATATGAAGGGATCTACAAAAGTAGATGAAACCCAAATAACTGAGTTATTGAAGCAGATTAACGAAAAAGTAGACAAAGTTGTGATTAATAAGGTTACTATACCCACGGCTTCGGAGGACGAGGATAATTTATTAGGAGTACATATTATAGTGAGAGAAGTTGCAGAAACGTAATATATGCCCTCATTACAAAGGAGGTTTTTGTACTTCTCCCGTACTGGAATCTCCTTCCGATTCGGTTACATCACCTTCAAGGTGTCAAGGTAACTATAAGTCTTGCAGGTATTACATGGGTAACGAAGAGGAAAAGGCCAGAAAAGACGGACTTGAACAATACACAGAGGACGAGAGGGTAGAACAAGAGATCTCATTTTACCATAAGATTAACGTGCTAGAAAGCACTCTAGATAGTGAGTGTCCAAATTTTGAATTGTTTAGAACTGAAAAAGGTTTAGTTGCGAGATGTAAGGCTATGGATAGAATATTAACAGTGTCACAAGCGGAGTTATGTTCAAAAGTATGGAAAACTTGCCCAGTAAGAATTCTAACCTAACTTAGCATACTTCCCGTCTTCGGATAATGTGACCAAGTTTTTCTCCGCTAAATCCGATAATGCTTTTCTTATCTTATCTTCGCTAGCTATACCTGATAAAGCGGAATGAAGTTCTTTTAGATTCATAGGCTTTTGACTTAATAAGTCCAATAATATCTCCTTCAACTCCTCTTCATTAGGTGCAGTCATTACAACTACTTCTTTATCGGAATACAATACACGAAGTTTTTTCTCAACCTCATTTAAAGGTTCTTCTTCTTTACCTATAGACCTCTTTTTTCTCTTCGAGGATGACATCTTGACTCCTCTCACTTCCTATGTTATTAATTAAAATATCTACTTATAAGTGTTGATGAAAAGAGCAAATAACTTCTTAACTACAGTTTTTATATGGCTAGTTAAAATTAGTTATAATAGGCGAATCATTTGGGAGAACCTGACTTCTTACGGCATATAGTGAGTAAGGTATTAACGCCCGTAAGTCTGGATATGAAAAAATTAGATGAAGCTCAGAAATTACTTGCAAAAGCAGAGTCAAAATATGGTTTTTCATCTTATGGAGGAGACCCAGAAAAATTAGCTAATTATATCCTAAGTCCAGACTTTATAAATCTGGTTTTAATTATTGGAGTAGACCTCTCAAAGAAATTACTTTATTTAACTCGTGACAACTATTCAAGCCCAAAAATAAAAGAAGCAGTCCAGAAGATGCTTGAAGAACTAGATGGGTATTCAGGAGAAGAAACAAATCAAGTTATGATGTATAAGTAAAGTAAAAAGTAATATGTATACTAGGAAACAACACTCATGCGTTCATAATTTATTACAATTTATTAATTAATTATACAAATTAATTATATTTTAATAATTTCATAATCTGACTATTATATAGATAAAAATTATAATGAGAGTAAACAATTAGAATAGAATTTTGAATAAATGAGATAAAAAAGAAACTAATCATTCAAATGAGGGTTTGTTACTTCCTTCTTCTCCGCCTTCTTCTTTACCTTTGCTTCCTTCTTTCTTCTCGCTCTTTAATGCAGAGGCGGCAATCAAGTCATCAATCTTCAGAATCGCAGTAGCTGCTTCAACAGCGCTCTTAAATACCTGAGCTTTTACTCTCACAGGCTCAATTACGTTGATTGACATCATATCATCGTTAAGTCTTCCGTTCATTACATCAACTCCAGCATTCACTAGACCTTTAGAGTGCTTGGATCTCAGATCCATTAAAGTTTGTATAGGCTCCATACCTGCAGTCTCTGCTAATATCATCGGTATCTCCTCTAATGCCTCAGCGAATTTCTCAATTGCTAACTGCTCCTTACCTCCTACGCTTCTTGCATATTCTCTTAATCTTAATGCTAACTCAGTCTCAACGGCTCCACCACCCGCTACAATCATGGGCTTTGATAATACGTTCCTTAATGAATGTAATGCGTCGTTAATACTCCTCTCTGCTTCATCAAGTGCCATATCATTGGATCCTCTTAATAAAATGTTCACAGCCCTCGGGTTCTTTGCACCTTCAATGAATACCATCTTATCGTTTCCTACTCTCCTCTCCTCTACTAGCTCGGCGTAACCTAGATCCTCAGGAGTCGCATCCTTTATACTACTTATAATCCTTGCTCCTAAAGCCTTCTCTAACTTCTCTATATCGCTCCTCTTTACCCTTCTCACTGCGAGTATTCCTTTCTTAGCTAGGAAGTGCTGTGCTATATCATCAATACCTTTCTGGCATATAACAACATTAGCTCCAATTGAAGCTAGTTTGTCTACCATCTCCTTAAGGTACTTAGCCTCTTCATCTAGGAAGGCCTTAATTTGGTCTGGGCTAGTGATGCTTATCTTAGCTGATATCTCAGGCTTTTCAACCTCCAGTGCAGCATCTAATACAGCGATCTTTGCCTTTTCTACTCTCCTAGGCATTCCAGGGTGAACCACTTCTTTGTCGAGTACTAGACCTCTTACCAACATACTATCTTCTGTACTTCCACCCTTCTTCTTATCTATTTTGATTAAATCAAGAGGAACGTTATAGCTACCGTCTGGCCTCTTCTCAGCTACAATTGATACAGCATCGAGTACTAAGTTAATGATTTTGTCCATCTCTTCTCCACCAGCAACGAACTTGCTCGACATTGTTGTATATACAATCTTTCTCAGCTGGTCTCTAGCTACTTGTGAATTAAGATCACTTACGTCGATCTTCAAAGCTAACTGATCTAGAATTTCTAATGATTTGTTTAATGCCTTCTTATAACCTTCAATTATTATGGTTGGGTGTATATTCTGGTCTAACAAATCATCTGCTTTGTCGAGTAATAATCCAGCAAGGACTACTGCTGAAGTGGTTCCATCTCCTACTTCAGCGTCTTGTGCCTTTGCAGCCTCAACAAGGAGCTTTGCAGCCGGGTGCTGGATTTCCATCTCCTTTACTATAGTAGCACCGTCATTAGTAATAGTTACGTCGCCGAAACTATCGACTAACATCTTGTCTAATCCTCTGGGTCCTAACGAGCTCTTTAACATCTCTGATAGTGTTACAGCTGCTAGTATATTGTTCCTTAAAGCATCCCTTCCGGAGGATCTATTTGTACCCTCTTTAAAAAGTAATACTGGAGCACCTGCCATTTAGCTCACCGTAGCTGGTTTTCATTAGGAGCGGTTATATATAAATTTTTCTTTTTTATGGCCCAATACTAATGAGGTATGGGAGAAAAGAGAAAGTCATCATTGTTCTAGAGAAAGAATGGAGATATTTTAAACAGTTTTTAATTCTACACTCGAAGTTGTTGATATATGAACCTTTGCCAGAGATGTAACAAGAGAGAAGCGAAGTACGTCGTCGGTGGAAGGAAATTATGTGAGATGTGTGCACGAGACGAGATTGTTAAAAGGGTCAGAAAGGAGATTCATAACAGTAAAATGTTTAATTACAATGATAAGGTTGCTATTCTAGCACCAAATAACATGGACCAAATAGCAGAGCTCCTAATACATATCATAGGCAAGGCTTGTTACACTTGTAATTTAAAGATCGACAAAGTTAGCGTACAGTTTGACTACCAAGATATTAACGAGTATATCTGGAGTCTAATAATGGAAGCTAAAAATCTCAAAGAGTATAGTGTGAAAGTACTTCCTTTTCCTTCAAACTTCTATTTAGCTTATCTCCTCTACTCAGTTACAATGAAAAATTATTCTTATCTTAATTACGTTACAAGTTCTAAGACATTAAACGATGGAACTAAAATCTTTATTCCTCTTTATTCAATACCGTTATCAGAACTCAGTGCTTTCGGTATAATAAACGAGATTAGCTTTAATGACGACGTTTTTAACTCAATCTTTTCTTGGGTTAACACACAGTTAGCTGAGAACTACGAGCTTTTTCATACCTTCATAACCTCCACTTCGTTATTCAACTACCCCAAGTGTAAGTCTTGTGACGCTTTCACTGAGTCTGGGGAGTACTGTGCTCGATGTAAAAGGACTTTAGCTTCTCCTTCTCCTCCTTATTAAGCACGATCTCGAACCTTAGAAGATCTTTGGGTTGTTTACTAGGGGGTAAAACGCCGTCCCATGAATAGTAGAAGTAACCAGCTGTCATTATCTCCTTGTAACCTTGAGGATCCGCTTTGAAATAGTCGAAAAGCAACTGCAACACGTTTAGTTGTTCTTTTAGTTGTTTCATACTGATTGTGTACTTACATATATAGCAAGACAAGTCAGGCATAATGGCGTTAAACATACATTTCGGACATTTTACCGGGGAGTTAATTCCGTATATAGTCCAGTTAGCCCTGAGAATATCTATTAGGTCACTTCTGCCTTTCTTACTACAAATCTCATACAGTCTCGGGCCCAGATCCTTAATTGCATTCTTTGTATTATATACAACAAACTCTAATTGTTCATCTGTCATTTTTTCTAAATCCTTAATTTTCACAAGTTTCATAGCTAGGAACTCCATTAATGAGTCTTTGTTGGCAGATAGTCTGTTTATTATAGTCTTAGATTTAGGCTTAGTCTTCACTTCGCCTACAGCACCCGCAAAAGGCTCCTTTATAAGTTCCTTATACTCCTCTCTCGACAATTCGAGATAAGCGAGACCAAGAGCATTTATCACTTCGTCTAAATATTCGTCTAAAAGTTCATTAGGATCTACATACTTTACAGAGGATGACTTCTTTTTCTTGCTCTTGGTTTGTGAGGTAGTATCCTTTTCTTCTTGTTCTTCACCTTTTTTCCTCCTGGGCAACTGCTCCCCCTGGGCCAATCAGACAATGTGGGATAAGTCCAGGTAGTCCATAGGAAGCATTTTGCCTTTTGACACTATTTCGTTATACTTCTTTTCTAAATCTTCTATAAATACTGGACAGTTCTCAAATTTTCCCTCTCTAGTGCATTTAGCTCCTCCTAAGGTTAAGAAGCAGATTTGAGACTTCTTATCATAGTGCGGACATAATTTGTGGTATGTTTTTGCGCTTTTTATCATCTTTTCTATCCACTGTTTCTTATGGTCCTTCTTCTCTGCCTCTTTCTCAGCCTTTGCTAACACTTTGTTCATCTCCTCTTCCGAGATCTTAGAAGACCTCGTATTATCAGCCATAATTAACACCGCATTATGTAACTTTACACGTCTCCTCTAATATATATTACTACTACTACAAGAGATGAACAATAGACTAGACCTGAGTGAAGTAATTAAATATAGTTTGTATATTGTAAGTATTATTGATTAGAATTGTTTCGTATAGGTATTATTCATAGTTGTAGTATATGTATGTAGTTTTGATTAAGTAAACCCCTACAACTCTTATTAAAGAAACAGAGAGAGTTCCTTTATAAAAATTAGCACTCATTAATCTTGTTTTTGAATGACTGTGTAAAACCTATCCTTAAACCCAGTTTTGGATCATGATAAAGGTACAAGATCCTCTTAGTCTGAAGTTTTCTCAATACCCGAAAGAGCCAGCCTGTATCG
Organism: Stygiolobus sp. CP859M; assembly: GCF_037389975.1. NCBI lineage: Archaea > Thermoproteati > Thermoproteota > Thermoprotei > Sulfolobales > Sulfolobaceae > Stygiolobus > Stygiolobus sp. CP859M. The sequence goes on along the minus strand of NZ_JBBHKS010000007.1, from coordinate 250,228 downwards.
GCTCCGAACTCCTCTTGTAGCTGGTCGATGTATACGTATGTTGAACCCCATTGCGTGTATTTTGTCAGTAAATAGGATAATAACTCTTTCTCTTCTTCTTCTAGTTTTTGAAGAATTTCATCTAAACAATTCATCAAATTCTCTTTTTGTGGTTTATTTTCTTTAGGACTGGTTTTTGCTTCAATAAACGACAAAATTTCTTTTCTCTCTTTGTCATCTTTTTCCTTATTCTTGTTGTTTATTGTAGGTTTAACTTTTTCATTGAATATATCTTTAGCAATAGCCAGGTATTCGGTAAACTTAGTGTTGTTCTTACTCTCCACTATTTCCTTAGCCAAGTCTTCTCCTTGTGGGGTCAAATGCCACCTTCCTGCTTCCTGATAAACGAGCCCTTTCCTCTTCCAATAGCTCAGATAACTACTAACGTACTTGGTCTCTAGTCCCAAGTTTACCGCTATTTCTGATGTTCTAAGAGGTCTCGCGAGAAGTAGAACGAGCATTGCTTCCACTAACTTAGACCTGGGGTTAATACTTTTGCTCTCTTGAACTCTGATAATATCCGTAATGTCAGTATCGTCAGTAGTCATCATATATTATTCGCCAAACTAAAATTAATAATAGTGGAAAGTTTCAGCCTAGGTAATTCCATGCTTTTTGTTAATCAGTAATATCACAAGTTTTCATCGCTACAAATTCTCCATAACCAACTATTATCTTGTATACTCCTCTCATTAAAACATCAAGTTCGGGATCACCAGTGTCTATCCTGAGACAGTTGAAAGTGTTCAACTTACTCCTTGTAGATACGATGATTATGTTATCTTTCCTATTGGCCCCTTGAGATACTTTTAGTAATTTCCTGAGAAATTCGGGTCCTATCTCTTGATTCCCCCTCCCGATGAGAAAGCCCTGCTTACTAATGGGAGTGAGGATAAGCTTTAACTCCCCGGTTAAACCCAGTAACTCTTCGTACTTCACACAACTCTTTAGAAGTTGACGATTTTTTATGACATCAGTACAGAGGAAATTACTTTCTATTCCGATCTTTTTCAATATTGTTTTTGTCGTACTCCCTGGGCCTACTACGAAGACTTCGTTAGACGATGTTAGGTAAGTATCAATCACATATTGGGCTATTTCATCTAATTCCTCCTTATCGTTTATGACCTCCTCTTTATTAGGTGTTAATAAGTTGGAGTAATTTACTGTCTTAGCGTAACCATATAACTTAACAACATATTTACCTTGTCTATAGGCTTGTTCATCTATATCCAAGATTTCAGTTAAGATTTCTTCAGTCTTGTCCTCAACGAAGTGTCGTAAAAGAACTCCTGCTGACTCGGGGTTTGTAGTAAAAACACCGCTGTGCATTTTTACACCTGTAGGAATTCCCAGGATTGGTAACTTGTCCTTTACGACACTGAAAACATCCCTTGCTGTACCATCACCTCCGGCAAAAACTATTATATCACATTGCTTACTCTCTATAAAGTAAGTTACGGCTTTGATTGTATCCTCTCTTGATGTGGGTGTATTGATGTTGATTTTAGCGACTTCGTACTTAACTTCGCTTCCCTTAAAGTAGTTTTCTCCCATTTCACGTGGAGCAACAATATAATTAGCGTTTTTAGGGGCTGTATTTAAAAACCTTAAAATTCGAGATGGTGTTTCTGTGTTGTAAATTTGTAAATTATCACTACCTTTATTCCCTATTCTTCCTCCGCTTCCGGCTACAGGGTTAACCAGTAGGCATATCGTTTTGCTCATTCGCATAATATAGGGTCAGGATTATTTTATAAGCTAAGTAATTACTACTAGGCTCAAAGAATACTACTAAGTCGTGAGGTTGTATGGACTCCTTCAGTTTTTCTTTTATCTCCTCTTTCAGTTTCTTCACCTCATCACTTTCGTCAAAGGTTTTAGGTGGTAGTTCAATACTACCTTCTTCAGTTACTGTTCCGATCAGTGTTTTAGAAGCCCCCGACTTAATTATTAGGTCTCTGAGCTGTAGTATCCCGATCTTATCGACTAAGTGGGACAAGTTTCTCATAATTACACATCCAGCATTCCAATTTATTGTCCTTAATTCCATATTTTCGAGAACTGTAGCTTTTTCTGTAAAATATTTTAGGATGCTTTTACCTTTTTCGGACAAGATTATTCCTGCTACCTTATCTATGTTCACTAAATCTAGTTCCCTCAACCTTTTAATTAGCGTCCTGGTACTGGCTTCACTGAGACCCAACTTTCTCATTAGTAAGTGTCTCCCTATAGGCTGTTCTTTCCTTATAGTTTCTAGGGCGAGGAGTACGTGAGCTTCATCAAAATTCGGTTTATTCCCCTTTTTAGGGGTTACAATTTGCCCTAGCAATGTTACGAATTCCACATTTATAAATGGCATAGATAACATAAAAATATGTTGAGAGGAAAAAGCCTTCTTTGTCTCTTGGATTTTTCTAAACAAGAAATAGAAAAAATGATGGAAGTATCGTTCATGATGAAGAACTACGTTTATACTAGTAATATTCCTAAAGTCCTTGAGGGAAAAAGTGTTGCCTTGATCTTCGAAAAGCCCAGCACTAGGACTAGAGTTAGCACAGAACTCGCTGTGAGGTATTTGGGAGGTGTAAGTATAGTCTTAAGTAAGGGAGAACTTCAACTCAGCCGTGGTGAACCGGTAGAGGATACTGCCAGAGTTCTCGGAAGGTACGTGAACGGTATAGGTGCGAGAGTCCTCGACCATAAAAACCTCCTGATATTGGCCGAGTATTCTAAGAAACCTGTAATTAATTTACTAAGCGACTTATCTCACCCCCTTCAAGCGTTGACGGATTATATGACTATAAAGGAGAAGTTCGGTAAGTACGAGACTGTGGCTTTTGTCGGAGACGGAGGGGATAATGTTTTGATCAGCCTTATGTCGTTTGCAGCTAAAATGGGTCTTGAGTTAAGGGTTGCAACTCCGAAAGAATATAAGCCTAGGCAGGACGTATGGAAGAAGATTGAAGAAGAGGCTGAGCAGAGTGGTGCAATAATAGAATTTTATGAAGATCCTTATGAGGCGGTTAGGGGGAGCAAAGTTGTGTATACCGATGTGTGGGTCAGTATGGGTCAGGAGAAAATAGCTGAGGAAAAGAAGAAAAAACTGAGTAGCTATAAGGTGACGAAAGACTTAATGAGGTATGCGAGTAAGGAGGCAATATTCCTTCATTGTTTGCCCGCAGTTAGGGGAGAGGAAGTAGATGCTGAAGTGATAGACGGACAGCAGTCGGCAGTATGGGATCAAGCAGAGAATAGACTTTATACTGCAATGTCTGTACTGTCACTTCTTATCTAAAAATAAGTCAATAGTAGTCTGGGTGAGGAGTTTTTTGATACTCCTTACTTCCTCTAACATGATTTGGTTCCCCGCTTTTAGCCTTGAGTTCACGAATTTGATTGCCTCTCTCAGGTTGTAAAAAGTCCCAATCTTCTTTTCCTCCAGTGCACGTCTAGTTGTTTCTCTTATGTGCCAATTACCTACAGGAGCATAATATTCAGAAGTTATCTCCCTGATGATGATCACACCTGCTTGTCTCTTTCTTTCGTAAAGTTTCTCCAGAACTGCCAGTCTGGAAGCCATATACCCTCCGTCGAGGAAATCATACTCCCCCCAGAAGTTTTCACTTAAGTCGCTAACTATGAGCTCTTTAGTCCAGAGTGATAAGGGGTGCCAGATTTCTACCCAGACACTCCTATATGTTGAGGGGAAGAAGATCACGTGGAAGTAATTGCCTAGGTACGATGAGTAGTATACTTCGATTTCGTTGATTTCGGGGTATTGTTTGACTTGAGATAATAGGAACTTACCTATTGCTTGGTCTACGGCTGTTATACTCCATCTTGTAGGGACTAATTTCCTGTTCTTCTTCAGCCCGAAAAGTCCTAGCGATAGACCAGTAATTATCTTGTAGTAATCTTCTCCGTTTCGATAAAGTTCTAGAATAGCAGATTCTGCCTTGACGTCGTCAAAAATCAGTTTTTCGAATTGAGGGGAAAGTTTAGGATTATCTTGCACTCTGATATCATTAACTTCTACTGACGGTCCTCTGGGTATAAAAATACCATCGAACCTCAGTTTTGGCTCAATCCCTTTCTTATCGCTTACTGCGTTTGAATCAACGGGCTTGTACGAGACTCCAGCTAATGAAATCTCTTTTTCGTAAAGTCTGTAAGGATTTGTAATGTCTATTTTTTTAAGTATAGAAGATATCATTTGACTTCTCAATGACAAAATCTCGTTTAGGCTTTTCTTTCCCCACCAGCCTCTCGGGTCTTCATAATCTTTAGCACTTTCACCTTGAACGCCGGGGGGTATGTTGTAAAGTAACGAGACTTTAGGATACCCTCTTTCTCCGATTATTATACTAGGGGGAGTGGATCCCTCTATGACTTCTGAGTTGTGAATTTTACTTATTGCCAGTGTTACAGATCTAAACCTATCCATTATAGGGCAAGAAGGAAGTCCGCATAAGTATTTGTATCCCTTACATCTGATGCACAACTCTGCGGGAATTTTTCGCAATTTTGAGTTTCCTCAATATACTCCATTCTACGATCTTTAACTTAGCTTTTACGGTCAATCCTATTCCTACCGGCTTTATCTTGCCTTTTCTCAACTCCTCTAAGACCTCGTCTACGTTAAACTCCGATATCTCTAACTCGTTATATGCAGAACCCAAGGCTTCTTTTACGTGTGAATCGCTGTTAGCTACTCCAGGTATGTTCAATTCTTTAGATATTTTTAACGCCTTTTCGTTTGCTGACCTAGGAGCCTTGGAGTTAAAAACTTCTATAGCGTCGAACTTATAGTTGTATACTTTTTCTCCTATTCCTGCCCTAAAGATATCGAAGGGATGGGACGGAAAAATGACGCAGTTGTTTTCTTTACTATAGTCTACTAGTTCCTCAATTTTTCTAGGAGGATCAGGAGGAAAATTACAGAGAATAACTACATGTCCGAACTGTGTAGTGACTTCCTGCCCAGGGATTATAGGATATCCTTTAACTCTTCTATGTGCTTCTGACGTATCATGGTCTGTTATGGCTATTCCGTTAAGACCTACTTTTAGTGAGTGTTTTACCATAACTTCTGGGGAGTATTTTCCATCGCTATAAAAAGTGTGAACGTGGAGGTCTATCTTAATCATATATATCCTAGCTCCTTCATGACCTCTACTGTCAGTATCGTTATTCCGGCAGCCCCTCTCACTAGGTTATCACCTAGAACTATTAGTCTTAATACATTATTTTCGTGTCTTATTCTCCCTACAGTGATAGCCATTCCGTGTTCTGCAGATACGTCTAGCATGGGCTGAGGTCTGTCCTCTTCATCTCTAACTATTATTGGTGATTTAGGTGCTGTGGGTAAGTTCTTAATTTGAGGTAAAGACTTAAAGTTTCTAAACCGCTGTTTTATCTCCTCTATGTTCACTTTCTCGTTAGTTAGTATGTTTATTACTCCCATGTGACCTACTCTAGTGGGGACTCTAATTGACGTTACCGAAGTGTCTAAGCTAGCGGGAATTATTTGTTGTCCTTCAAATTTTCCGTTAAGTTTTGTGAGTTCTTTTGCAATTTTGTCCTCTTCCCCTTTAATGTAAGGTATTATGTTCCCCTCTATTGACATGAAGGAAATTCCGTTATAACCAGCTCCGCTTACAGCCTGGAGTGTAGTGATTAATATTTTTGATTTCTCTGCTATATCAAGCAAGGGTTTTAAGGGCATGGACATTATAGCTGCGGTACAATTAGGGTTTTTAACAAGTAATCCTTTCCATCCTTTTTTCTTTTGCTGTACCTTTAAAAGTTCTAGGTGCTCCCAATTTACCTCGGGGTTAATTAAAGGTACGTCTGGATCCATTCTGAAAGGACTTGCATTAGAGACAACAATTTTCCCGTTTTTTACTAACTCTAGTTCTATACTCTCTGCTAACTCATTAGGTAGGGCTGAGAGTACTATGTCGACATCTTTGTGGTCTTCATAATTTGTCGATACTATAGGTAAGTCCTTGACATTTTCCGGTATATCACTTGGCTCAATCCACTTGACCGAGTCCTTATACTTTTTACCTATTTTTGAGGGAGAAGCACTAACCTTAACTAGTTCCAGATAAGGGTGTTTAGAAAGTAATTTTACCATTTTTTGCCCTACCATTCCGGTTGAGCCGAGTAAGGATACTTTTATTTTGTCGACCATTCTAAAACCACCTTGTGTAGGTCTTTAGCGAGTTGCTCTGATTCTCTCTTGTTTGATATAAATGTTATACTGACTCCTTTCAACCCTCTAGATATAAAGAGTGGATTAAATGCCGAAGCCCTTGTGAGTACTTTGGATGAGATTTCTTTGTTTCTTAATCCGCATCCTACGATACTTATCGCGCCTACGTCCTCTACTTCCACTTCTTTTATTAAAGTGTCTAACTGATTTAATCTCTTCATCATCCTTTCGCTATCTTCATTGTTTACTACTAATTGAATTACAGTTTCTGATGCAGGTTGTGAAATCGCAACTATATTCACGTTAGCGTTTTTAACTTCAGTAGTTATTGTAGCAGCGGAACCGATCTTTCCTACGATTCTAGTACTTTCAATGGTGACAAGCTTTAAGTTGTCGTTCATAGTAATTCCTTTTAATAAATCATTAGGTGTACATAACCCTTCTATCACAGTATCTCCTTCTTCGTAAAGTCCTTCTATTATTACTTTCATATTTGATCCAAATATAGGGTCAAAGGTTCTAGGATGCAATCTCTTAGCCCCTAGTTGTGAAAGTTCGATTGCTTCTTCAAGGGAGAGTCTTGGAATAGTTATGGCGTTGTTGATCTTTTTGGGGTCCGCTGTCATTATTCCAGGTACTTCAGTAATTAGCCTTACCTCTTTAGCATTAAGGAGTTTTCCTATGAGGGTTGCGGTATAGTCGCTTCCTCCTCTTCCTATCGTAGTGAACTTATGTGATTTGCTGATGCCTATGAAGCCCGGTACAACCGTAATTGGTTTGTTTATTTCCTCAAGTTTTTTAGTTAAATAATCTGTAGACTCTGGTAATAATACGTTAGCCTCACCGAAATTCTCATCTGTTATCAAAGGTGGCTCTGGTAAATATCCAACGTTTAGTTTATTACTATCAAGGTATGCCGAGAGGACAATAACAGCGAGTCTCTCTCCGAAAGATAGTATGTAGTCTCTTACTTTCGGCGTGACTTCGTCTAATACTCTTATTGACCACGCTACTTTGTAAAGCTCGTCCGCAAGTTTGGAAAGATTCTTAAATGCTCTTTCAAATTCTATTCCGTCCACGAGTTTTGATAGGAGTCTTATGTGCCTATCATAAATATCGCTTATGATGTCCACTGATTTGTCAGTTTGATTTATTGCTTCTAGGAGCTGGTTTGTTACGTTCTTAATCGCTGATGTTACTACTATGTTCTTGTTAAAAGACGAGTCACTTGAATATTCTCTTATTTTTTCTAGGATTAATTCATAATCTTTTTCATCTTTTTGTATTGAACCACCTACTTTTACCACTCTCATTTTATAACTCACCTAAAACAACTTTGTCTATATGTTCGGGGTTGACTAGAATACGCTTAGCTTCAGATTTAGTCATAGCGTCAGGGTCTTTAAGCGCATGCCCTGTCAAGATCATAACTGTTTTATCCTTTGCGTCTAGTCTTTTTTCGTTAATAAGTTTCAGAAAGCCTGCGTAAGCTGCTGCAGATGCTGGTTCTGCTCCTACTCCCTCTCTTCTCGCTAATTGTCTTTGCGCGTCAAGAATCTCGTTATCGGATACTGAAATAGCGAAGCCATCAGAGCTTTTTATCGCTTTTATAGCTTTCTTCCAATTAACCGGTTTTCCTATTCTTATTGCAGTAGCAACAGTCTCTGGTGTGTCTACGAACTCTGGTTTGTCCAGCCCTTTTTCGAGAGCTTTTGCTATCGGTGAAGCACCTTCAGCTTGGACTCCTATCATTCTCGGTGTCTTTTCAATTATCCCAGCGTTCTTTAATTCGTTGAATCCCTTCCATATTGCGTAAATGTTTCCTGCATTTCCTACTGGGACTATTACGTTATCAGGGACTCCAATATCCTCGTAAATTTCAAATGCTATGGTCTTTTGTCCTTCCAGTCTCCACGGGTTAAAGGAATTTAGCGGGTAAACTATCTTTAATTCTCTATAAAGCCTCATAACGCTTGACATTGCTATATCGAAACTTCCATCTATCTCAAGTATTGTTGCTCCGTAAAGAATAGATTGAGCTAATTTTCCTAGAGCTACTTTACCCTTAGGAAGGACAATATAACTTTTGAGACCTGCTCTACTTGCATAGGCTGCAGCTGAGGCTGCGGTATTCCCAGTTGAAGCTGCGACGACAACTTTGTATCCTAATGAGAGTGCAGAGCTTATTGCTACCGTCATTCCCCTGTCCTTAAAACTCCCAGTCGGGTTAGCTCCTTCAAACTTGAAGTAAGCATTTTCATAACTAGTTGACTTTATCAGAGGCGTATTTCCTTCATTCAGTGTAACTATTTTCTTATATTCCCCTGCTATTAATTCCTTATATCTCCACACTCCTTTACCTTTAAGTGAGGAGAACGAAAAGGACTTAGGAGGCTCTACTACTATTTCTAGTAGTCCTCCACATTTAGGGCAAGTTATAAGGTCTTGCTTTATAGGGTACTCTTCCCCACAGTCTAAACATTTTAAATAGCCATTAATGTTTCCAACAATAACTCACCACTGTACGGTAAAGCTCTTTATTACACTAAATTATAAGCTTTATCTTACATCAAAAATGTGAGTAATTATGGCTTTTAAGGATCTTAGAGAATATATTCATTTTCTACGTCAAAAAGGAAAAATTGTAGAAATAGATGACGAAATTTCGCCAGACCTTGAGATCGCTTATATTTCGAGGCAAGCCACATATAGGAGGTTGCCTACACTTTTGTTTAAGCGAGTTAAAGGGTATCCTGATTGGAAGGTAATAACTAACATGTTCTATTCTATTAATTCGTTTTACGACATCTTTGGAACAGATAAATTAGACGAAATAAGCAAGAATTTTATAGAGAATTTTATGGGAAATATACCTATAACTCTAACCCAGAAAATAAAGAGTCTTGCAGAGTTTTCTAAGTTTGGGAAAATTTTACCTAAAAGTAAGAAGCCCGTTTTTGAGGAAAAAAGTAGGGCTAATCTTCTGTCTTTCCCAGCCTTAAAAACGTGGCCTAAGGATGCGGGAAAATATTTTACATTTTCAATAGCTATAACAAAAGACCCAGAAAGTGAAGTAACTAATTTGAGCGTTTACAGAGTTCAAATAGTTAATGAAAAGGAAGCAATAGTTCACTGGCAAGTTCTAAAGAGGGGAAATATTGCAGCTCATAAGTATAAGAGGCTGGGAATTAGGAAAGTTCCTATTGCTATAGTTAACGGTGTAGACCCAGCTATTGCGTTTATAGCATCCTCACCTGTACCTCCCGGTTTGGACAAGTATTTATTCGCTGGGATTGTTAGAGGCGAGGGAGTTGAGGTTCATGAACTAGATAACGGTATTTTAGTTCCTTCTAATGCAGAATCCGTCATCGAGGGTTATGTTGATCTAGACGATATGAGATTAGAGGGACCTTTCGGAGATCATTTGGGTTACTACACCCCTCAGGATTATTTTCCCACGTTTAAACTAGAAAAGGTGTACTTAAGAGAGAATCCAATATTTCACGCTACTTCTGTGGGTAAACCACCTTTAGAGGATGCGTGGATCGGGAAGGCTGTTGAAAGATTGTTTTTACCCTTCTTGAGATTAATAGTGCCTGAACTGGTTGACATGAACTTACCAGAATACGGTTTATACACCGGCATAGGTATATTTTCTATAAAGAAAATGTATCCAGGCCAAGGTAAAAGAGCTATGATGGCTCTATGGGGGACTGGGCAACTGAGTTTACTTAAAATGATTATTATTGTAGACGAAGATGTAAACGTTCATGATATTAATCAAGTAATTTATGCTATAGCTTCTACTGTAGACCCTAAGAGAGATGTGCTATTAATAGATAATGTAATTACGGATTCTCTAGACCACACAGTACCTAACCCACCTCTAGGAAGTAAAATTGGTATTGATGCAACGAGGAAGTTTAAAGAAGAGGTAGGGAGAGAGTGGCCTGAAGAAGTGAAGGATGATGAGGAAGTGGTTAAAAGAATGAATGTTTTACTGGACAAAATCGTTAAAGCTCATGATCTTCTCTCAAAGTGACGTCGTTTTCCAGATCCTTATATACAATGCTGACTTTCTTTACAGTATCTATAGTTGAGTTAATTTCAACTTTTTCGTTCTCTTTAAGTTCTCTATTTATAGAAATTTCGTCATGAAGCATTTTAGGTACTCTTTCTTGGTTATACGTAAGGGCAGATACTTCATAGGTCACTAGAATGAGCCTTAGTAATACTTTTTTAGGTGTAGTGTTTAGTATGATTATTTTGTTTGCGTCTTTCTTAACCGAAAAAACGTTCATTAATTTATTTTAATATAATGAGGTATTATAAGCCCGTCTATTTAAACAACTAAGTATAACTAGACTTAATTTGAGATAAATGGCTGGTGTAAACGATTTCATAAAGAACTGGAACGGCAAACAAGAACCCACGTTAGCTGAAAAGTTAAAAACTGCATTCAAGCCTCAACAACCACTACGTTACAAGCTTGTAATGGCTAACTATAGGCTTAAGACTACAATTAGCAGACTAGATGTTTACATCTCGAAACTGCAGGAAAGGGATAGGTCGTTATTTGAGAAAGTAGTAGAAGCTCAGATGTCTAAAGATAATATGAGGGCTGCAATGTATGCTAACGAGATAGCTGAAATAAGGAAGATCACAAAACAGCTGTTAGCTACGCAAATAGCTCTGGAGCAAGTGCAGTTAAGGCTAGAGACCGTAACCGAGTTAGGTGATGTGTTTAATTCACTGATACCGGTTGTTGGTGTAATAAGGGAGTTAAGGTATGCTATGAAAGGAGTAATGCCAGAACTTTCTGTTGAACTTGCTGATCTAGAAGAGGGATTACAAGAGATTGTAATAGAAGCCGGAGAGTTCAGCGGTACTGGAGTTGACTTCACTTCAACATCGCCTGAGGCGAGAAAGATTCTTGAGGAAGCAACTATGGTTGCTGAGCAAAGGATGAAGGAGAAGTTCCCATCTCTACCATCATTTGTTACATCTGTAGCACAGAAATCCAATGAAGACCACAAATGAAAAATTAAATTGGTGGTGAGATTTTTTCAAGGGTCAATAACATTTTTTAATGTATAAGTAAATACTATAATGGGGAATATTGTGACTTCTTCCGTTATTGAGGGAGACCTTATCCTCGATCTTAAATCCATAAGGAAAGACATGCTTTCTGTAGCCGGAGGTAAAGGGGCTAATTTAGGAGAATTAATTGCTTTTGGTATAAGGGTACCACCTGGCTTTGTGATTACGTCAAATGCATATAAGTACTTTATAGAATATAATAACTTAAAGGAGAAGATTAAAGAAGTTCTGGAAAAAGAGTCAGATGAAGAGAGTGCGAGCGAAAAGATTAGGTCTTTGATCTTGTCGGCATTAGTGCCTAAGGACTTAGAGGAATCAATATACAAGGGTTATGACTCATTGTCTAAGATGGTGGGGAAAGAAGTCTTAGTTGCAGTTAGGTCATCAGCTACTGCTGAAGACATAGGGGAAGCTAGTTTTGCAGGACAACAAGACACGTATTTAAATGTTTCACGTTCAGAACTAATAGAAGCTGTAAAAAAAGTATGGGCAAGTTTATATGCAGCAAGGGCAATATCATATAGAAAAGCAAAGAGTATAGATCAATTAAATATATCTATGGCTGTAGTAGTACAAAAGATGGTTAATTCCAGATCTGCAGGTGTAATGTTTACTTTACATCCTTCTACTGGTGATAGGAACTATATTGTTATTGAGTCCAGTTGGGGACTCGGAGAATCTGTAGTAGGAGGAAAAGTTACTCCTGATGAAGTCGTAATTGAGAAGTCCAGTCTAAAGATAGTTGAGAGGAGACTTTCCCATAAAATCTCTAAGATAGTTTACGATCCGGTCGCCCGTAAGAATAAGACAGTGCAACTAACCGGTGAGGAAGCCGATACTATGTCCATAAACGACGAAGAAGCGATAGAGTTGGCCAAACTTGCATTAAAGATCGAGGAGCACTATGGGAGACCGATGGATATAGAATGGGCGATCGATTCAGACCTGAAGTTTCCTGATAATGTGTTTATAGTTCAAGCTAGGCCAGAGACCTATTGGAGTAATAAAGGTAAAGAAGAGCAGAAAGAAAAGAAGTCAAGCGGTTCCGGTAGAATACTCACTAAAGGAATACCGGCTAGCCCAGGCATTGCTGTAGGTAAAGCAAGAGTTCTACTTGATCTTAAAGATGCAAAGAACTTCCAACAAGGTGAGATATTAGTTACTAAGATGACAGACCCTGATTGGGTTCCTATCATGAAGATGGCATCTGCAATAGTTACTGATGAAGGCGGAAGGACTAGTCATGCTGCAATAGTCTCCAGAGAGTTAGGTATTCCCGCTGTAGTAGGAACTGGTAACGCTACTAAAGTCATACAAGACGGGCAAGAAATAACTGTTGACGCAACTAGAGGAATTATTTATGAAGGTAAAGTGGTTCAAGAGGAGGGAGAGAAGTCTTCGGCTCAAACTGTTACTCCTCAAGCTTCTGTTTCAGGAATCTCACGTGAAGTACTATTAAGCCTATATCCAGTAACTGCCACTAAAATCTATATGAACTTAGGACAGCCTGATATAATAAACAAGTACTTAGATCTTCCGTTTGACGGTATAGGATTAATGAGGATCGAGTTCATAGTCAGTGAGTGGATTAAATATCATCCGCTTTACTTAATAAAGATAGGTAAACCTGAGGAGTTTGTGAACAAACTTGCTGAAGGAATATCAATGGTCGCTTCAGCAATTTATCCTAGACCGGTAGTAGTAAGGTTCTCTGATTTCAAGTCTAATGAGTATAAGAGCTTGCAAGGCGGAACCGAATTTGAGCCAGACGAGAGAAACCCAATGATAGGTTGGAGAGGAGTATCACGTTACATCAGTAAGCAATACGAGCCAGCGTTCAGGCTAGAGGTAAAGGCAATTCTAAAGGTTAGAGAGGAAATGGGACTAAGTAACGTTTGGGTCATGTTCCCGTTTGTCAGAACTACATGGGAGCTTAATAAAGCAATTAAAATTATGGAGGAAGAGGGGCTTAGGAGAAGTTCTGATTTCAAAGTTTGGATTATGGCTGAGGTTCCATCAGTAGTTGTTCTAGCAGATGAATTCTCTAAGATAGTTGACGGATTCAGTATTGGTAGTAATGACCTTGCACAACTCACGCTAGGAGTAGATAGAGACTCAGACCTACTTGCGAGAATGGGATATTATGATGAAAGAGATCCGGCAGTGCTCGAGTCTATAAGGAGGTTAATAAGGACTGCCCATAAGTATGGTAGGACAGTTTCAATATGTGGCCAGGCACCTAGTGTATATCCCGAAGTTGTAGAATTCCTCGTAAAGGAAGGGATAGATAGTATAAGTGTTAACCCAGACGCTGTGATCACTACCAGGCGTTGGGTAGCCTCTGTAGAGCAAAAAATACTGCTTCAAGGACTAAGAAATAATAATCAAGAAGATAAAGAATAATTTTTATCCTTAGTTCATTGTAAATAGATTTTTCCCTTTTTCTTCTGGTTTAATATCGAGCCCCAACACTCTTTGCAATATCTCCTAGCTCCGTCAAAATATGCTGTGCATGATTGGCATATTATTCTTCCGCAATTCTCGCACTTTCCTATTGACAAGTTCCTTCTACAAATTTGACAGAGGCTCATTTCACATACTTTGCATATGTCTTGAGTGATTACAAAATCTTCTAAACATACTTTTCTCCTACAAATTTTGCAAACAAAAAGTTGCGAATTTTCTTCACAAATTTCGCATTTCCAAAAATCTCTTAAACCATCTGTAAGCTTCTTCATCATCTTTCGCCTGGACAGGTGGATGTTTGAAGTAAAATGCTGATAATTCAATTAGAGGTCCGCTTATCTTCCTATCCAACGCTACCTTAACACCTCTTATCACGTCTACCAACACCGCAGCACAGTTAGATTTATCGTCAACTTCTAATGACGCTTCTATTTTTATTGGCATCCCAGCAAAGCCAGAGCCCTTAACGTAAATATAAGCTACTTTAGTATTTCCAAGGAAAGGAATATAGTCTGACGGACCAATCCTGATTTTACCTTCTTTCTCTAGATAATCGTTCTCTAAAGTGCTTGTTACTGCTTTGGTTTTGCTAACCCTTTTAGAATATAGTCTTTCTTCTGTTTTCATGTTTAGGAAGTCTGTGTTTCCTCCTACGTTAAGCTGGTAGGTTTCGTCTACCTTAACTCCCCTAAGTCTGAACAAAGATGTGAGTGTTCTGTGAAGAATCGTAGCACCTATCTGACCCTTAACATCATCACCAGCTATAGGAAGTCCCCTTTCTTTAAACATTCTGGGAAATTCGCCGGTAGGATCGCTTGCTATAAAAACGGGAATCGCGTTAATGAAGGCTACTCCTGCCTCTAACGCAGCCCTAGCATAAGTTCTGCTGGCTATCTCACTACCTACCGGTAACATATTTACAAGGATCTCTGCTTTACTATCCTTGAGTTCTTGCACTACATCCTCTATCTTTCCGTCCATTGCAGGGTTAAAAACGTCCATCATATGAGGAGCTACTCCGTCAAATGTGGGTCCTTTAGAAACTTTTACGCCTTTTTTGGGCATTTCGACAATTTTAGGGGTTATATTAGGTTTCTCGAAGATAGCTTCGCTTATATCCTTTCCTATTTTGTTTTTGGATATGTCGAATGCTGCGACTATCTCTATGTCAGTCACCTTATATCTTCCTATTAGTGGTGTGATTAACCCCTCGTAATAACTCTCTCCTTTCTGTTTATAATATTCTATTCCTTGTATAAGCATTGAGGCACAATTCCCTAGTCCAGCTATTGCTACTTTAATCATTGATTTTAAAATGAGAGAAGATGGATTAAAATATATTGTGATGATAAGGAGAAATCAGATAGGTGAAGAAGTGGAGCGACACTGAGGTTGAGATTATGTTAAAAAGAATGTATGTAAGGGTATACGGTATAGTTCAGGGGGTTGGTTTTCGGCGTTTCGTTCAAATTCATGCGGTAAGACTGGGGGTAAAAGGTTATGCTAAAAATCTTCCAGACGGAAGTGTAGAGATAGTAGGAGAGGGTCACGAAGAAGCTCTTCAGAAACTCTTAGACCAGATAAGACGAGGACCTCCTCTTGCAAAGGTAGAGAATGTGGACGTAAGGTTTGATGAGTATAAAGGTGAGTTCGACACGTTTGATACCTATTAAAATTTTTAAATGTGGTAAGCTTTTATTGTATAAGGTGTTTTTGTTGCACCAATGGTAAACACGGATTTGATTCCAAAGTACTGGTACAATATAGTTCCAGACCTACCCAAACCTTTACCTCCTCCAAGAGACCCTCCAGATGCTGAATTTTCAAGGATTGAGCTCCTTAAGAAAATATTGCCCAAAGAAGTATTAAGGCAACAGTTCACTATAGAGAGATTTATAAAGATCCCTGAGGAAGTGAGGGATAGATACGCGGCTATAGGTAGGCCTACACCCCTAATTAGAGCGAAGAGGTTAGAAGAATATTTAGGTACTCCTGCAAAGATCTACTTTAAATACGAGGGTGCAACCCCTACGGGGTCTCATAAGATAAACACAGCTATACCTCAAGCGTATTTTGCGTATGAAGAAGGAGTAGAGCATGTAGTAACAGAGACGGGTGCTGGACAGTGGGGGACGGCGGTAGCACTAGCTGCTTCAATGTATGATATGAAATCCACTATTTTCATGGTGAAAGTTAGTTATGAACAGAAACCAATGAGAAAGACGATAATGGAACTTTATGGTGGAAATGTTTATCCAAGTCCCACGGACTTAACTGAATTTGGAAGGAAAGTTCTTAAGGAAAATCCGAATCACCCAGGGTCTCTAGGTATAGCAATGAGTGAAGCTATAGAATATGCACTAACACACGGCTACAGATACCTAGTAGGAAGTGTTTTAGATGTAGTACTTCTTCATCAGTCGGTAATCGGTATGGAGGCTATAGCCCAATTAGAAGAGCTAGGCGAGGAACCGGACGTACTAATAGGATGTGTAGGTGGAGGAAGTAACTTCGGAGGATTTGTTTATCCCTTTATAGGTGCTAAGAAAGGAAAGAAGTATATTGCGGTAGGCGCAGCGGAAGTACCGAAGTTTAGCACTGGTAAGTACGAGTATGACTTTCCTGATTCCGCAGGGTTATTACCTCTGGTTAAGATGATAACCCTAGGCAAGGATTATGTTCCTCCCTCGATATATGCAGGAGGACTAAGATATCACGGTGTTGCTCCGTCTCTTAGCCTATTAGTGAGAGAAAAGATCATAGAGTGGAGGGAATACGGAGAGGAGGACATATTTGAGGCTGCTCAACTAGTTATGAAAACTCAAGGTATTGTACCTGCCCCAGAGACCTCCCATGCATTGAGAGCTGTAATCGATGAGGCATTAGAGGCGAAGAAGAAAAACGAGAAAAAGGTAATTGTTGTAAATTTCAGTGGTCACGGGTTATTAGATCTTGGTAATTATGAATCTATAAGAAAGAGAATAGGGAGCAAGAAATGAAGAGAATGTTAGTAACGTATATGACATTAGGATATCCAAATTTGGACTCGTTCTATGAGTTTGTAGAAAAAAGTGTATCATTAGGGACAGACATATTGGAGATAGGCGTACCACCAAAGTACGCTAAATACGATGGCCCCGTGATTAGAAAAAGTTACAAAGTAGTTACTGAATGGCTTAAGGACTACTATTCAGTCTTAGCGGAGGTCAGAAAAAGGGTTTCAGTACCTATTATTATATTAACGTATTTAGAAGATTATATAAATCAATTGGATCAATTTCTTGGCAAATTAAGAGAAATAGGGATAGATGGGATACTATTTCCAGATCTATTGATTGATTTCGTAGACGATTATTTGTCATATGTTAATATAATTAAGAAACATGGGTTAAAGGCTGTGTTATTTACAGCTCCATCAGTTCCCGATACTCTCATACAAGAGGCGTCAAAGATTTCCGATATATTTCTTTATTACGGTGTAAGACCCACTACTGGAGTTATTATTCCCGTAAGTGTTGACTCCCTGATTATACGTGTTAGGAATTTAGTTCAAAATAAGTTAGTTGTAGGGTTTGGTCTTAACGATCTTAACGACCTCAGAAAAGCATTAGCCGCGGGGGCTGACGGGATAGCTATTGGTACCGCTTTTATCGAAGAAATTGAGAAGAACGGGATCAATAGTGCACTAGAACTAGTTAAAAAAATCAGGGGGATTTTAGATGAATACAGCTGAGTACTTGAAAAAACTTGTTTATGAGAAAAAGGATCTTTCAGAAAAAGAAGCTGAGGAAATAGCTAACGGTATAATGAGGGGAGAGATAAATGAGATTCAGAGTTCGGGAATTCTGGTAGCTTTAGCGTCTAAGGGAGAATCGGCAGAAGAGATTAGAGGGTTTGCAAGGGCTATGAGAAGTAATTCAATAAAAATAGACTTTCCCGATAGTTTGGACACAGCTGGTACTGGGGGGGACGGGTTAAACACCTTGAACGTAAGTACAGCTGCAGCTCTTGTACTTAGTCAGATTTTTCCCGTTGCAAAACACGGTAATAGATCGGTGAGCAGTAAGTCGGGAAGTGCTGACGTCTTGGAAGAGCTGGGATATAACATATTTGTTAGTAAAGATAAGGCTATTGAGCTTTTGAGAAAGTGCAATTTTGTATTTTTGTTTGCCCAACTCTATCATCCTGCAATGAAGAACGTTGCTAATGTAAGGAAGAATCTCGGGATACGTACAATATTTAATATCTTAGGTCCGCTTACCAATCCCGCTTCAGCTAAGTACCAGATGATTGGTGTGTTTTCTATAAAATACATTGATAGAATAGCAGAAGCGGTTCAACATCTTAATTACGAGAGGGTATTTTTGTATCACGGAGACCCCGGAATTGATGAAGTAAGTCCTCAAGGAGATACTCTGATATATGAAGTGAAAGGACAGAGTATGGAAAAGTATAAGGTAAACTATACGGATTTCGGCATTAAAGAACCAGTCTCGATAGGTAAATTAAGAGTCGAAAATGCTCACGATTCAGCTCTTAAGATCATTAGGGGATTGTTGGGACAGGACAAAAATGTCAGAATTTTCATAGGAATTAACGTTAGTGTCGGCCTTAAACTATTAAGGAAAGTTAACGACTTTAAAGACGGATATGAGTACGCTGAGCAGCTCATGAGCAGTTCTGTAGAACATATAAGAAAGATAATGGAGTTAAACGGAACTTCTCAAAAATTTGAGGCTTTGGTGAAGGAAGCTGATAAGGGTTAAGTTCTGCGGTATATCTAACGTTAAAGACGCTATGCTAGCTGAAAAATTAGGTGCGGACTTCATAGGTGTAGTAACTGATACTGTAAGTCCTAGGTATGTCAAAAATGAGTTTGTAAGAATAGTGAAAAGGTATGTTACGAAACCCGTAGTAACGGTAAAGGTTAAAGGAGAACTAGGTAAAATACTGGAAGAAGGGAAAGAAGCGGATTTTGTACAGATACATAGGGTTTTAACCGACGAAGAGTTACAGTATTTAAATTCCTTCAAAAGGAATATCATTTTATACGTGCCTGCATCTGGTAAATTCGAAACGTACTTTAGAAAAGTGATCTCATCTTCAAATTACATGGTCTTATTAGATAAAGATGATGAAAACAAGGTCGATTTGTATATTGCTAAAAAATGGATTAGTGAGTACTCTAAGGTCGGTATAGGAGGAGGTATAAAGCCCGAAAATGTTAGGGATTACCTCTCACTGAACCCTTACTGGATTGATATCTCCAGTGGGATTGAATTATACAAGGGAAAGAAAGACCCGAGTAAAATGTCCTTAATTATAAAAGAGGTGAGAGAATGGACGTCTATCCGATAACCGCTTTCGCACAACCTAACGAAGTCTTTAAGTGTATTAAAGAAGGAGAGAATATTGCCGCATTACTTGAAAGCGGTTCTGGTCCTCAGCATAAAGCGAGGTTTAGTATAATTGCTTGGGGGAGGAAAGGCTATCTCAAGTTGAACAAGGACTCTAGCGAGGGAGAGATATCGACCTCATTTTATGATCCCGTGGAGGTTTTAGGTGAGTTTATGAAAAAAGCTCCATTGTTGAATTTACCTGGAAAATTTAAGGGAGGTATGATAGGGTATGTCAGTTATGACGCAATAAGGTATTGGGAAACGATAAAGGATCTGAAACCAGAAGCCGAGGATTGGCCATACGCTGAGTTCTTCATACCCGAAAACGTAATCTTATATGACCATGTTGAAGGGAAGGTTTACGTGGAAGGTGAACTCCAGCTTAAAGATGGTTGTTCGGATTCAGGACAAGTAAAGTTCGATCTCTATGACGAATCTTTAGGGAAAACGGAATTTGAAAATGGTGTTTCAGACATATTAGATTATATAAAACGAGGCTATGCTTTTCAAGTAGTAATTTCTAGGTTTTATAGGTATACATTTAAGGGTAATGTAACACACTTTTACAATACGTTAAGGAAAGTTAATCCTTCACCTTACATGTTTTACCTAAAGTTCTTTGATAGGGAGATAATTGGTTCAAGTCCCGAAACATTATTCAGTGTCCAAGATGGTATCGTTGAAACTTATCCTATAGCGGGTTCTAGGCCTAGAGGGAAGACCGTAGAAGAGGACTTAGAGTTGGAGAGGGAAATGTTGGCTTCAGAGAAAGAGAGGGCAGAGCATTTAATGCTTGTAGACTTAGCTAGGAATGACATAGGTAAAGTATGCTACATGGGTTCCGTGAAAGTACCGGAATTAATGTATGTAGAAAAATACAGTCATGTTCAGCATATAGTTAGTAAGGTAGTCGGAACATTGAAGAGGAACAACACTTCCTTTGACGTGCTGAAAGCTACCTTCCCTGCGGGGACTGTAAGCGGGGCTCCTAAGCCTATGGCTATGAATATTATAGAGATGTTAGAACCGTATAAGAGAGGTCCCTATGCTGGAGGTGTGGGATTCTTCTCAGCTAATGGTGACTCCGAGTTTGCTATAACGATAAGGAGTGCTTTCGTGAATAAAGATTTGTTTAGGATACAAGCAGGAGCTGGTATAGTTTACGATTCAATTCCAGAAATGGAATATTATGAGACTGAACATAAAATGAGGGCTTTGAAAGTGGCTATGGGGGTGGAAAAATGACAGATATTACACTTATAATAGATAATTATGACAGTTTCGTTTATAATATAGCACAAATAGTAGGAGAATTAGGAACTATTCCGATAGTGATAAGAAATGATGAAATTACAGTGAGGGGGGTAGAGAGAATAAACCCTGATAGGATCATCATCTCTCCGGGTCCAGGTTCACCTGATAAGAAAGAAGATATAGGTATAGTAATAGACGTAATAAAGCAATTGGGAAAAAGAATTCCGATTTTTGGTATTTGTTTAGGTCATCAAGCTATAGGATATGCTTTCGGGGCTAAGATAAGAAGGGCTAAAAAGGTTTTTCACGGTAAAATAAGTAAAATAGTTCATAATTCGACAGCGATTATTTATGACGGAATCCCTAAGCAATTCGAGGCTACTAGATATCACAGCTTAGTTATTGATGATGTAAAAGAGCCGTTAATTATTGACGCTTATTCCTTAGAAGATAACGAAATAATGGGGGTTCATCATGTCGAATATAGAATATATGGGGTTCAATTTCATCCTGAAAGTGTGGGTACACCGTTAGGTAAGAGAATACTTTATAATTTCATTAATAAAGTCTGATCAGATGCCTAGATTTTTACAAGGCTGGTTAGCGGATGTTATAAGATTTTCCCAACAAAGACCTGAAGTATACAAAACTAGACAGAGACCTATTTATTCGCTCAAAAGGAATATTATGGTAAAGAAAAGTGAGGGCAAAAACCCCATTATTGCTGAGTTTAAAAGGAAATCTCCCTCCGGGCTTAACGTGAATAGGGACATAATAGAGTATGTAAAATTTATGGAGGCTAATGATGTTGCCGGTATATCTGTTTTAACCGAGGAGAAATTTTTCGGAGGCAGTTACACAGACCTTGAGAGAGTTGCTGAAAATGTTAGTGTCCCAGTATTAATAAAAGATTTTGTGGTCACTGAGAAACAAATAAATACAGCCTATAGTTTAGGTGCTGACGTCATTTTATTGATAGTAAGGGTTCTCACAGAGAGGGAGTTAATTAGTTTGTACAAATATGCAAAGAGTTATAAGTTAGACGTTATTGTGGAGGTAACAAATGAGGAAGAGGTAGAAATAGCTTTAAGGAATAATTTTGATATAATAGGCGTAAACTCCAGGGATCTTTCTTCACTTGACTTAAGTCTAGAAAAGACTGAAAGGTTACTTAAACTTATCCCTTCAGATAGGATAAAAATTGCTGAAAGCGGGATAAGGTCTAGGGACGATATTCATCGTCTTAAAAATGCGGGAGCTGACGCATTTTTAATAGGTACCACATTAATGCAAGATCCGAATAAAATAAAGGAATTAATTTAGGTGTATAATTTATGTCAGTAGATAATTTTTCTACTGCGTCAACAAGTATAACCGGTGAATCGACATTAGTTTATCAAGAAGTGGCGAGAAAAGTACAGAAGGAGAAAGGTATAAGAGTAATAAACTTCGGAATAGGACAGCCAGATTTACCTACGTTTAGAAAAATTAGAAATGCAGCAATAAAGGCACTCGACGAGGGCTTTACCGGTTATACCTCAGCCTACGGTATAGATGAATTACGTGAAAAGATCGCCTCGCATTTAAATTCGAGGTATCCTAGTGAGAGACCAATAAAGAAGGAGGAAGTAATAGTTACGCCTGGCGCGAAAACTGCATTATATCTCGCTTTTCTCCTTTACGTTAACCCCGGTGACGAGGTTATAATTTTCGACCCGTCTTTCTACTCCTATGCGGAAGTAGTAAAGATGTTAGGCGGGAAACCTGTTTACATCAAGATGGGGTGGACTGAAGAGAACGGTTTCTCGCTCAATGTTAATGAGCTAAAAGAGAAGATAACATCTAAGACTAAAATGATAGTTCTTAACAATCCTCATAATCCTACTGGAATGGTATTTGATCCAAGAGAAATAGAGAAAGTAATGGAAATAGCAAAGGAGAGAAAAGTTATCTTGTTATCAGACGAGATATATGATTATTTTGTTTATGATGGAAAGATGAAAAGTGTTTTAGAAGATCCAGATTGGCGTGAGTATGTAATTTATGTTAACGGTTTCAGTAAGACGTTTTCGATGACTGGTTGGAGGCTGGGTTATATAGTAGCTAAAGATAGAGTTGTGAGGAAAATGGCAGAGCTTGCAGCTAATATATATACATGTCCGACAAGTTTTGCTCAGAAAGGAGCATTAGCTGCTTTTGATTCATTGGATGATGTAAAGGATATGATTTCATTATTCAGAAGAAGAAGGGATGCAATGTATGAAGAATTGAAGAAAAATAAGTGGATAAGGGTTTACAAGAGTCAAGGGGCATTCTACATGTTTCCGTATGTAGGAGACATTCTAGCTAAGACGAAAATGCAGGTTAAAGACTTTTCAGTAAAGATGATAGAAGAAGCTGGGGTGACTACCATACCAGGAGAGGTCTTCCCGTTAGAGGTTGGAAGGAACTTTCTCAGATTAAGTTTTGCTGTAGACGAAAATGATATAAGAGAAGGAGTCAGAAGGATTAATGAATTCGTAACAAGGTTGATGAAAGAGTAACGAGTGAACGGTGAGCAAAACTCCCATGGGCTGACTATCAGTGATTAAATAATGTTTATTTTCTGTTTTTCACCTCTAATTCAGTTCTTCAAAACAAATAAAGAAGGCTTTGAAAAGCACGTTGGAAAAATATCCCTAATTTATTTTTTCACTATTGATAATAATTCAGCCTTAATCTCGTCGCCCTCTTGATACTCTATACTCTCGATTTTCAGTGTTTTCTTTATGTCACTTTCTATACTTCTTATCTTCTCAATGAACTCTTTAGGGCCTACTAATTTAACATTAATCATAGATACAATTGATAATTGGTTCTTTATTTTCAATGTTCTAATTGTTGAAGTAGTTTTCTTTATGTACTCGCCCAGCTTCAGAATCTCGGGGTCTTCTTCAATGTCACTTACATCCGGAATTCTCTCTAACAAGATACTTATTTTATCTCCGAAAAGTTTACTATACATCTCTTCTGTTATGTGGGGTGCTAGCGGGTGTAATATTATCAGAAGATCCCTGAATATCCTTTGTAAAGTGTAAAGTGCTGACTGATCTTCCTCGAAGAGTCTGTGTTTGATCAGTTCTAGGTACTCATCAGCTATTGTCTCCCAGAAGTACGAGTACAAAGACTCCACAACTGTGTAAAAGTCATAATTATCGTATGCACTAATGACTTTTTCTATAAATCTCTTGTGCTCAGCTAAGATCCATTGGTCAATAGAGTTTAAGGTTAGAGGTTTTTCGAACTTCTTCTTTCCTATGAAGGGATATGAAAGTCTTCCAGCGTTCCACAACTTTTGAAGTAGCAGTTTCTTCGCCTTTACGGTTTCCCATTTGAATGGAAAGTCGTCTCCTATTCTTGCATCTAATAATGTAAGCCTTATTGCATCGGCACCAAATTCGTCTATCCTATCCAGTGGATTAACCACGTTCCCTTTACTTTTACTCATTCTAGTTCCGTCGGGTCCTAACACCTGCCCATTAATTAGTACCTCTTTAAACGGTATATTCCCAGTTAGCATGAGAGTTCTGAAAAAAGTGTAAAATAACCACGTTCTTATGATATCCGTCCCTTGTAACCTTATTGATGCAGGGAAAGTCCTCGAAAATCTATTCTTGTCGGTGTAAAAACCAGTTAGGTAAATCACTGTAACGCTGGAATCGATCCATACATCAGCTACATCGGTTATTGGCTTTAAAGGAAGACCGCATTTAGGACATTTATCTACAGGGGGAGAGATTTTCGTAGGATCTATTGGGAGTTGTTCTTCTTTAGCGGGGACTAGATGCCCGTTGTCACAATACCAGAACGGTAAGGGTGTTCCATAGACTCTTTGTCTGCTTATGTTCCAATCCCATTCCAAGCTATTGATCCAGTCTTCAAGATAATGAGACATCCTGGAAGGAATGAATTTCATTTTTTTATATTCTTCTAGCAATTGTGATTTAAACGGCAGAGTTCTTATGTATATTTGTTTCTTTGTAAGGAACTCTATGGGAGACAGACAGTCGCTTCTCTCAGTATGAGATAAAACGTTGTGCTTGATATTCTCTACTTTCACTAAGTAACCTTGTTGTTTTAGTATTTCCACCATCTTCTTTCTGGCTTCGGTGACCTTCAACCCGTCCAACAACCCGTTAGTGTTTTTCATTCTGCCTTTCTCGTCTAGCAGTTCTGCTACAGGTAAGTTGTACATTAATTGCCACTTTATGTCTTGAGGGTCTCCGTAAGTGCTTATCATTACTGCACCAGTTCCGAATTCTTTTTCCACAGACTTATCGGCAATTATTTTTACCTCTTTATTAAACACGGGAACTATAACCGTTTTTCCTATCAAGTTCTTGTATCGTTCGTCTTCCGGATGTACTGCTACAGCTTGTGTTGCTCCCAATAATTCAGGTCTGGTTGTTGCTATTATTATATCTCCACCATCCTTGAGAGGGAATCTAATATAAGCTAGAATTCCTTCTTTCTCAAGGTATCCTACTTCACTTTGAGCTAATGCAGTCTCGCACTTAGGACACCAGTATACTGGGCCCTCCTTCATTTCTATTAGTCCGTTCTCATACATCTGCAGTAAGCTTTTCTGTATTACTCTTCTATACTTTTCTTCGTAAGTTCTGTACTCAAATCTTTCCCACTCTGGTCTGTAGCCAAGTCTAATCATAGCTTCTTTCATTCTCTTAATCATATCCTCTGTCCACTCAATGCATTTTTTGAGGAACAATTCCCTGTTATCCTTAGGAATACCGAGCTTGTACTGGACTTTCAGCTCGGTAGGTAACCCTTGTGTGTCCCATCCCTGAGGTAAAAGCACATTATATCCTTGGAGTCTCTTAAGTCTCGCTATAGTATCAGCAATGGAAACCCAATATGCGTGACCCATGTGAAGTTCTCCGCTCGTGAAAGGCGGAGGAGTATCTATAACGAAGGTGGGCGATTGCGTATCCTCATCCTTAAACCTGAAGACTTTCTCCCAAAACTCTTGGCTTAACCAGATTTTTTGCCACTTTAACTCAATCGACTTAGGATCATAATGCTTAGGCCATTCTTCCATCTTTTTATTAATCTCCTCCTGTGTTAGCATTGTTTCACCTATTTTACCACTATTTTATAAGGTATGAGGTTAAAAATTGTTGGAAATGAAGATTGCAGTTATTGGTGGTGGAGTATCAGGATCACTACTAGGTTACTTGTTAAAGGCTAAGACAAATCATGAGGTAAAGTTATTCGATGTAATAAACAAGTATGTTAAACCTTGCGGAGATATAGTACCTAACGTTTTTTCTACTCCGTATCCTTGGGAAGTCAAGTTCGGGATTAAGAGGTTCGCTTTTTATATAGATGGGGAGAGAGTTTACGACGTAGAATATAGGCATACGAAGTGGTTAGTAATAGACAAATGGAAATGGATTAACGACATGCGTAAAAATTTAGGTTTTAACCACGTAAGTGAATTTAGAAAAGAGGACTTTGATCTAGTCATAGACGCTAAGGGTCCATATGATATGGATAGGGATGTAGTGTACACTACAAGGGCTATTATAAAGACTGATAAATTTACTGATGAAGCTATTTTCGAGTTCGATACTAAATACACGGGTTTTTATTGGATATTCCCAGCTGAAGAAGGGTTACTTAACATAGGGGCTGGTTTCATAGAGTATAAAAACTCAAAGGAGCTCTTACTTAAGTATATGAAAGAGAGATACGGTAATTTCGAATTGTTAGACATGAGAGGTGCTCCTATTTCCATTTCCCCAGTCCATAATAAGGTTGGAAGAATAGGTGAAGCTAGAGGGTTAGTCTTTCCTCTGAGCGGTGAGGGAATTAGGCCCTCTGCTATTTCTGCAATAAAGGCTTATGAGGTACTATCGTACGACTTTAATAGGTTTGAAGAGAGATTAGACTCCGCTTTGAAAAGCTTAGAGGACAGTATTATGTTACAGCATAAAATTCTTTTGTTATACAGAAAAAGTGGGTTATCTTTAAGGAAGGGTCTCCTGAAATTCTTGTTTAAGAACGAAATTCTTATAGACGCTTATTTAGAAGATAAATTAACTCCTGAAGGTATAACAGAGTCAGCGAGGTTTGTGAAAAGTGGAGGTATACTTAGAAAATAGTAAGAGTAAGACCGGTAAGCATGCAATAAGGAGTTTACTATACACCTTGGAGAACGGTAAACTAGTAGAATATAAAACCGTTAAGGTAAAGAGTAAAGTTCCTCCCACTTACAAGATAGGAGATAAAACGTTAGTTATAATACCAGATAAGGGAATTTTCATACATTTAGTTTTCTTAAAAAATCTAAAAAATAAGGTAAGGGGAAAGGTCACGGTCTATAAAGATGGTAATGTAGTTTCTGAATTCAATTATAGAAAATTAAAGTTAAAACTAGTGAAAGGAGAGCCAACCTACGCCGAGCAAGTTAGAGCCCTATTTGAAGAGCTCAAGATCCCGATTAAAGGAATTAACATAAAGCTTCCTAAGGGGTGAGATTATTTTTGAAGTGGAATACACTATACTTCCTTCAGATCCATCTAATGTTCTGAGAAGCACATATGCATTAGAACTTATTGAGAAGGAGTTAAAGGAGATCTGTAATGTTGTAAAAGCGGGAGCTTCGCTACTCTGTGCTCCTTCCGCTGATGTTTTGGTGTTAGTATTTACCTCGTTTAATGAAGGGAGACAGCTTAATGTTCGTTTAAAGGTTCAGTCTCATAATTCTCAGTCTTTAGTTAATATCTTATCCCAGCTAGCTACCAGACTTAGAGAACAAGGTTACGTAATGACTTTAGCTGCTTCCTCCAGCATCTTCAGGTAAATTTGTTTTATCTCTTCATCGTCTGTTATTTCCTTTTTCATCTCAGCTACGATATTACATAGGTAAGTGTGTATCCTCGATTTGCATAAAACTCCTTTCACTATTCTGTAAGAGTCGTTCTCAATATTTAATTCCACATAAATGACATTGTTAATGCTATTAGTGACTTTTAGTTTTTCTGTATTATTAACTATTAAATCTGTGTCCGCATAAAAAAGATTTCCAATTAATACGAGATCTTTGTTATTGAATAGAATTTTCTTAAACTGTTTGGACAAGTTCGCTCCCACAGTAAGGACATCTATACTTTAAACCCCTCGCATCAGCCTCACAGAAATAGGCCCTATACTTCTTTTCGCACTTTGGGCACTTATATACTATATCAGTTCCCATCTTTAATTTTCTGTTACATATTCTACAGTAAACTTGAACCCATCCTATATGTCCGTAAGCTGTGCTTCCTCTGCCTTTAATACTCATGCGATATACTACCTTCTATCATGTATTTATATTTATCGTAAGGATAAGGTGTTACCTTTTCCTCTAAGAGTAACTATTATTAGGAGAAGATTATAAATATAGTAGGAATAAAAAGTGCAGGCTGTAGTCTTGTATTATAAATTGGAACCAGTAGAGTTACTCCCTGGTCTAATCGGTTATAAAGTTGCTAAAGAGAAGGAAGAATTAGTTAACGTTAAAGATGAAGAAGAGGCAGAAAAAACTACTTCTCAAGATACTTCCCATGTGTCTCTCGTTATAGCTAATAAATTTAGAGTAGTTAATACTCCAGGTTTAATGAGGTACACTTTGCCTGAACCCTTGAAGTTACTTAGGATCGGTTATCCTAAAGATCTTCAGAATGTGGAATCAGTGGGAATGGAGTATCTTACGTTCTTTGATAAGGATTATAAACTAATAGGGGTGGATATCAATGAGAACTTTGATAAACCTTTTGTAGTCTTAGATTTTGAGAACGGATTTACTAAGATAATATCTAAAGGAGAAATAAACTCTAAGCCTAAGGGAACTAAGGAGACAACAGCTAAAAAGTCTAAAAATAAAGCTAAGAATAAGAAAAAGAAGAGTGCTAAGAGAGCTGGTTCAAGACAAAAAGCTAAGAGCAAGAGTGCTAGAAAGAGTTGAGGAATTTTTATTAAATAATAAAGCAGGAGAAGAAATTTGGTTTAGGGAATTAATACTTTGTTTACTTACCGCTAATTCTTCTTTCATATCTGCTTATAAGGCCTTAAATAACCTATACTCTCATGACATTAAATTATTAGATATAGAGCAGATCTCTGTAATTCTAAGAGATTCTGGATATAGATTTTATAATCTTAAATCCCGTTATATAAGAGAAGCAATAGAAAAATATTACGGAAGGATAAAGACATTAGTGAAACCTATAGCTGACATTGACCAATTTGAAGCTAGAGAATTTCTGGTAAATAACATTAAAGGTTTAGGTTATAAAGAAGCTAGCCACTTCCTCCGTAATCTGGGATATTTTGAGCTGGCTATTATTGATAGACACATTTTACGGTATGTTAATATTAATTTGTATGTAAGCGTTAAAAAAGTAGATAACAAACATAGATATTTATTAGTTGAAGGTTTACTTAGAGCTATAGCTTCAGCTTTGAATATGCAAGTGGGGTTGCTTGATCTTTTTATATTTTTTAAGCAAACCCAAACTCTCGTAAAATAAAATAAAAAAATATAAAAGAAAAATATAAAAGTAGGAATTTAACGTATAAAGTGAGGGTAAAAATGCAAACAACTACAAATCCCTTGAATGTGCCTAAAGGCATACAACTTTACTTGTCTTATACTACGTCTTGGGCTTTTTCTTCATCACTTTCATCATGTTAAACGTCTAATTCTATAAATTCTTCTTACGGTGAGTGCTATGCCTTCCGTAAAAGTATTAATTACAGATCCTATCAACGAAATCCTAATTAAAACGCTAAAAGAGAAGGGAGCAGAAGTAGATTATAGACCTGAAATTGAAAGAAAAGAATTGTTAGATATAATAGAAAACTATCAAGTCTTAGTGGTCAGAAGTAGAACTAGGGTAGATAAAGACGTAATCGAGAGAGGTAAAAACTTAAAAATAGTTGCAAGAGCCGGTATAGGTCTAGATAATATCGATACAGACGAGACTGATAAAAGAGGAATCAAGGTAGTTTATGCTCCGGGTGCTTCTACGGATTCTGCAGTAGAACTAACAATAGGACTAATGATAGCTGCAGCTAGAAAAATGCACACAGCAATGAACCTAGCGAAATCTGGTATATTTAAGAAGTTAGAAGGAGTAGAGTTAGCTGGAAAAACCATAGGGATAATAGGTTATGGGAGAATAGGCACTAAGGTAGGTATAATAGCAAATGCTATGGGGATGAGAGTCTTAGCATATGACGTTGTAGATATTAGAGAGAAAGCAGAGAAACTCAATGCAAAAGCCGTAACTCTAGATGAGTTGGTGAAGGAGTCAGATGTTATAAGTCTTCACGTAACAGTAGGTAAAAATGCTAAGCCGATTTTAGATAGAGATAAATTTGAAAAAATGAAGAATAATGTAATAATTGTTAACACCAGTAGAGCAGTATCGGTGGACGGTAAAGCTTTACTAGAATATATAAAGTCTGGTAAGATTTTAGCCTATGCTACGGATGTATTTTGGAATGAGCCTCCAAAGGAGGAGTGGGAACTGGAGTTATTAAAGCATGAGAGAGTTATTGTTACTCCTCATATAGGTGCTCAAACCAAAGAAGCACAACAAAGAGTAGCCGAAATAACACTACAGAACTTACTCGCTACTATGAAAGAGTTGGGGATGATCTAAATGTTGTTAATACCCGGTCCGGTAGAAGTCCCAAAAAGCGTAAAGGAAGCATCTACGCTAGTAATCAACCATAGAAGTGATAAGTTTAGAGAGATAGTTAAAAACCTAGAGAGATTAATGAATGAGCATTTCAGTTCTACTAGAGTAGCATTATTAACAGGCTCAGGCACCTTGGCTGTAGAAGCAATGGTTTACTCTCTTGTAAAAAGAGGCGAAAAAGTTGTAACATTCCCATACGGTGAATTCGGCAATAGGCTTTTAGACTCACTAAAAAGGAGAGGAGCTAATGTAGTGAGCTATGAAAAACCACTAGGTCAAGGTTTTACCTTGGAGGAGATCAAGGAAGCGTTAGATAACAATAAAGATGCAACGGCAGTTGCTCTGGTTCACAACGAAACCAGTACTGGTATTGCGTTCAGAAATATGGAAGATGTATCTCATGTAGTTAAAAGCAGAGGTTTAAAATTACTTGTTGACTCTGTATCGGGATTCGCTGCGTATAAACTTCTAGTTAACGAATGGAAAATAGATGCTGTGGCTACTGGAAGTCAAAAAGCTTTAGCGTCAGTACCTGGTTTAGGTTTCGTTGCACTATCTCAAGAAGGAGTAAACGAGCTCGTAAAAGATGAAGTCCCTGCTTATTTAGATATATCGCTTTACCTCAAATTCCAAGACAAATTTGAGACACCGTTTACTCCTGCGGTAGGAGTATTTAATGCTACATTGAGAGCAGCTGAGCTGATGAAAATGGAGGGAATTGAAAATAGATGGAGAAGGCATGAAGCTTGTGCACGTTTTGTAAGGAATATCACGAATTATCTTGGGTTTTCATTATTTGGCAATGAAAGTAACTTCTCCAATACTGTAGTTGCAGCTGAACCACCTATAAAGGATCTAAGAAGCAAGTTGAAGGAATTTAAGATCGAAATATCGCCAGGTATAGGAGAGTTGAAGGAGAAAATAGTGAGATTTGGATTACTTGGAATCGTAGATGATAGGGCAGTAGGTAAGTTAGCTAAAGTACTGGGAACTATATTCAATTCAGAGATACCGTTTACTCCTCCTCCAGAATGTAAGTTGCCGGAATTTCTCGCAAAAGAGATAGACTGGGATTAGAGTTAGATTTTTTTCCTACTTATTGGGTGTGAGTACTGATGACAATTAGTAAAATTAATGAGATTTTTCAGGAGAGTTGGAAAGGTAAGCTAACAAAATACGAGATAGCACGAATTGTCAGTGCAAGAGCTTTACAGCTTGCAATGGGTGCTCAACCTCTCATTGATACGTCTAATTTGTCTTTTGATGACGTTATAAGCATAGCAGAAGACGAATTGAAAAGAGGGGTTTTACCTATTACTATAAGACGTGTATATCCTAATGGTAAAGTAGAGTTAGTGTCTATAAGAAAGATCGAATAAACATGGTCTGTAAGCCAAGTAATTATACATTAGTGGTTGCAGAGAAAAGCAAAGCGGCTAAAAAGATAGCCGAAGCATTATCTACTAAACCTCAACTATGTAAACAGTTTTCAGTGAATTATTGGGTTTTAAATTACGATAAAAGAACTTTAGTAATTGCTCCTGCTGCTGGACACCTTTTCAATCTGTACGGGAATTCTGGGTTTCCAGTATTTCATATGGAATGGAAACCCCTTTGGACAATAGATGATTCTGCTAGATATACTAAGAAATATTATGAGTTATTTAGATTTCTTTCGGAAAAGGCTTTAGATTTTATTAATGCTTGTGATTATGATATTGAAGGTTCTGTAATAGGTTACATAATAATAAAGTTCTTTGGGGATGAGAGAAAAGCTAAGAGGATGAGGTTTTCAGCTCTCACTAAAGAAGATATTAGGAAAGCAATTACTCATCTAGAACCTTTAGATTATAACATGATCAATGCCGGAATAGCGAGACATAAAGTAGACTGGTTATGGGGAATAAACGTCAGTAGGGCATTAATGAATGCTGTACGCGAGATATCTAGGAAGAGAATAGTGTTAAGTGCCGGAAGGGTACAAAGCCCCACGTTAATCCACGTGATAAATAATACAATGGAGAGGGAAACTTACGTCCCTCTTCCGTATTATACAGTGAGCGTAGAAGCAGTAATTGGAAAAAGGAAAGTGAAGTTCACAGTTAATAAAGTGTTCGAAAGGAAAGAAGATGCCCAAAAGTTTGCAGAAAAAATAAAGAACGATAAGCTAATAGTCAGAGAAGTAGAATATGAAGAAAGAAATTTGCTTAGACCCCCACCGTTCAACCTAGGAGATCTTCAGGTAGAAGCCGGAAGAATTTTAGGTCTCTCACCTTATTATACAGAGAGATTAGCTGAAGAGTTATATTTAGACGGACTTATTAGTTACCCGAGGACTAATAGCCAAAAGATACCTCCTACTGTTAATGTTGATAAGATAGTCCAAGATATAGAGCGGAACAACTTCCCAAATTTAGTGAGGTTAGTGAAGAATATAACTAAAAGAGAGAATGGGTTTCAAGTTAGGCAAGGAGAGAAGGAAGATCCAGCACACCCAGCTATCTACCCTACTGGAGAAAAAGCTAAGGGCTTAAAACTTAAAACATACAAACTGTTCGAGTTAATAACGAGAAGGTTCTTAGCTAGCATATCCTCTGATGCCAAGGTTAAAGAACAAAAGGTAGACTTAATGTTTAAAGAAACGAAGTTAGACATAAGGCTGACTTTTCAGAAGGTAATTTTCAAGGGCTGGTTATTATTGTATCCTTATCGTAACGTACCTGATGAGGAACTCCTAGACTTGAAAAAGGGAGATGTAGGGGAAATAGCAAAGGTCTCCGTTTCGATGAAAGTTACTAAACCATCGCTAAGTAGGCTTACGAAAATCGACCTATTGAAGTGGATGGAGAGCACTAATCTAGGTACTGAGGCAACTAGAGGGAGAATTATAGAGACTTTATTTGACAGAAGATATCTGGTAAAAAAAGGAAGTTATCTAGTACCAACTGACCTTGGGATAACAGTGGCTGAAGTCTTAGATCAGTATTTTAAGGAATTAACAGACGTCTCTCTAACAAAGAAAATGGAAGAGAAACTTAACGCAATTATTGACGGTAAAGCTAATGAGCAAGAAGTTGTAGACGAGACCGTCAAAATCTTAGAAAGCTACATGAGTAAATATCAGGAGGTTAAAAAGCATATTGGAGAGAAATTAGGAGGAGTATTGGGTCTCGTAAGTTATAAGCCTTGTAAAATATGTAAACTTGAAGCTATTTCGGTAAACGGATTATGCAAGTATCATAATGAAGCGCTGAGGAAACTTAGGGAATCTCTGCTAGTATGGAAGGAAAGAAGCGGTATGGGTGAGCCGCAAATAATCAAGAAACTATTGACTTCATCT
Organism: Stygiolobus sp. CP859M; assembly: GCF_037389975.1. Classification (NCBI taxonomy): domain Archaea; kingdom Thermoproteati; phylum Thermoproteota; class Thermoprotei; order Sulfolobales; family Sulfolobaceae; genus Stygiolobus; species Stygiolobus sp. CP859M. Next base: position 216,664 of record NZ_JBBHKS010000007.1, on the reverse strand, counting down.
TCTACTGGAAAATACGTTAAGGAGGTAATAGAGAAGAAACTAATTTAGGGATCTAGTGAAAGGAAATCAGTTACCTCAGGGTTTAACTCACCAATCGCTTTGGCATGACTCACATCATCTAAAAAGAGTTCTATCTAAGTGAGTTATTAAACTTAATGAGAGGATAAGAAAATTGAGTACACTCCCTTTTGTCTTATTGTCTAGTTTCCGCGTTTCCGCTAAATCTATTTATTAATTCATAGTTTATTTTTTCAATGAAAGAGGTAGGTTTAAGCGATTATCTCGATATCTGGAAACAAAGTATAAGTAACCCCCAAGAGTTTTGGGATAAGATAGCTAAGGAACTGATTTGGTTTCGGCGTTACGAAAAGATTCTAGACTATAAATCACCGGATAATTACCGTTGGTTTGTAGGCGGAAAGATTAATATTACATATAATGCATTGGACAGATGGATTTCTCAAGGTAAGGGGGACAAAACAGCTATAATCTGGTTAAATGAAGAAGGAAGAGAGAAGAGATATACTTACAAAGACCTATACGAATTATCGTGCAAAATATCTTCATTTATCACTCAGTATTCGTCGAAATCCGATACAATACTGTTATACATGCCTATGGTTGTCGAAGCAGGAGCAACAATGTTAGCCTCAGCGAGATCAGGTACAATTCATACCGTAGTGTTCTCGGGGTTCGGTGTTAAAGCATTAGCAGAGAGAATAAAGAGCGCTAAGCCGAAAATAATTTTCACGGCTGATGTTACATACAGAAGAGGAAAAGTTATAGAGTTGAAGAGTGTCGTTGATGAAGCGATAAAGGAAAGCGGAATTAATGTAAACAAAGTTGTAGTTTTAAATAGAGAGGACAAGGCTAGTTTTAAAGAGAATAGGGATATAGACTTTAATGACGTTATTAAGCTTAATACTAGAATGGGGGTAGTAGAGACGAATTCTGAAGATCCATTGTTCATACTCTATACCTCAGGAACTACTGGTAAGCCTAAAGGTATAGTCCACTCAATGGGGTCTTATACCGTCTGGGATTATGCTCACGTTAAATGGTTATTTGATTTCTCTAACGAGAGGAAACTGTTAACGACTGCCGACCTAGGATGGATTAACGGTCACTCATATAGCCTTTATGGACCTTTACTTAACTACGGTACAACGATCTGGTATGAGGGTGTCTTGGACTATCCTCACCCTGGAGTTATGTGGGAAATAATAGAGAGATATAAAGTTGAAAATGTGTGGACTGCACCTACATTAGTTAAGATGTTAATGAAGTATGGAGAAGAGCACGTGAGGAAATTCGACACCTCAAGTTTAGAAGTCTTTGTCACAGCTGGTGAGAGTCTGGGAGTTGAAGCTATGAATTGGTTGCGTAGGAACGTTAAAGCAAAAAAGATTTTTGAGGTATGGGGACAGACCGAGAATTCCGGCTACATAGCATCTCCAGGCGGTTCTTACTTCGGCTTCCTCAAGATCAAGGATGGTAGTGTTGGTGTCCCGTTACCGTCTATAAATATTAAAATAGTTGATGATAACGGTACTGAACTACCTAGGGGGAAAGCTGGAAATATCATAGTTACCTCACCGTCCCCTGCTTTTATGATCGGTCTGTGGAATGATGAAAGGTATAAAAACTACTACGTCAGGTTCGGTTATTATGAGACCGGAGATTACGGTTATATGGACGAAGAGGGATATTTGTATATTCTAGGCAGGAGCGACGATATACTAAAAGTCGCAGGTCATAGGCTAGGAGTGGCTGAGATCGAGAATGCAGCTTACATTAAAGAAGTTGCTGAGGTTGCAGTAGTAGGAGTTCCTGACGAGATTAGGGGAGAGGTAATTGTGATATTCGCGGTACCTAAAGAAGGAGTTAAAGACTTGTCCCAAGTAAAGCAAAAGATCATTGAAAATGTAAAAAAGAATTTCGGGGCAATAGCTGTTGTCAAGGAAGTAATTTTCGTTAATAAATTACCGCATACGAGAACCGGCAAGATCATGAGGAGGGTTTTAAGGGCGTTAGCAACTGGAAAAGATGTAGGTGATGTTTCAACACTGGAGGACGAGACAAGCGTAGAAGAAGCTAAAAAAGCGTTAGCCGATATTAAAGTGGTGGATAGAGTTTGAGTAAATTAATAAGTATTAAAGACGCTGTCGACCTAGTGAAGGACGGAGATTCAATTACCATCAGCGGTATGTCATTTCATAGAAATCCTATGGCGTTTATCTATGAATTAATCAAGAGTGGTAAAAAGGGGTTATATTTTATCGACCGGGAGCCAGGTTTTGGATTAGAGGTTCTCCTCAAACACGGCGCGGTTAAAAAGATAAGGGCTGCTATGGCTACTCTCGAGTGGTTTGGGATTCCTCCGAATTTTAGGAAGATGGTAGAAAATAAAGACGTAGAGTTCATAGAAGACACATGTGGAGCTTTTATCGCCGGTATCAGGGCTGGTGCGTTCGGACTACCTTTCATGCCTGTTAAGGGGGTAATAGGTTCGGATCTCGTTAAAATACATGAAAAGTTAGAGAACTGGAAAGTTGTTAAAGATCCCTTTTCCGGTGAGAATATCCTCCTAGTTAAAGCTATAGTCCCCGATGTAGCAGTTATTCATGTCCATAAGGCAGATGAAGAGGGTAATAGTGAAATATTAGGACCTTTATACGAGGATGAGTATAAGGCTAAGGCATCCAAAATAACAATTATAACAGCCGAGGAAATTGTTGACAAGAGTTATTTCTACGGAAAAAGACCTACAATAAATGGTGAATATATAACCGCCGTAGTTCATGCTCCGAGGGGCGCTGAACCCACAAGTATGTTCGGGCTCTACGATGTAGATTGGAAAAGAGTTGTGGAAGAATTACAACCTATCTAATTATGCAAGTGCAGAGCGTAAGTTATAAGGATCCATCCTTTTTATGAATTCTCTTTCGTCGTTTCTGAGCGTAATAATTCGTAGAGTAGGTGACACAACTACTTCAAACGCTGTATTATTTAAGATATCTTCAACTGACGTGTTTTCATAAATAGCAGTTATGAACCAGGTTTTCTTCTCTCTGTCATATTTTAGAACCCCTAAGTTAGTAACCACTATCACTTTATTACTAGAATATTTTGCTGTACCCGTTACAAAGTCAACTTTTTCTACTAGAGATCTTTTTGAGTGTTTTAAATTCCACAATATAGCTTTTCTAACTAGGGGGAGGATGAAGGCAGTTGCAGCCCCTCCGGTAAGCCTTACTTTTGGATTATGGTAGTCCCCTATAACGGAGAGATTTACGTTAGTCTCTTTGTCGATTTGGACGGGTCCTAAAAACATAACATCCAGTCTCCCCTTCTGAGCTAAATCAAAAGCGTCAGCTGTTATAAATACTGGAGTGTTGGAGACCATAAAGGGATTACCAGTTGAGGGACTTATTTCTACGGACTTAGGGTTATCAGCCTCAGCAACTCCTATTATCCTTATTTTCTTGCCGTAAAGATCTCTTGCCATGAATGAGGCGATGAGACTTGGAATTGAGTTTAACCCTATGTAAACTAACTCATTATCTTCAACTTGTTCAGCAATAGCCTTTATAGCGTAGTCTACTTGACTCATTATTAAACTATTATTATGTAGATGCTAATTAATTCACTCAACGTTAACAATTCGTAAAATTTATCAGATGACTCAAGTTTACTGTGAAATATCCGAAAGGTTTCCTAAAAATAATTTGATATCCATAACCTTTTTGAAAAAAGAAAATCATATAACTACATGAGTAAACTAATTAGTATTTATTTATTTACGTTTAATAATTAAAAAGAATGCTATTAGACATGGAGTCTTTTATCTCATCTTTATCATTTTTTGTATTATTTTTATATCAACTTTTAATGAAATATCAGTTTTTAACTCGGTTAATTAATTATCTACAATATTTTAAAAACTCTACTTATATTTTTCAAGAGCAAGTATTAATTTTGGAGATGAAAGAAAAATGATAACATTTACAGCTCCTCTCTGGGTTGGAATTCTAGTAGGATTCATAATAGGAGCTGCAGCAGAAGCATGGGGCATAGGGAATCCAGAAACATTAATTAGGCTTTCTAAGTGGGAAGATAGACTCTTTGTAGATTGTATTTTGCTGGGAGTTGCAATTGCCACTCCAATAATGTACGGGTTATATGCTGCGGGAGTGGGATTTCATTGGTCTGCTAAAGCATTATATCTAATCGGAGTAGGCCTCGGTGGTCTCTTATTCGGTGTAGGGCTTGCAATTTCGGGTTATTTCCCTGGTTCAACATGGATGGCATTAGGTGAGGGAAGAAGAGATGCAATATATGCAATATTTGGTGGGCTTGTAGGAGCTGCTGCATGGACAGCTCTCTTCCAGACTCCAGCAGGGCAATGGCTCGTTAGCACCCTGAATTTCGGTAGTCAGGTTATAGGTGCTAGTCACCCAGCCGGTAAAGAATACTTAGTACCTTGGAGCGGTCTAACGCCTATTGATCTATTCGGAATTTCATTAGTTTACGCTGCAATACTGTTCACTATAGCATATTTCTTACCTAGATATAAAGGTGGTCAGCACAGCTGTTTAAGGTCTACACTCAGAGGACAAGGACTGAGCGACTTTGAAAGAGCAAAAAGGCTTGATACGGCGATGTACTTAACTTACGGTGGTCTACCATATGACGATAAGTCAATTGCTAAGAAATTAAACGAATATTGGGCTGTAGAGAGCAACGTAACTAAATTCTACATGGTAAGCATAGGCGGATTAGTGGGTCTCACCGTAGTTGCCGAGATGTTCATGCACCAGATCTTCGGAGAGTCCACTACATACTCATGGATGGCGGGTCATATATTTCTTCCAGATTTCAAGTACAGTCAGATAGTGTTTAAAGGTATTGGTTGGGAACCCTTCAGCGATATAGGAACATTGTTAGGTTCGTTCTTCGCAGCGATATTCTTGACCAGAAGGTTCACTGCCTTTAGGAAGAATATTCCTCCAAGCTGGCAGAAGAGGTTTGGTGATAATGAGACAATAAGGGCTCTGGGGTCATTCGGTGGTACTGCGCTAATGATGTTCGGTGCCAGAATGGCTAACGGATGTGCTTCTGGTCATATATTAAGCGGGTTGTTGCAGATGTCCTTAAGCGGTTGGGAATTCTTAATCGCGGTGATGATCGGAATGTTGGTCACTGCAAGGATAGTATATGGTGAGAGGTGAGAGAAATGGCAGTAATTAGGGATGAAAAAAGATTAGAACAATTGGATAAGACTTTCAAAGTAATATTCATAATAGGACTAATAGTGATTTTTGCAGTTGCAATTGCTGAAACTACCGGATATCAAGGGTTTTCACCAACAGCCTCTCAGGTGGCTACGGTAGGGTATATAGTAATCGTGTTGTTAATAATAGCAGGGGTCATATATAGTCAATTCCCGCCGTCAGTGTTAGGTAAGCCTATAGAAGGCTCGCAATGAAAGCATAATATTTTTTATTTTTAATAAGTTAAATTTGCTTTTTTTGTTTCCCTTATCTTCTTTTCACGTTTATCTTATTTATTTAAGCCTTGAATTAATTATCTCATTGTGCTGGGAGAAGAGCTTTCCAAGCTCGGTGAGGCTATTCATGGTTCTAACAAAGAGAAAGAGATCCTTAGTATCCTAAAGGAAAGACTCTCAGGTAATTATTCTACATATCGTGAATACTTGGTAAAGACTAAGGAATGGGTGATAGACGAATTCCGTTTTGTAGTTAACGGAAAAGAAGTAAAAGCCAGTTTATTACCGTATACTTGCGGATACCTGAAAGGGGAAGTAGGAAAGGATATAGCCTTTAACGTAATGCCAGAGCACCCATTTCTCGTACCTTCGATACATGAGGAGAATTTAAAAAGGAAATATTCAGCTTCAGTATTTTATGACAAGGGGAAATTAAGGAGGATTAGTGTAAAGGATGAAAAACCGGCTGTTTTCAGTTCAATACCTTTAAAGCCAGGTGATGTAGTAGATATAGAATCTAAGAGCAGACTCGTTGATACGATATCTCATAACCTAGAGTTTACTGTTCAAGAAGGTGAAAAATATATCGTTATTGGAGCTCATGTAGATCACTGGCTATCAGGATATCATGATAATATTTTCGCTGTAGAATTTCTTTCTACTATAGAATTTCCAAAGTTTAAACACGGTCTCAAAATCGTTTTCTTTTCGTCTGAAGAGGGTCCCAGATGTTGCAACGGCTCTATTCAACAACCCAAAGATGACGTGTTTGCTATGATATCTCTCGACGCTTTATACCCCGACAAAGTAGTCTTTTCGGCTACTCCTGATCTATGGGATTTATCGCGATTTTTTAACGTGAAAAGGGTGGAGATGCCCACACCTTATTCCGATCACTTTCCTTATATAATGGAAGGTTATCCCGCTATGGTTCTCTATAACGACGATTTAATTCCTTTTTATCATTCGGATCGAGATTTACCGATAGAGTCAGATAAAGCTTTTGCAGAGGAGTTAAGAAAATCACTGATCAGATTCCTAATCGAGTTAGATAAGATGAGAGAGGAGGAGTTAAATGAGAAGTTCTTTAAGTATGCCGAAAGCAAAGGAATAAAACTTCTAGAAAGAAAAGGCAGTATAATTCCTTACGGTCTTACTTCAAAGTTGAGGGGCGAGAGATGATTTCCCTTCCGCTCTAAGAAGCGTGGGTTCCTCTCATCGATTTGGAATCACATTCTTCCTTCAGTGGTCAATCGAGAGGCTCAGAAACCCCTCCCATTTAAGTTCACCACCCTAATAACGTCACGGTCTTTCTCCTAATTGCAAGTACACTAAAACTAATGATAACCAATTTCTTCAATCTTTTTTCACGTCTAAGGGAAACATTCTCTTTTCGAATTATTATACCATCCCTTGTATATCAGGAAGGTGTTGTCATAACAATCCTCTTAATCTCTATAATGCATGACGGAGTGCTTTTGAGTAGTTAGTTACAAGGACTAGTAAGAGGTTGGATAGGCGATTTTTATAAAAAGAATATCTCTGATTGCTTTATCTCTCCTAGTTATTTAAGGAAATTTAGAAAAAGTAACGTTTATAAACATTTCTATATGGGGCTGTTAATCCCTTTTCGGAGATTTCCTTCTCCTAACCCTCTTCTTTACAAAACGATTATTTGGTTTAAAAAGAATTTATCTGATGGGAAAGGTAATCAAACCAAACAGACCCCCTGTAAAGTCTTACACAAACTTAAAAGGTGATAATAGCGAATTGATGAGAAAACACCGTTAACAAAATTTATCCTTAATCCCTTCTATTATCTTATGCTAAGATTTATGGTAGTAAATAAGGAGCAAGTTGATCTTCTTTTCGACAAATTAAATGTCATGATCATCAAAGAAATAATAAGAGAACCTCTAAATGTCACTCAGATTTCTGAGAGGCTAAATGAGCCGATACCGATAGTTTGGAGAAGGCTAAAGAGGCTCGAGAAGGGAGGGTTAATAGAGGTAGTGAAGGTGGAGAAGGTGGGAAAGTTTAAGGTAAAATATTATCGGGCTAAAGCCTTGTACTATGCTTTGCCGAATTTTCTCCAAATCCATCCTAGAGACATTAAGGTTAAGTTCCTTTATGAAAAATTATTAAGTTTAAGGAATAGAGCTCTCCAAGCGTATCCTAATGAAATACCAGATGACGTAGATCCTATAGATTATGCTGTATTAATGGATATCATTATGAATTATGGGATACTTTTCGATAACGAGGGTGAGCTAAAGGAGCTCATGGAAGAAGCTAGAAATTACTTCTTTTCATTTTTGAAAAGGAACGTTAAATAGTTATTTCCTTACTTTAACCCATGGACTTGTATATACTTATAGGTAGTGTTATTTCCATTTTAGTTGGTGTTCTGCCTCTCTTTTTCGTAAAGAGGGACATACAAGCCCTCGCGGTTGCAGCAGCTGCGTATTTTACAGCTATAATCGTAAAGGTTGTAATCCAGTACTCTTTTTTAAGCTTCTTCGAAAAGCCTCAGATACCTACATACCTAGCTTATGGAGCTTTAACGGCTGCTACAGAACCTGGTTTCGCATACGTGTTCGCAAGGTTAGTTAAAGGAGACTCTCAAGTGTATGGAGTAGCCTTAGCTTTTTGGGAAAATGCAGTGTTAGAAGGGCTCCTTTTGTTACCGGACGCATTTATCCTTAATTATACAGTAGTTCTGACTACGTTACTTCAGGTTATTATCGTGAAAATTATTGATAGAACGTCTTCACTATTATTGCATTATTCCTGGGGTGTTACGGCTTGCTTAAGCCATAGGAAGAATAATATAAAATATATAATAGTCACTGCGCCTTTCGGTTTTGTTGACTCTATTGCCACTTATGCCGATCTTAACCACCTCAGCCTCAGGTCTATGTTTATATTATTTAGTATTCCAGATTTTACATTGTCGCTGCTCAGCTTTATTGTCGCTAGAAAATTTTTATATAGTTAAAGTGAAGAGCCATATTTAAATAAACCCTCAGGATTTTCTAGCTTGAGCTTTAACATAATCTTATATCTTTCAGTAACTTCTAGAATTAACATCGGATTTCCGTATTAACTTAACTTGTCCTTCAGCTACTCTTTAAAGCCCCACATTAAAATCCTCTTTTCCAAACTCCTCTATCTCTAGCTACCCGTAGAGCTAAATGAAAATTTTGAAATACCAGTTGCAATAGCCGATTTAGGCGTTTATGAAGGAGTTTTTCCAAGCCTTATTTTAGGTAGGGAAGATTTCTTTTCAAGAACGATGATATGCTTTGACAGGGACATAAGATTAATTATTAAGGCTGATAGTCTTTAACTTAACTATATATTAAGAATATTGAAAATTTTCTTAAATGTATAGAGAGCTTTTTACCCCATCTTCTTACGTGAAAATTTTTCGCACCACGATTATCCTTAAGTAATTTATTGGAACGGCTACGGTATTTGAACTAGTTTTATCCTCTTTAACTCCAGTATAGTAATAATCCTGAGATGTTTAAGTAAATACTTCTGTTAATATATTCAGAATTTATAAAATTTAAGTTTTTTATTATTTTATTATATTTCATCAATAAAACTAATAATATCTCCGAATTCTTTTCTAATTTCGTCCAAGACTTGAACTATTTCCTTCTCTCTTTTAAAGAGAGCCTTATCTTTTAAATAGTCTGCAGTAGCTATTACATAACAGTCTGGCAAAGCTATCCCGTATTTTTTCTTTATTTCCCCTGCTTTTATTACTATTTCGTGGTTAATCTCCGTGAGTTTCAGTTTAGCTGATAGCCACTCTACAAATTCCTTTGCGTAATTGTTGGCGTTACTTAACCCAGCTGTTATATAAACCCTATAACTTACGTATAATACTTCACTCAAAGTGATTGGTGTGACATAAAGTGGTGTGTAGCTCTCAATTAGCTTCTTAACCTTTTCATGGTATGTACCAGCCTCATTAATGTACTCTATTAGAACTCCCGTATCAACTATCATTAAATATTTCCTCCTCTTTCCTCCTTTCAGCCTCACCTTCTTCCTTAAGGATCTCTTCTACCATTTTGGGATCAACCCTTACAATTTTAGGTTTTAAGGGACGTAAAACTAACTCCTCACCTTTCATCTCACCTAACAATATATCGTTTTCTTTTATCCCGAGTTTTTCCCTAACATCTTTTGGTAAGATAATTACACCTTTCTTCCTTAACTTTATTTGATAAACCATATAATATAAGTTAAACTAATGTCTAAAGAGTTTAACCATTAACCGAGAGGAGTATAGCACTACGAATAGTTTAAAGAATTATGAGGATTGTTGCTGAAGCAGATTCTGAAGAAGATATTGATAGGAGTACGTCTAACAATTTCAATTAGATATAGTTGCTATGGTGTATTCACAAAACAGTGTAGCTTATAAGCACAGAATTTTGATTAAGGAAGGCATGTCTGGATGCGGAACCAAGACTAAGAGGATAGAGAATAGGGAAGTGCTAATACCAGACAAGCTATACCAACCTTACCCTTTGCAACAAAAGAGTGAAGAAGGAAATGCCAGAAAGCCGGTTTAGTTGCTAATATAATAAAATTTTATACTTTATATAATGAATTTAACTAAGGGAAGAGTTATGGAAGGAGAGAAGTTATCTTTTTCGAAATGGCTTGGTTTAGCATTGCTGTTTATAGGTTTCCCTACAGCAATAGCTACTGTAGTGTCGTTTTCGATTCCTTACTATTTATTACACAATGTAACTCTAACTAATACCCTTAGTACAATAATTCCATTAGTAGTATTTGTAATCTCAGTAACATACTTTAGTAAATATCTTCAGAGTCGCAATCTTATCAGTCCCTTCATGAAAAAGAGAACGATTACAATCTCACCAGATAGTGGGCAGCCTATTGATGAAAAATACATAAGGAGCTTTGAGGTTAATCTCAAGCTTATTAAGGGTGAGGAATATATCAAGCAGTTGGTCATGCTCGGCATGATGTATTTGCAAAATGCTGTAGCTTATGATAACAAGGATTTGTACTTGAGGGCTAAGGAGTATCTGGCAAGGGCTGAGGAGGCTATGGAGGGGAAGAGTGTAAGCTTTGAGACTAGAATGTTGGTTGACAATTTGAGGAGTAAGATTGAGACGTATAAGTATCGTTTCGGAGAAAGATAAAGGCTTAAACGTACAGATTGTTTTAATTATTGTTACCAAATCTTACTCTTTTGGCAGTCGTCTTATCGAGAAAACTGTCCGAAATTATTAGCAAATGTAGTTAAGGTGCCGCCGCGGGGATTTGAACCCCGGACAGCCGGTTATCTCACCCGTTAATCCTAACGAATCGCTGCACTCTTGATTGAGGGATAGGCTCGTACGTTTTAAGAGGACTACTAAGACAGTAAATAGGAGCATTAGTACCATGATGTACTACATAGTCCTAGTCTTGTGGGAGAGAATGTTAATTCCAGAATTTGTAGGTTAATTACGACACTATCTCCAGACTGTTGTAACTTCGGCAAAAATATATTATATAGAGTAAGATCGGAAAAAACTTAATATAATATACATTTTCTACATATTCCTCTATATTCTAAATACAGTATCTTTATCTAACATAAACGAAATAATCTATCCAGGTAAAGATGGAAATCAGTTCTAAAGTTGAATACATAATAGGGAAAAACTTAATACCTAAAATAAAGTTCATTGTTTCTAATATCGAGATAAAAATTGAAAATAGTGAGTTAGAAGATAAACAATTCAAAGATTTTCTAAAATCGTATTATAACTTTTATGATAGTTCCAAGATAGATACCATTTTTATTATTGAAGTTAATTTAAATGATGAAACTTATAGAGGACTTGGCATTGGTTCATACGATACAAAGACTAATAATATCTCGTCTCTCTATTTCGAGTGGGAATCATTAACTAAATATGAAGTGCAAGCTGCTAGTGGTGGCTCCATAATTTGCTGGGATTATTCTACTTATTCAAAAGCTTATCAAGGTGCGGTTAACATAAGTTCTGTCGCGGGAACATTAGAGGGTTTTCCATTAGAAGCAAATGTTACATATTTAACTCTAAACGACGAGGGTGAGATAGTATTCCAAGGATATCAGAAAGGTATAGTTAAGACTATTAACGGGGTACGAGTTGGTAAAGTTAAATTAGTTGGGTTTATTGATGAAAAATTCCGGTTGAATACTTCGCCGGGTTATACAGTATATCTGACACAGAAAAATGACAATATAATATCTGGAGTTTATAATCAGATACAAGTAGACTCCATGGGTAGAATGTATTACGAGGCCGCCATTAGAGAATATAAAATATATAGTGGCAGAAAATTACCATTTGATGAGGTTATGATATTTAAATACAAAGATGCTAATTTCAATCAGATAAAGAATAATAAAAGAATAGATTCAATGTCACATATAGCATATTATATGCCGGCAAAAGACCCTTACGGGAAATAATCATGGTTGATGAAGCTATTATTCAACTTACTGGAGGAATAGATTCCACAGTGTTAGCGTATTATCTTAAAGATAAATATGTGTTGCATGGAACTTTCATATATTACGGCTATCCTCCCCAGATAAGAGAATTAGAGTTAGTCAAAGAATTATCTAAAAAGCTCGATACCCCTCTAAAGATTATTGATTTTTCCTCTTATATTAAGTCTTTCGATCTCCCTCCAATAGGTTCTATACAATATATAATTAAGTATCAGTTTGTGATAGAAATCCTAGCATCTTTTTCAGCTTATCCGAATCTAAATACCATGTTTGTGGGCTGGCTTAAGGATGAGTGGAGTAATAAAATGAGTATCTTAAAAGGTATTGAATCTCTTACGGGTTTTAAGGTTATGGCACCTTTTCACACAATGGTAAAAAGTGAAGTTATTAAGTTGGGTAATGAATTAGGCGTAGATTTTACAAAAACTCATAGTTGCATTGTATCTGGAAAAATGCATTGCGGCATATGTATGCCGTGTAGATCTAGAAGAAGAGCTTTTGAAGAGGCAAAAGTTAAAGATCCCACCATCTACTACTTTAATTTGCCCCTTACTGAGATAGATAAGTTATCAAGAGAACTAAGCCTGGAAGAGTTAGTAGAGAGGTATTTTAAGCCATTCTTGAAGTACACTGGAGAATATCCTAAAGACTTCGTGGATAACTTAGCCAACATTTTGAAAAAATATAACGGATGAATCTAAATGAAGAATTATTACTTAGCATATAAGTCAATTATCTCATTTTTCATAGGTTTCATGAGTTTTGCGTTCATAGCTTTAATGAAAATATCAGGCTTAAATGACTTTCAAATAGGGTTAATATTAAGTACTATATCAATATCTCAATTTATCACATACATTATTCTGGTGTCTTTCTCGATAAAGAGGAATCTCTTGGTCTCAGCGGCATTAGAACTTCTTGTACTAATAATCTTACAGCAGTTATGGGACTTTAACGTAACTTAAAGATTTTCATCAGCCCAGGCGGTCCGCCTAAATAACGTTCAACGAACCTGAGGAACGCCTCCACACTCCTCAGGTTCAGCTCCCCTATCAGCTCCCTGACAACGTTGACCATGATGGTGAAGATCGTGAGGTACCCCTGAAGCCTCTCTCTCCTCCAGAACGAGGAGTCCTCCAGTCCAAGGGCCTTGACATCCCTGTGGAGCTTCTCGATCTCCCACCTCATCCTCCATGCCTCCTCGATCTCCTCCTCGCTGAGCGAGAGATCGGTCGTGTAGAGATACCTGACGTGTGTCCCGGAGTCACCTTTATATTCTTGGACTAGCAATTTTACTGTAATCACTCGGTCTCTCAGGGTCAGGTCGGCGTAGTAGACTCCGGGGGGTAGGTCCCCCACTCGGAGGTGTCCCTCCACCTCCTCGAGGGTCCCCCGGGCCGACTCGACCCTGAGGAGCCTCCGGTTGGACTTGAGCTCAGACACCACGTTGTCCGTCACGAGCTTCTCCGACCAGTACCACGAGTCGAAGACTACCTTGGACACGCGGAAGTACCCCTTGAGCACGTCCAACATCTCCTTGGCCAAGTCGATCTTGGTCTTGAACTCGTTGACCATCCCCAAATCCAACATCTTCCTCACGGCGTAGGGGAAAGCCCCCACCATGAACGCCCTGCCCGTGGAGAGGTCCACTATGGCGACCGTGAGGAGCTGCACACCCCTCTCAAACCTCCGGTGGGCGTGGCAGTAGATCCAGTAGTTTCCGTGGGGGCTCACGTCCTTCCCTCTGGAGTACTCCTTGTGGTCCACGGTGTTGTCTATGATTACGGCCACCTCACCCTTCACCAGCCCCGACAGGACCTTCAAGTAGTCCTTCCACGCGTCTTCGAGTTCCCCCAACGCCTCCAGCAGGTTCGCGTAGTCCAACCCGAACGTCTCAGCAGCGTTCTTCACGCTGGCCCTACCACCTAGCAGGGTCATGAGGACTAGTGCTAGTCCTACCCTCCTGCTCCTCCCGTTCCTTCTCACTATGCCCAAAACTTGGTTGACTGCCTTGACCAACCTCTCCTTAGCGTACTCTACTTGTCCCTTCAACATCTTTCAGTAGAACAACGTTGAAAAATAAAAACTTCTCGCTAATACCGACTTCTTGGTATTACCTCCCTAAGATTCCCATAACTGCTGTAATCTTAATTATCCAAAGATCCTTCCTTACTTTCACCCTCTCTGCAATTTTTATGGGTATCTCCAACTCTATAAATTCCTCAGTTATAATGCTTCAAAAAGGATTTACGAGAAAGGATTATTCAATTATGATGACCTTAACTTACACCCTCAGCTTAGCAGGATTAGGAATATTCTACTTGAGTAGAATAATAGGGATAAAAATTCTCCTCATATTATTTATTCCTCTATTGTTTGCAAACCTAGTATTATCATCAATGCTTAGATATGAAGAGAATAAAGAGAGTTTATCGGAACTCTACTCTTGGTTAAAAAACGTCGGGAAGTTAGTTTTATTCTTTGGCTTCTTTGCAAGTTTAAGAAGAGTTGCAATCACAAGTTATATACCTTTAATTCTGCTTACAGTATTTTATACATATACCCCGCAGGAAATAAGTTTATACCTCATGATAATTCAAGTTCCTCTAATTATTTTCTTTTATATAGGCCATAAAATAAGTGAGAAAGTTTTCCTAATATTGTGTATAGCAGAATTAATTCTTTTCTTATCACTTTCTATGTTTTACCGAGAATCGATATTTCTCTTCTTATCCCTAATACTCTTAGCCAACATATCCTCATCCTTAAGGGCACCAGTCGTTGAAGAAACAGTAGTCAAATTGTCAAATTTTAGCACAAAAATTTCTTCATTTTACCACTTGATGGATACTATCTTCTCAGCGTTAGCGTCAATCTTACTTGCATTTATCGTAAAACTGGGTTTGTTTTATGGAATTTTTATAATAGCAGGGTTATCTTCAATCTTGCCGTCTTTGTTTGTATACAAGGTTATAGTAGAAAGGAAATAGTAAATAATGTAGTGTTTAATATATCTTGAATTACTTTTTGAGTCAGTGTGAGCATAGTGCAGTCATTAAGCTATGTATATTTTGTATAACCAGAATTATTTATGAGCAGAAAGCTTGCAATCAGACAAGACCTAGCACGTCCTTCTTGTAGTAGTCATCATGTTGTCAAGTGTGGTAGGCCTTTGGGTAGGCAGAGGTATTTGTGTAGGTACTGCGGTAGGTATTTCCTCGGTAATGCTTCTTATTATCATCGCTCTAGGTCTAATTCTTTCTCTGTAATTAAATTGAAAGAAGAGCTAATAATAGGGAATTTAGTCCATTCAAATTCATAGACCTCAGGCTTTCGTGAGATATTAATATAACTCTTCTCTGCTTGACTTAACAATAATGATATCTTTCATTTTCATATTGCAGTCCTCTGAAGTCAATAGAAAGAATGGAATTCCTTCCAGACTATAGTTACCTCGTTTATCCTTCTTTGTCTGATAAGCTCTTCTCCAGTGTCCTCTCTAAGATTTTGATCTTCTGATACTCCGTCAGCCCGAAAATGTCTATTATTCCTACCCCTCTTCTAATAAATACGTCAGAGACCTAATTGATATTATGCGTTTCCAGTTTCTTCCTCAGACGTTTCCAATCATACTCCCTCATAAGAACGTAAATCTCTTTCAATTTATGATAAAGATTAGGGAGATGCCGCCGCGGGGATTTGAACCCCGGACAACCGGATGTCCCCTGCGCCGTATGAGTCCGGCGCTCTAACCAGGCTGAGCTACGGCGGCACTATATTTTTTAAGTGTTAATTCGGTTATAAAGTTTATATTCAGAAGTTCAGGGGCATATGGTAGAAGATTCTCTAGGCTTAGTTGGGAGACGAAAAAGTGATAATTAACTGAATAATAGTTTAATGGAATGTTATGTAACGTTATTATTAAAATAATGATAGTTTAGCATGAAATAGAGTATGAATCATCTTTTAAATTTAGTTAAAATATCTTGGTATACTCTATTATTAATATCTATTTAATTTATCGAAGGACGAAAAGCGTTCATGTTAAAGAGAAAAATTCAAAAAGGCATAGATACACATCTATTATATTTACAGAGGTTTCGTATCAGTATTTGCAGATATCCATAACCTTTTCCAACATTCTATAGAGTGTGGACAACAATTTCATTCATTTGAAATATTTACATTTATTATCACCCCCTTATCTAACAAGTACGTTGGGGTGTAAAGGGTGTTATATATTAGGAAGAATGTTGATAACCACCTAGTTATTGTGAACTTGTTAGAATTCCAAGGGAAGTGGAAGTCCATTGATGCAAGCCTATGTTTTAGGCTTCTGAACCCTTGTTCTGCGTAATCCCTCTCGTTGAACGTTACCTTCTCGTGTTCTACGTTTAACCATGAGAAGGCGTTGTATGCAGTTGCCCCATCGTGTAAGTAAATTACCTTATCAATCCT
Organism: Stygiolobus sp. CP859M; assembly: GCF_037389975.1. Classification (NCBI taxonomy): domain Archaea; kingdom Thermoproteati; phylum Thermoproteota; class Thermoprotei; order Sulfolobales; family Sulfolobaceae; genus Stygiolobus; species Stygiolobus sp. CP859M. Next base: position 200,156 of record NZ_JBBHKS010000007.1, on the reverse strand, counting down.
TCTCCTAAATACCCTCATTGCTATTTCCTCAGCCCTACTCATGTTCACAAGAACTACCAAGACGTGTACTCCACTCCTAACGCTAGTAACCATGAAGAAGGATATTCCCTTAGTTTTTACATCCCTAACAATCCACACGTAATAGTACTGACCATTAATTAGCCTCACCTTAGTCTCATCAATAGCGTAAACACCACTCAATGGCACAGCATACCTCACATAACTCAACCTCCTATGATAGTAAAGCAGAGTGGAATGGGGTAAAACAGCCCTCCAAGAGGACAAACCACACAAGTATTCTGCCAACGCTTGGGCTACTTGCTCTCTAGTGTAAAACCTTGGCTTAACATTAATATACTCAAATAACAATAATACAATTTGGGTGAGCACGGGGACTTTCCACTTGGTTCCCATGTGCTCACCAAGATAAAAACCCCGTGCTCACCCTTAAATAGTATTACGCGAAAACAAGTTTTTACAGAACGAGAAAAGATTGTTGAATAAAATTATATTAAATTAACAAAATTGTTGACCACACTCATTCTATAAATCCTATCTTCATATAAACGTGAATTGCATGGCTGTTATCTTCTCTCACGTACAATGAGGCAACTTTACCTCTTTTAATAAGGCCTTCAGTCAACATTGATACAACTGAAGTTGCAAAACCTCTATTCCTAAATTCTTCCTAAGTTAGGACTTCCCCTATTACAGCAACTTTCTCTAGTTCAATCAATGTATAAGCCGCTGAGACTAGGTGATCGTTTAAAAACAATCCGTATGCAGTAGTTCTGTTTTCTTTATCATCTGTAGTAACGTGTTACCCCTCTCTTTCCCATAGATTTTTAGTATTTCATTAGAGTCCTTCATATTCAACTCCCTAACATCCTCTCTCTTAAAGACTATAGGAGATCTACACACCATCAAGAGCTCTGGATAAATCTAACTGTTTGGAAAGTTTAACAAAGATCTCCATCTAGGTTCCACAAACAGTACGAATTTGTCTTCCCTTATTGAACTCAGTAACTTTTTAGCTGTCTCTTCCTTCTCCGCGTAAAGCAGTATCGTAATTGGCTTAAATTTTCTGTAAAACATTAAATAACCCTCATTAATTACCGTAAGATCTGCATACTCGTTATCGACCTCTGAGTCATAGATTTCAAATGCAAACTTGACAGGATTCATTAAAAACAAACTCTTTAGTCTCTCGATCAAGTCCTTTACTTCTTAACTAGAATTTTTTAGCCGAATTTTAATTTTCTGTTCTGCGAAACCACTTTAGATAATTTCTCCTTACTCTTATGAGTTTGACAGTAAGTGGTATTTAGTCTATATTCTATAAGCATTTCACGATGTGCCTTCAGTACTTGAGGTGAACTGGGAAAAAAGTGAAAATTTTAAATATTACGAAACTAGCTTTAAAAAGTTGAAAGTTGATATATACTTATGAAGACTATAATTTTAGGTGGAGGATTTGCAGGTTTATCTGCTTTAAAAACAAATCCTGACGCTTTACTTATAGATCAGAAAAGTTATTTTACTCTCACCCATAGGCTAGTGGACGTAATAAAGACTGGAGATCCGAAGTTAGCTAAGATCCCTTACCATAAAGTATTGGTTGCTAGAGTGAGGAACGTGGATTTTAGGAAAAAGGTAGTTATCACTGACAAGGGCGAGTTCCAATATGATAAATTGATAATAGCACTAGGGTATTCTCAGAAAATATTTCCGAACACAGAGAAAGTCGAAGACATACAAGATTCTCTAAATTTAAGAGATAAATTGTTGAAGGCTAAGTCTGTTGTAATATTAGGCGGAGGTAATTTAGGTGTTGAATTAGCAGGGATTATAAAAGAAATGGATCCTTTGAAGGAAGTTTACCTAATAGAAGCACAAGATAGGCTTTTACCTTTTATGAATACTGAGTCTTCAACATATGCTTATGAATTACTTACTGGATTGGGAGTAAAGGTATTACTTAAGAATAAAGTAGAAAAAATAGAGAAGAATCTAGTAGTAACTAACGATCATGAGATTAGAGCTGATCTCATAATTTCATCTGTAGGATTTAAGGGCTCCCCGATGATCAGTGAGATTGGACTAACCAATATAAACGGTAGGATGATAGTAGATGATTATCTTAAGTCGGTTGACTACGATGACGTATATGGAGCCGGAGATTGTGCAACGACGACGAAATTCATACCAATGTCAGCTCAAGTAGCAGTCCAATCGGGAAGAAGAGCGATGTTGAATGCATTAGGGGAGGATGAAAAGTTTAGGTTTAACCAACTAGCCATAATAGTCAGGATAGGGGGAATTTATTTTGGTGATTTTTATGGTAAATTTGTGAAAGGTGAGCTAGCTGAATTAGCGGAAAAAGTGGGTATATTTAGAGCTATTAGACTCGTAATATCGTAAAAACGTTTTGACGGTATTAACGGGATAAAACTTTAAAATTAATGGGTAAAATAATAACTTGCCGCCGTAGCTCAGACTGGTAGAGCGCCGGCCTTGTAAGGTCTATCTCGAGATAGCCGGTGGTCCGGGGTTCAAGTCCCCGCGGCGGCTTTCTTTTCTCTCAGATATTTTATGAGGGCCTCTCTTATTATCTCACTTCTGGTGTTTCTAGAATTAACTGCATAGAGGTCAAGCTCTTGTAACAACTCTTCTTCGACCTTGAACGTGATTACTCTCATGCTCCCTCAGTATTACCTTTTACGTAGATTATAAATAAGGGATTTTTCGCTTAAGTCAGAATAGAGAGACTAGACTGAAACTAATACTTTTGCCTCCGTAAGTATTTCATCGATTATTTTCTCTAAGAACGGAGGATCATTTTCATCTATTATGAAACCTTTAATTATCATGGACTCTGCTTCTTTTCTGCTGAATCCTCTAGTCTCCAGATAAAAGATAAGCTCATCTGGTACTCTCGAAATTGAAGCTGAGTGCTTTGCTAGCTGAACCCTCCCAGTCTTGACCTCTAACATTGGAGCAACTACAGCTTTAGAGTCCTTACCGATGTTATACGCTCTACCTATTATAGATGTTGAAGAATCTAACGCCTCTTCTGATACTGTTGCATCTCCTCCTATTACGGACAATGCGGAATCTGTGGATATAGCCTTCAGCATGCCATCGCTTTTACTCCTTTTACCTTTATGAATTGCACTTACTCTTACATTTATATTATCATCATTTAATCCTATGGTCTTTGCTGAAAATGTAGATATTGCGTTTTCCATTAATTCGATTGAGTAACTTACATGTGAGATAAACGACCTTGAGGTGAAAATGTTGGTGTTAAGCTCTCCTTTTACTAATGCCTTGGAATAAATGAATAGGTTAGAGGAAAGCCCTATTATAGTAAGATTTAGCTGTGCATCTCTTCCTACTTCAAAGGATATAACAGATGAGGTCATTCCATCCTTCGGACTATCGCTCATATAAACGAAGTCCATCGTGTCTCCGTCTTCTACTTTAACCTCTAAATTTAGGGGATAAAATACTCCTTCAGAAGACGTGTGGTAAAATAGGATCTTCTTTGACTTTAAATTTGATGAAGATATGGTGATCTTATTTGATAATGCGAGTGTTAAGCTTACTAGCTTATGTTCCTCGGCTTTTATAAGTGAGTTAGTGGGTTCATCCTTTGTTTCGATCTCAGATGGATAAGTAATTTCAGTATAACCATCTATCTTTCTTCCTTCCTTCGAGGGCAAGAAATCATTAACTTGTAGGTTCAATTTTTCAAATCTGCTCCAGTCTGTGTAGTGTTTTAGAGTAGGGGAATCGTTAATCCTCTGATAAGGGAGGGATAAATATAATGATAAAAGTCTTTCTCTTTCACTTTTATTACTAAACTTTGAAATATACTGTTGAGCTGAGGAAAAATCTATTATGGACATTATGCGACTGCACCTAGCTTGTCGAGTTCTAATTTAATAACCTTGTTTAACATTGTAGCGTATTCGAATGGTAACTCTTTCATTATCTCGTCTATAAATCCTAGTACTAGCATTGACACAGCTTCTTTCTCGTCTATTCCTCTGTTCTCTAGATAGAATAACTGGTCTTCGTTCATTCTGAATGTGTGAGCCTCATGAGCTACATCTGCATCTTCCTCAAACACTTGATTATGGGGGAATGTATAGGCTTTAGTTTTTTCATCTAACATTAACGAATCACACTTTACAAATGCTTTAGATCCCACTGCACCTTTGTTAACTCTTATTAGTCCTCTGTATATATTAACTCCTCCATTGAATCCGATGTTTTTACTTACGACTTTACTTTTAGTATTAGGTGCAGCATGTATCATTTTTGAACCACTATCTTTCCATTCTCCTTCTCCACTTGCTAATGTTACTACTAAGCTGGTTGAGGTTGCATTTTTACCTCTTAGGATAGTGGAGGGGTAAACAAAGCTATATTTTGATCCTAAAGAGCCTTCTACCCATTCTACTGTTGCATTTTCATCAGCCCACGCTCTTTTATTATTAAAGTTAATTATGTTCTTGCTCCAGTTCTGAACTGTAGTGAATTTAATGTATGCGTTCTTCTTAGCGTAAAGTTCGACCATTCCGTCGTGGAAGGAGAACTTCTTAAACTGTGGGGCACTACATCCTTCTATAAAGTGAATATAAGACCCCTCATCAGCAATTAGGAGTGTGTGTTCAAACTGTCCTTCCATTTCTGTACCTATTATGAAAAACCCTTCAACGGGCATTGTTATTTTTACTCCTTTAGGGACGTATACGAATACTCCTCCACTCCATAATGCTCCGTGTAGGGCTGCGAATTTGTGGTCTGAGACTGGGAATATTTTTGTGAAGTATTCTTTGACTATATCTGGATACTTCTGGACTGCTTCTTCTGGGGGCATCATAATTACCCCTTTCTTTTGAAGTTCCGCTTTTACGTTACTATATATCGGTTCTGATTCAAAAGTTGCTACTAAACCTCCTAGGTATTGTTGTTCTGATTGTGGTATTCCTAACTGTTCGTAATATTTTCTTATTTCTGGTGGTATTTGATCCCAGTTAGAAGTTCTCTCTACGTCTGGTTTAATGTAAATTTCCATTTTGGAAACGTCTAGCTCTGATAGGAAGTCAGGAAGCCAATTAGGTGTGGGGAGTTTTTCAAATAACTCGAGGCTTCTTAGCCTCAACCTTAGCATCCATTCAGGTTCCTTCTTTATCTTAGAAATTTCGGTTATCACGTCTTTGCTAAGTCCAGATTCCACCAGTCTCTTATGGAATTCTTGCTGTGTGAGCGAGTGATTTTTAGCTTCTATTGTAGCGTTTATTAATTCGTTTAGATCAACGGATATTTTCTCTTCTGGCAATTGGGATTACCTCACATTAACTGTGTTAAAGATCTAATTTAAACTTGCTTATGAATAATTTGTAAAAAGAGTCTATCATTTGACTATTCCTTCGTAACCTTTTTCATCTATTAGTTTAGCTAACTCCATACCTCCGCTAGCAACGATCTTTCCTTTATATAGTACGTGTACTCTGTCGGCGTTGATATGTTCTAAGATCCTTCTATAATGAGTAATTATCAAATACCCAGTATTGTTTTCCTCTCTGAGCTTTAGTATAGAATTTGAAATCGCTTTTAATCCATCCACGTCTACTCCTGAGTCTGGCTCGTCTAGGATTGCTATTTTAGGTTTCATGAGGAGCATTTGAAGGATTTCTGTTCTTTTCTTCTCTCCTCCACTAAATCCTTCGAAAATCCCTCTGTTTAAAAGTGAGTCTGAAACGCCTACAGTTTTGCTTAGCTCTTTAACTTGTGATATCACTTGTAAGGGTTGTGTTGAGGAGCCGTAAATTCTGTTATATTCTGCTACAAGAAGCGTAGAAAGTTTAACTCCACTAATCTCTATAGGATTTTGGAAAGCTAAGAAAAGACCTTTTCTCACTTTCTCGTAAGTCTCCAGGTTTGTGATATCTTCTCCGTCAAGAAGGATTTTACCTTCCGTGATTTTATATTTAGGGTGTCCCATTATAGCTAATGATAAAGAGGTTTTACCGCTTCCGTTAGGTCCCATAAGTACGTGAATTTCTCTTGAGTTAATTTCAAGCTCTACTCCCTTAAGTATCTCTCTTCCTTCAACTTGCACGTGAAGGTTTTTTATTTTTAGTGTGGTCATTACTTTTCTCCATATCTATTTTTGTTCACGCATTAAAATTTCTCTCGATCCACGGTAATTCTTCCAAAAATATTGAGCAAGAGGAGTTTGTTAACGCCTCCTCTAAACTTTGAACTAACTCCTCTAGATAATTTTTGATTAACGGTTCTTGTATGTTAAGCTGTTCTAGTCCTTGTTTCAACTGGGAGATTATATTATAGCCGTTAGAGATCCTTTTAACGCTCGGGAATAATATTGTCATTATGATCTCATCAAATAAGTCATTTATTTTCTGGAACATTTCCGTCAAGATCTTTACTTGTTCTTGAGTGAGGATCGGTTTAGTGTTCTTTATCGTGTTGCTTAATTTAGTCATAATGTTGTATACACGGAGAATAATAATCGAGTTAATAGCTATTATGAAGTTTCTTAATGTGTCTCTTTCAGACGTGTATCTGCCTCCCATACTCCTTCTCAATAACATCAATTGTACTCTCTTCAAGTCCTCTAAGCTAGGCTGCACTTCTGCCAAGGGTTGTCCTTTTAAGTATCCTAGAATTTCATCAACTTTTCTTGATGCAATGTTCAGAATACGTCTGAGAAGGGACTCGGAGCCTATTTTTTCAGTATCGAGCAAGCAGTCCAGCTTTATACTGTTTTCACTAGTTTCTGCTACTTCAATTCCTACCAAGTGCTTTGAGTAATTTATTACGTCTTCAAATTCTTTAGGATCTATGTTCTTTTTTGAAGTAAATACGATCTCGTCGTATCCTAAGATGTACAAACATGGTATTGCTGTAGTCATGGGTTGTTTATAGCTATCTATATCTATCTTTACATTCCTCCTGTTGTAGTTTATCTTTACTTTTTCCGCTACTAACCTTAGTGTCCCATCTTCAGAGATCTCCATAATAATTTTATCTCCTGGTTTTATTCCCCACTTGTTAATCCACTTCTTGGGTAATGTGATGAAAAGGGAGGATGAACCTAATCTTTGAACTTTTCTAGTCTCCACGTCTTTTGGTGTTTTATTAGTTTCCTCTGCCAAAATAATTCCCTATTATTAAACTTAAACGGCGTTTATATAAACATTTCTAACTTATTCTAAGCTTTTAAAAAAATTAGTGCTTCTTTTTAACCGTAATTACGATCAACCATTTGTGTCTTGTTACTTCAACAGAATTAGGATCTGCATCTGGTGGAATTGTGAATTTAAGATAATATGTATTACCGCTTTTTGTCTTGCAATAAACTCTTATAGTGTTTTCACTTGTTGTGATTTTAAGGCTTGATGTATCGGCTTTCGGCATGTCTATTACATATTTGTAACAATCTTGTAGTTCCTCAACGGAGTATAAGGGAGATCTTGACTTAATGAAGTTCTCGACTTCTGCAAACTCTCTCTTAATTTCTTGCTCTATCTGCTTAAATTCCTCCTCTTGTTTAGATATTAAGTATCTGATTAAGTCATCCAGATCTTTAAAAACTGGCATTTTTCATCACGCGTAGGTCATAGGTTTGCCAGATGCGTATCTTGGAAGTTCGGCTTTTGTTTGAGCCATTAAGCCTTTGATCTTCTCTCTTATCTCTTCTGCCTCTTGCATCAGTTCGTCTACAGATATGTTAAAACCGATATATTTGGAAAGAATTGAAAGTGCTAGTGCAGATGCTTCGGGATCAGGTAGGTCTAAGAACGATTCCACTACTATGGTGAAGTTATTAATGTTCTCTTTTTTAGCTTCAATTAGTAACGGAGCATAGGGACCTGTGATATACCCGTCACCGAATTTCTTCATTAAGCCAAATTTTTCCATTTCTTGAGCGATCTCTTCACTATTACCTATCCAATACGCGTTTATTGTAGTAGCATTTAATCTGTCTTCTATCGGAAGACCTGTTATTGAGATGATCGTTGATATACCATATTTCTTAGCTATTTTTACTATCTCTCGTGAGATCGGATATAATGCTTCTGAGGGAATTGCTATCCACGAATGGAAGACGAGTATGTTATTTCCATGGTAAAGTTTTATGGGTGATTTAGCTATCCCGCCTTTTACGTGGGAGATAGGAGGTAGCAAACCTGGGGCATATAATGTGGCGAATTCCTTCAGACCGAGTTTTTCTATTAGGTATTCGGTGGCTATGACTCCTACGAGTCCAGCGTCGGGAATTCCTACAACCATGTAAGATGGCTTTGGAAAAACGGGCATGTATCCTTCTAATACCTCTATTGACATTTTACAGTCCCTCCCTCTTTTTAATTGTATTTATGTACTGCTCGTAGTTTAACAGTTTTTCGATTTCTTTTGGATCTGAAATTTCTAGTTTGAAAATCCATCCTGCACCATAAGGTTCTTTATTTATTAATTCGGGCGAGGTAACTAATTCTTCATTGGCTTCTGTTATCTTTCCGGAAAGTGGGGAATATATATCGGCAGCAGCTTTCACTGATTCTACAGTGGCGACTTGTTCTCCTGCTTTGACTTCCCTACCTGGTTGAGGTAAGTCAACTCCTACAATGTCTCTCAGCTTCTTCTGAGCGTAATCTGTTATCCCTACCTTAGCCACATTATTTTCTATAGTTATCCACTCGTCGGTCTCAGTATAATATCTGTCTTTTAAGACCTTATATTTTCCTTCTACAACGATTTCGTTGCTCATCTTTATCACTTAACTAATGGGAAGTCTGATATTTTTACATCTATTAATTTTCCCCTTACGTCAATGTTTAAGTTAAATCCTAAGTAAAGGTGACTCGATTTAATGTAGCCCATCCCTATAACCCTGCTTAAGTAAGGGCTGTAAGTACTACTCGTAACATATCCTACTTGAGTACCTAAAACTTTAAACGGATTGTCCCTTCTGGGTAAGATCCTCTCGTTCTTTTTTCCTTTAAATCCGATTCTTATCTTGTCTACTCCATTTTTTAACTGTTCTAAAATCTTGTCCCTTCCTATAAACTCTTTCTCTAGAGAGAAAACCCAATATCTGGCTTCTATAGGTGTAGTAGCTGAATCGATGTCCTCCCCATAAAGTACAAAACCCATTTCTTGCCTCAGACTGTCCCTAGTAATTAGACCTGCTGGCTTCACACCCAAATTAACAAGCTTGGTGATCAACCTTGAGAGTGTTTCGGGAGATCCCCATAATTCTACGCCGTCCTCTCCCGTCCACCCTGACCTACTTAATAAAAATACATCCTCGCTCATGAATTTTGTGTTCAACCTAAATTCTAAAGGTTGAAGATCTACTTTTTCAACGAAGTTCCACACATTTCTCCCCTGGATTGCAATCATAGCTAGATCGAATGTCAAGTCTTGAACATTTAGTGAGGAATTTTTCTTTATCCAACTGATTATTTTCTCTCTGTTTATAGCATTAGTAACAACGAGAAACTCATCCTCTTTGACCTTATATAACATTACGTCGTCTTCAAAACCACCCCTATCATTGAGGAATGCTGTAGGTCCTACCATTTTTCCTTCTTTTTCCTTGTTTATATCCTTGGCGACCAGTTTGTCCAACTCGTCATTTTTTCCCTTAATTCTGAGTCTTCCCATGTGTGAAAGGTCGAAAAATGCACATGATGTTCTCACAGCCATGTGTTCGTCTTGATAACTTGTGTATTTCATCGGCATTTGCCAGCCTGCGAATTCTCCTATATCCGCATTTAGCTTTATTTCAATATCCAAAAGGGGTGAACTAAACATTATTAACCGTGATCAAGTATAACTGTTTGATATTTATATGGACATGCATCCGTGGCTACCTAACCTAGCTCACATTAAGGAAATGCTTCAAGCAATAGGAGTACACGATATTTATGATCTCTTCTCCGATGTACCTAACGAGATCCTATTGAGGAGAGAGCTTGACTTACCTTATAAAGAACCATTATCGGAGTACGAAATTACGTTAAGGCTTAATGAATTAAAAAATAAAAACATGAAATTACTCATGCCCCCATTTATGGGTGGGGGTGTTTGCCCTCATTACGTTCCTGAGGCTGTAAAATTTATCATTAGTCGTTCAGAATTCTATACTTCTTATACTCCATATCAACCAGAGATAACTCAGGGTTTACTTCAGGCACTTTTCGAGTATCAGAGTCTGATTGCGGAACTATTAGAGATGGAAGTAGTTAATGCATCTCTATATGATTGGGGTTCTGCTTTAGCTGAAGCTGTGATGATGGCAAACAGAATCAACAAGAGATCTACAATATTAATCCCAGAAAACATGAACCCTTATCATAAGGAGGAATTAAAAACGTGGGTATACGGTAAGGAAATAAAAATTGTTGAGATCCCTTATAGCAAGAACTCTGGTCAATTAGAGTATGAAAAGGCAAAAGAGATAATATCGTCTTCTAAAGATATAACCGCAATATATATACAACAGCCTAACTATTACGGTATCTTTGAAGAGAATCTCGAAGAGATAGTAGAATATGCTAAAAGGAACAATATCATAACTATTATGGGTGTTAATCCCCTATCTCTCGGTCTTATAAAACCTCCGGGTGAATACGGGGTTGATATTGCTATCAGTGACGGGCAGGAACTAGGCTTGCCTTTAAATTACGGAGGTCCTTTAGTTGGAATTATGGCAGTTAGGTGGGACGGGCAACTTATCAGACAAATGCCTGGGAGAATAGTAGGTCTTACTAGGGACTCTGACGGGAACAGAGCTTTTACATTAATTTTACAAACTAGGGAGCAATTTGCTAGGAGGGAGAAAGCAACTTCGAATATTACTACTAATGAGGCTTTGATGGCGATCGCAAATGCAGTATATTTATCTTTACTAGGGAGGAAAGGGCTAAAGGAGTTAGCTGAGGAGATATATAGGAGGAGTCATTATGCTAAAGAACGGTTCGAAAGGATAGACGGTGTTATCTCGCCCTTTAAAGGGGACTTCTTTGAAGAGTTCTTGCTCAAATTTCCTATTGATTACTCCTTAATTCATTCTCGTTTGCTAGAGAAGAAAATTCACGGTGGTATCAAAATTGATAGAAATGAGGCATTGTTTTGTGTTACTGAGGTTCACACAAAGCAAATGATCGACACTTTAGTAAGTGAGGTGAAGGAGGTTATTGAAAATGTGGAGACAAGCTAAGTGGGACGAACCACTAATAACGGAATATAAGGGAAATAATAGTAGGATAGGAACTCTGGTTCCACACGAGAAGGAAATAGAAATCCAATTAAGAATACCTGAAAAACTTAAGAGAAGTAAAGAGCCTGAAATACCAGAGCTATCAGAACTAGAAGTAGTTAGGCACTTCGTAAGGCTCTCTCAAATGAGCTTCGGAGTGGATACTGGATTTATGCCTTTAGGCTCATGCACTATGAAATATAATCCTAAAGTGGAAGAAAAAACTTCAGAGCTAGTTTCTGAATATCACCCGTTACAAGATTTTGACACTGTTCAGGGAATTCTGGAAATGATTTACGAGATGCAAAATATGTTAGCTGAGATCACTGGTATGGATCAATGTAGTCTTCAAGTTCCAGCAGGTGCGGCTGGAGAATTAGCAGGTGTCTTAATGATAAAGAAATATCATGAAGATAAGAATAGAAGAAATCGTGATGAAATGTTAATAGCGGATTCTGCTCATGGTACTAATCCAGCAAGTGCAGCTATGGCAGGATATAAGGTAATCTACATAAGGACAAACAAGGATGGGCTAATAGATATAGACATATTAAAGGAAGTTACAAGCGAAAAGACAGCCGGGTTCATGCTCACTAATCCTAATACACTAGGACTTTTTGAGAGTGATATTCTAGAGGTATCTAAGATTCTTCATAGGGTTGATGCTAAACTCTATTATGATGGTGCAAACCTAAATGGGATACTGGGAATAGTCAGACCGGGAGACATGGGATTCGATGTTGTTCATCTCAATCTCCATAAGACCTTTGGAGTCCCTCATGGTGGAGGAGGGCCAGGTGCTGGAGCTATATGCGCCAAAGGTGAAATAGTAGACTATTTGCCCTATCCCTTAGTTCAGAAAAAGGATGGAAAGTTTACACTAAATTATGTTCCGCCTAAAAGTATTGGTAAGATAGCTACCTTTTATGGCAATATTGCTAATGTTGTAAGAGCGTATTCATACATTTTAGGTTTAGGTTCTGAAGGCATTTCTATGGTAGGAAAGTTGAGTAGTCTAGCTACTAACTACCTAATAAGTAAACTCAAGGGAGTAAGAGGTCTCTCATTACCTTATTCAGATAGACCCAGAAAACACGAGGTTGTATTCTCGGCGAAACAATTGTTTAACGAGACCGGGATTTCGGCTAATGATATCGCTAAAGCACTGATCGATAGGGGCTTTTACGCTCCTACAATTTATTTCCCGCCTAACGTAGAAGAGGCTTTAATGATAGAACCTACTGAAACCGAACCGAAAGAGGTTCTTGATAAATATGCAGATGCAATTAGGCAGATAGTTGAAGAGGCTTACAAGAATCCGCAATTACTGTTAAACTCTCCATCAAATACCTCTGTCGGTAGGATTGATCAAGTTACTGCAAATCACCCCTCTTCAGTGACTCCTACGTATAGGGTGTACAGACTGAGAAGTGAGGGAAAAATATCTATCTTAAAGTAATGAGAATAATATAGAAATATATCCGAGGTAAGGTATTGAAAATATTATTCCATGAATCTCTAACACTTTTCCTATAACGAATTGGTGAGGAACACCGTAAGGTTGTTCTAAACCTATTCTATTATCAGGAATGGGATTGGTTATTGGATCTACACCTTGTGTTATATAACTATTATATTGAGGGTTAATTTGAATAACTCTATGAATTACATAAGTTCCTAGAGTTGATTTATATATAATTATATTTCCTACACTAATGTTTTTTGGAGAAGCATAGAAAGTTAGGAAGCCATTTTGAAATTCCGGATACATTGAAACTCCTTCTACGCTAGCTGTCTGTACTACTCCTGAAAATACTCCTATATAGATCATTAAAATAAGTATTAAAAGTATGATGTCACTCTTCTTCATCTTCATCAAGGTCACTCAAATCAAGTTCTATTACTTCGGCTCTGTTTTCCTCCTCCTTCTCTTGCTCTTCTCCTATCTTCTTAACTCCTTTCTTACCCTCTACCTCTACGGAGCTCCCTCCAGCCTTTATTTTTGAAACTACTGCTTTCCATTTATGTCCACACTTAGGACATTCATAAGAGCCCATAACTGTTATGGTTATTCTTCCATATGCATCTGGTAGAGGAGATACTAGTTGCCAAGTCTTTGTCGGTTTATCAACTTTTGTTCCACAATTAGGGCATACGTCTGGCTCGCTCTGTTTTTTCCTAGGCATGAGTAATATGTAATACAAATAAACTATAAATTAATTGGCATAATATTGACGCCGTCAGAAGTAAAGGGGATATGAATTTGTATTTTTTATTCAAAGCTATTACATATCCTATAATATTGAAAAATATTAAGATTGGTAAAGTTATTATGGTTTGAAGGTAAAAATACGCTACCAAAAACGGTGCTGTGACCCAAGTGATATAAAATGCTTTTTCGTTACTTATCTTTCCCCTTAGGATTCGAGCGTAAACTGGCGTTAATACCCCGTATATGATCAAAGGTATTGAGCTGTAACAAATAGGTAACATATATTAATCTTCTCTATTTGAATATTAATCAAGGATTTAAAATGAGCGATTCGTTCAGAATAAGAAAGGTAAAGGGTTATCAAATTCTCGATTCTAGAAGTAACAGGACAGTTAGAGTAAGGGTTGAGACTTACGGCGGGATTTCTGACTTCGGAGACGCTCCTGCAGGCGCATCAAAGGGAACTAGGGAAGCTGTAGAACTTAGGGATAAGGATGGCGGAGTTACAGAAGCTGTTCGAATAATTAATTCAGTAATTAATGATTCACTCCATGGCTTTAGTGTTCTGGATCAGTTAGCAATAGACCAAGCTCTTATTAAGCTTGATGGAACTCCGAACAAGAGTAGAATTGGAGGGAACACTACAATAGCCACTTCTATAGCAGTTCTCAAAACTGCCTCTAAATTTCTAGGGCTAGAATATTTCAAATATATTGGAGGTCCTAGGGTTAGGTATGTTCCTATACCCTTACTTAATATATTAAATGGTGGGCTTCATGCGGGTAACATGCTTAAAATCCAAGAGTTCATTATCATACCCAAGGAGTTTGATACATTTTCAGAGGCTTTAATCGCCTCGACTTCAATCTATAAGAGGCTAAAAGAACTGATAACAGAGAGATATGGTAAACTCTACACCGCCTTAGGAGATGAAGGTGGAGTCGCTCCACCTCTCGAGAAGACTAGGGATGCTTTGGATCTCGTATATACGGCGGTAAAACACACTGGGTACGACGGTCAAGTTTATCTAGGTATGGACGCAGCGTCTTCAGACTTTTTCAAAGATGGTGTCTACGAGATAGACGGTAGGAAATACTCTCCGGACGAAATGATAGATTATTACGTTAGCTTAGCAAATGAGTATCCTATTCTATATTTAGAGGATCCATTCAATGAAAATGATTTCGAAAGGTTTTCTATTCTACAGTCAAAGCTTAAGAAGACTATAGTAACAGGTGATGATCTATATACTACTAATGTGGAGTATCTTAAAAAAGGAATTGAGAAGAAGTCGACCATTGGAACTATAGTTAAACCTAATCAAATTGGTACTTTAAGCGAAACTTTCGACTATGTAGAGCTGGCTAAAAAGAATTCCATAAAGGTTATAGTTAGCCATAGAAGTGGCGAGACTGAGGATTCCTTTATTGCCGACCTAGCAGTGGGAGTTCAAAGTGACTTTATCAAAACTGGTGCTCCTGCTAGAGGTGAAAGGACTAGTAAATATAATAGAATCATAGAAATAGAAAGGGATTATGGCTTAGAGTATTACGGGAAAAAGTTATAGTATTTTAGGGTATTAATATTCCTATAATTAATAGGAACGTGGCTATAACTAACATTAAGATAACGAAACCTCTAAACGGCATATTAGGCAAGGTTTTAAAAGCCTGTACTACTCCGTAAGCGATGCCTCCGAGAAGAAGGATTATTAGTATTGACAATCCTATGATAATGAACGCTGAAGCTAGAGGTGTTGTGTTTACATGTAAGAGCTGTGAAAATTGTCCCGTTATATTCTCCAGTGTTTGTAAGCTCATTGTAAATTATAATTTGCGTTAGGAATCCTTTTTTAAATAATCTATCATAATATTACCTAGCCGATGATGAGGGTTAAAAGCACTTATCCGTGATGAGCCTCTACCTGCTGAGGAGCCCAAATCCTTTTAAATAAATCATACTCAGCTGATAATTTTGAGGAGTAATACCATGCCGGTTTCAGTTGAAGTATTAACGAAGTTCATAGGACAAAAGATAAAGGACATTTACGGTAGAGATGTAGGGATTCTACTTCACGTTTATACTGAAATCGACGGAACAGTAACTGGCGTAGAGATTTCTAAAGGAGATGAGATAAAGAGTTACGCTCCTGACAGTCTGAAATTAGATGGGGATTCATTAGTATTAATTCCAGAGTGGAGGAGCGAGGCTTACAAGATTTTAGGATATATGGAAAAAATAAGAAGAAGACAGAAAGCGTTAGAGGAGTTATACTCTAAGAACGAGATCCCAAAGAGTATGTATGATGATATGAAGAGAAAGTTGGACGCCGAAATGTTAAAGGTCAGAGATGAACAAAGTAAACTCAAGGGGAAACTTAAGGATAGGCTAAACAAAATTGAGGACCAGTTATCTCAGATCGATAGGGCTACAATAGCACTTAAAATGAGTTATATCTCGGGAGAGTTACCAGAAACTGCGTATAAGAATTCGATAGAGATCCTTAGGCAATCTAAAGAGAGTTATACAGTGGAAAGGGATGATATAAGAAAAACGTTAGATAAGCTAGATGGGCTTGATAAAGAGAGTTTGGATTTAAAGCCTTCTCCCTCATTACCCACGCAGACTGAACAATCTACAAAGACGGAAAGTAATAAGAGTGAAGTGCCTTTGCCAATACCAGTAAGGGTAATAAATACTTTGTAACTAATCTAGTAACTTAGGATGTTTGATAAGTTATCATCAATTTTTAACAATGATAAGAAGCGAAAAGTACAATTAGGGAAGATGATTACGGAAATATCATTGAAGCTAAAGGAACAGCAAGACAGACTTGACGAGGCAATAAGGAGGTTAAAGGAGAGGGACAAGGAGCTCTTCGAAAAAGTAGTTAGAGCCCAAATTGAGGGTGATGTTGCTAGGGCTACTATCTATGCGCAAGAGATCTCTGACATTAGGAAAATGATCAAAATAATTTACACCGCTTATTTGGCAATAGAAAAGGTCAGACTAAAGCTCGATACTGTTCAGGAATTGCAAGGTGTATCCCTAGTCCTATTTCCAGTTATGAAAATATTAGGAGAGCTTAAGGATCAGATAAAGGGAGTAGCTCCTGAAGTGGCTTTAGCGTTAGACTCCATAACAAGCAGTGTTAACAGTATTGCTATAGAAACAGGTGCCATAAGTGAGAGATCTGTAGTTCCGGCAATGGTTGACGAACAAGCTAAGCAGATATTAGATGAGGCTCAAAAGATGGCAGAAGTAAAAGTTAGAGAAATCTTGCCAGAATTACCTCATCCTCCGACAGAATTACCTAAACCTAGAGCTCAGGCAATACAAATAAAGCGCCAATTAACAGAAGATATACTCTTGGATTACATTAGAAGTACGGGAGGATTCCTTGATCTAGAATATATTTCAAAGAACTATGGGGTAGATAAGGTAGAAGTTCTCAATCTATTAAAGAGATTGGAACAGAAGGGTCTGATAGCATTGGAGGGATGAGTAGATGTCGGCTCAGTCAATGTTAGAAGAAATGGCAAGAAAATATGCTGTTGCAGCTGTAAAAGCTGATAAGGAAGGAAATGTAGAGGAGGCTATAAATAACTATAAAAAAGCTATAGAAGTTTTATCTCAATTGATAGCGTTGTATCATGATTCTAATGCTGTTAAAGTCTACGAACAGATGATTAATGAGTATAAAAAAAGAATAGAGGTACTAAAAGAAGTAGTTCCTGCTAATGGGGAAGAACAAGCTAAGACAACATCTGTTAGTATAGAGGATCTCATAGTAAAGGAAAAACCTAAGGTCTCTTTTAATGACATAGTAGGACTTGATGATGTGAAGGAGGCGTTAAAAGAGTCTATAGTATATCCAACAAAAAGACCTGACTTATTCCCTCTCGGATGGCCTAGAGGCATTCTTTTATACGGTCCTCCAGGTTGTGGCAAAACTATGATAGCAGCAGCAGTGGCTAGTGAAATTGACTCATATTTTATTCAGGTCGACGCTGCTTCGATTATGTCTAAGTGGCTAGGTGAAGCAGAGAAGAACGTAGCTAAAATATTCAACAACGCGAGGGAACTCTCTAAAAAGGAGAATAAACCGGTTATAATATTTATTGACGAGATAGATGCGTTACTTGGTGTGTATAATAGCGAAAACGGCGGAGAGGTAAGAGTTAGAAACCAATTTTTAAAAGAAATGGACGGATTACAAGATAAGTCTGAGACGTTCAAAGTTTACGTTATAGGTGCAACGAATAAGCCATGGAGATTAGATGAACCATTCCTAAGGAGATTCCAGAAGAGAATCTACGTCAGACTTCCCGATTTTAATCAAAGGCTGGCGTTATTAAAGTACTACACATCTAAGATCAATTTGGACAGTAGTGTTAATTTGAATCAACTCGCAGAACTAACTGAAGGGTATACAGCGAGCGATATTAAGGATATTGTTCAAGCTGCTCAGATTAAGGTAGTAAAGGAGATGTTTGAAAAGAACTTATCGGAACCTAGACCAGTAGCAACTAACGACTTCATGGAAGTTCTAAAGGTTAGAAAACCCAGTGTAAATGAAGAAATGGTTAAAGCTTACGAAGTGTGGCACGAAAAGTTCAAGGCCTTGTAATTTAAAATTATTTTTTAACTATTTACAATTAAGTTAACCTCTTCTTATTCAACGGTAAAACCTATAACTTAATTGGAGATTATGCTTCTATGGATGCTAAAAGAGCTGTAGCCGAGTTCGTAGCCCCTTTACTAGCCGATTACAAATTGATCGGAATGGGTACTGGTAGAACAGTAAAGAGGCTAATTGAAGTTATGGAAGAGAAAAACATGATAAAGGGTAAAGTTTTTGTATCAAGTTCTATCGACACGGAAATAGACTTATCTAAAAGGGGAGGTGTTGTCTTATCATTGAGTTCAGGCATGAAACCAGAGATTTATGTGGATAGTTTCGATTTCGTAACTAAGGACAAAGTTATGATCAAAGGAGGAGGTGCAGCATTACTTAGAGAGAAATTATTATACTATTTTTCTCAAAGGTCAGTATTCATTGGAGAGTATAGTAAACTTTCAAGCTCAAATCAGTTACCCGTCCCAGTAGAAGTCACTCAAGCTGCCATATCTTACGTTTTGTCGGAGCTTACTTCGCTGGGATACAAAGCGAGGATTAGGGAAACTAACGGAAAAATCGGAGGAGTAATCAGTGATAATGGTAATATAATCATAGATGTTGATGTAAATACAAGCGAATTATGTGCTTTTGAAAAGAAAGTAAAGGAGATACCTGGTGTAGTAGAGAGTGGTGTTTTTTGCGGTAAAAAGGGTGTTAAAGATTATGAGGTGATTTTAGGGAACGAAGAGGGTCGTATCGAGATTTTAAGTTAAGCTATAATTCAATAGGTGAAAAACTTAAAATTAATGAGGAATATGTAGATAGGTAGGCGGGGGTGCCCGAGCTGGTCAAAGGGGGCGGACTCAAGGCCCTAGGGATATCCGCTGGCGTAGGCCTGCGTGGGTTCGAAGCCCACCCCCCGCATACCTTAATTTTGCTTTACTAAGACTCGTAGTAGGTCTTTGACGTTTACTGAATCTCTAAAGTATTCACCGGTTAGAACATCTGTATATTCTCCATCTATTTTTACATTTTGTTCAATCAAGCTTTGTAACGTTTTCACTATAACATATATTCCATACCTTCTCTTACGTTATCTACGGCTCCCCTGAAATATCCCAAATCATCTTTTTCAAGCTCATATTTTCCCATGCTGGAAATGCTAATCTCAAGTTTTTTCTATATAAGGAACGTAGATTGAAAACGTTAACTTATTAACGTCAAGATTTGCCCCTATCATATTGAAATAATTTCGCCGAAATAGTATATTAATTGTTGTCCGTTTAAGAACATTGTTATATTATATGTCGTATCGTAATTTTGTACAGATATTATGTTTGACGGTGGGAGGTTACCGTATATCACTACTTGCTGTCCTTGAGAAATAGTTATACTTGAAGTATCGACTAAACTTCCGTTTACATAGAGCTTAGCCGTGTAAGAACCACTTGAGAGTTTTATGTACTGAGTATTAAGAACGAAGGCGATTGAGTAAATTATACTTCCATTGGGATAAGCGGTTAGTGATATCGGAGCTGACTGTACGTAATAAGGATAGGCATGTGAGTTTGTGAAAATGATCGAAGCGTTAGTGTAGAATGTAAGATACTTTGAGGACACAACGGCTCTTATAGGGTAGAAATGTGCAATAGTGTTTAATTGATATATTTGTTGATTTAAAGTTATGTTGTTCTGTGGTTTCAATTGCCAATTGTAATTACCAGACCCCTCGATATAAACATTATAGACTTGTTGTACAGCTGGAATTGATATATTAACTAATAACTTCTTAGAGCTGAAAGGAGCAACGCTAATACTTGTATCGTTGATATAGTTCTTTGTGTGGGCGAATATACCAGATTGCGTTCCCGCGGAAATTGCCACTATTACATTAGCTGACATTGGTAGAGGACCTTTATTTGAACTAACGACACAGATTGAATAAACTTGGTAACCAGATTGGGTTATTGATTCCTTAACTATATACGCATAAACGTGGAAATTATTAGCTTCTACGTAAAATACTGCACCTAGGCTTATAAATAATATGAGTATGATGCCAAGCAGGTAAATTCGTTTCATTGCGGTTAATACTATAGGGTGATATATTAGTTTATTTCGAAGACTAGATAGACCAGTTTACTTTATTATCCCCCATATAGAAGATAATGAGACGGAGGGCCCTAGGAAAAAAGATGGAACAACAAACCTATTTCCAAACCTCCTCTGAAGATAAAATAATAGGTAAGCACGTTTTTGGCAATCTATACGATCTCGATGAAGAACTTCTTACGGATAAAGACCTGCTAGAAAAGATAGTTCTTGAAGCAGTGAATATAGCTAAAATGAATTTAGTAGAAATTAAAGCGTGGAAATTCGGAGGCAAGAAAGGCGGAGTTTCAGTCATAGCTCTAGTAGAGGAAAGTCATATAGCACTTCATACATGGAATGAATACAAATATGCTACATTGGATGTGTACACTTGTGGTGAACAGAGTGATCCGCAAGCTGCTTTTAATTACATTGTGGCACAATTAAAGCCTAGACGCTACCAGATGTTTTATGCTGACAGATCATCAGCGTGAGCTGAGCCGGTCATAAAGTCCCCGTGTTTTTTACTCATCACCAATAATTTTCAATTAAATCCAAGTCATACCCTATATATTACTTTTTCGACATTTGTCGATTAGGTTATAGTCATTTGTCGAAAATCTTATAATTAAAGCTCTTACATTCCATTTATCAATGAAAAGTGGAATAATAGGATGGGGTAGTTATATTCCTAGATATAGAATTAGGTCTGAGGAAATAGCTGAGCTATGGGGCATTGAAAAGGAGGTTGTAAAAAGCCTCGGATTGTCAGAAAAGGCTGT
The DNA here is from genome assembly GCF_037389975.1 of Stygiolobus sp. CP859M. Classification (NCBI taxonomy): domain Archaea; kingdom Thermoproteati; phylum Thermoproteota; class Thermoprotei; order Sulfolobales; family Sulfolobaceae; genus Stygiolobus; species Stygiolobus sp. CP859M. The sequence continues at coordinate 179,148 of NZ_JBBHKS010000007.1, read as the reverse complement.
TCCTTCAGCAGATGAGGATTCTACTACAATGGCATGGGAAGCCTCTAGAAATGCCTTAGCTAGAGCTAGAATTGATCCCTCAGAGATTAACCTTGTATTGTTCGGCTCTGAATCTAAAGTTTATGCCGTTAAGCCTACTGCTACTATTTTATTAGATTCATTAGGTATCTCTCATAAGACTCTAAGTGCCGATTTAGAATTTGCTTGCAGAGCAGCTTCAGCCGGTTTAAGACTTGCTTCTAGTATGGTTGAAGCGGGTAAGATTAAGTACGGCTTAGTAATTGGTAGTGATACTGCACAATCAAATCCTGGCGACGTTCTAGAACTTAGTTCAGCCTCGGCTGCAGTAGCCTATGTAGTTGGAAGAGACAACGAATCCGCAGCAGTTATCGAAGCTTCTACCTCCTTCTCTACCGATACTCCGGATTTCTGGAGGAGAGATGGTATGCCGTATCCACTTCATGGCGAAGGATTTACCGGTGAACCTGCTTACTTTTATCATATAATGTCTGCGGTGAAGAACCTTCTCGATGAGAATGGGTACAAAATTTCTGACTTTGATTACTTTGTATTTCACCAGCCTAATGGTAAGTTTCCTATACAAGTTGCAAAGAAATTGAATGTTCCGTTAGAAAAAGTAAAGGCCGGATTAGTATCTCCATATATTGGTAATCCCTATAACGCTTCTGCTTTGTTAGGTCTGGCAAAAGTGCTTGATATTGCGAAACCTGGTGAAAGAATATTAACAGCTCCCTTTGGAAGCGGTGCAGGAAGTGATGCCTTCAGCATATTAGTAACGGATAAAATCTCTGAGAGGCAAAAGCTAGCCCCGAGTGTAGAATATTATATGAATAGGAAAAAGGTTATTCCTTATTCGTTATATGCAAAAACGACCAATAAGTTCAAGGTGTATGAATAATGGTCTCAATAGTAGGTAGTGGTCTCATAAAAATTGATAGGTACTATGAATTTTCTGAAACGGATCTAGTCATTGAAGCTTACAAGAATTTAATATTAAAAGTAAAGGAAATGCCTTCATCAATTGATGCTTTAATTTTAGCCAGCACGTATAGTGATACCTTATCTAAGAATCTTATGTTAGCCTTTAAACTTTCCAACAAGTTAGGCATTAAAACCTCTATATCGTTTAGAGTTGAAAATGGGGATAACGGTGGTTCGGCAGTATTAGCAGCATATTCGTTAATCAAATCTGGTATTGCTAATAGTGTTCTGCTAATAGGTGTGGATAAGTTTTCGGATTTTCCGTCAAAGTACGTTAATGATGTCATCTCTTATAATTTGGGTAATGAATACCAATATCAAGTAGGATTAACTCCTCATGCACATGCTGCCTTACTAATGAAGAGGTATATGAAAAAGTTCAGTAAAGACTATGATTACTTTACAAAATGGCCTTTAAAGATGCACGAAAACGCTGTGGAGAACCCTTATGCGTATCTTAGATTTAAAGTAGATAAAAAGGTAATAATGGATTCGCAGATAGTTGCTGAACCCTTGCGTTTGTTTGATGTAGCTGCAAGGGCTGATGGTGCTTCAGTAGTTCTGATAACATCTGATGAATTGTCAAGGAAATTCACTGATACAACTGTAAAGATAGAAAACATCGTGAGCAGTAATTTACCTTTAGATCTTGCTAGTGTGAGAATAAACTCTGTGAGAGATGTTGCAAAGAAGCTCACGGCTAAAATGAGTAGTAATGATATTTACGAGATCCACGATTCTTATAGTATCTTAGCTACGTTAGAGCTAGAGTCCTTAGGTCTTGCTAAGGACGGTAACGGATTGGACAATCTAGATAATGTAAACGTAAATCTAGGTGGTGGTCTTAAAGCAAGAGGCTATCCGGGCTCGGCTGCTGCGATATATCAGTTAGCTGAGTTATATTTACATTTAATTGGAGAACATCCAAGAGGTAAAATAGATGCAGAAAGAGGATTTTTATTGTCTACAGACGATCTTGGTAATTCTTCTCATCTAGTTGCTCTGATGAGGTGAAATATATGAAAATAAGTCCATCTCAAAGTTGGAGACTAAAAAATACGTTATACTCTCTAACTCTAGGAATATGCAAGAAATGTGGGAACGTGTTCTATCCGTATCAAAGTATATGTGGAAATTGTGGCTCTGTAGACGTAGAAAAGGTTAAGGCTAAGGGGACAGGTACTTTACTCGAATACACAGTCCTTTATCAAACAAGGGAGGGGTTCGAAAAGCAAGTCCCTATAATAGTAGGTCTCATTAGGTTAGATGAGGGTTTAGATATAGTTGCCCCCTTGACAGACGTAGAAGCCAATGAATTAAAAGAGGGTGTTAGAGTTGAGGCTGTGTTAAGAAGGCTGAGGTCTGATTCCACTAATGGCTTAATACAGTACGGGATAAAATTTAGAGTGATAGATAATGCAGGAAACAATTAATAATATTGTTGAGAAAGTAATAAAGGGCGAGATCCAACTTCATGAAATAGATAATTTTTTAGAAGCAAATGCTGCGATGGTAGCTAGAAGACTAGCTATAGAAAGATTAACTAACTCAAACTTACCTTCGATAGGTTCTACAATTTTAGATTATGCTGAAATTAAGAATAGAAATGCAGAGAATGTAATAGGAGCTGTTCAAGTACCTATGGGTGTTATAGGTCCTTTAAGAGTTAATGGTGATTATGCTAGGGGAGAATTCTATGTACCTTTAGCTACAACAGAGGGAGCCTTGATAGCCAGCGTTAACCGTGGTGTAAAGGCCGTAACCTTAAGTGGAGGTACAAGAGTTAAGATAATTTTTGACGGAATGACAAGGGCTCCGGTTTTCAAATTGGATAGTATAATTGATGTTGTAGATTTTATAGATTGGGTAAAGAAACATTATGAAGATTTGAAACATATAGCAGAGTCTACAACTTCTCATGGAAAATTAATTTCCGTAGAGCCTTACGTTTTAGGTAATAATGTGTGGTTGAGGTTTATTTATGATACTGGTGACGCGATGGGTATGAATATGGCTACTATTGCTACAGAGAAAGTGTGTGAATATATTGAGGAGAACTTTGGAAGGGCTAGGTGTTTAGCAGTTAGCGGTAACATGTGTAGTGATAAGAAGCAATCAATAGTAAATAGTCTTCACGGTAGAGGGAAAACCGTAGTAGCTGAGGCTTTAATCCCTAACGATATTATCACAAAGGTTTTGAAATCAGATAAGAACTTAATTCATGAGGTCAATTTGAGAAAGAATTGGGCTGGTGGAGCTAGGGCAGGAACGTTCTTTCAATATAACGCTCACTTTGCAAATATAATTGCGGCCATTTTCTTGGCAACTGGTCAAGATATGGCTCAAGTAGTTGAAAGTAGCAGCGGTTACACGTGGACTGAAGTCAGAGAAAACGGAATTTACATATCTGTAACTCTAACTTCTCTTGAAGTAGGGACCGTAGGAGGAGGTACTAGATTACCTACACAGAGAGAAGCACTTTCTATAATGGGCGTTTACGGTAGTGGTAACCCGCCTGGTAGCAATGCTAAAAAATTCGCTGAAATAATAGCTTCTACAGTGTTGGCTGGTGAGCTTAACTTGTTATCAGCACTAGCCAATAAAGAATTGGGGAAGGCGCATCTTAAGCTAGGTAGGGCTGCGAAAGTTTAAAATTTTTATAACCTATTTTTACCTAATGCCTCAAGTTCCCGAAGAACTTCAAAAAATCATAGAAATAACCAGAGAACAGAATAGGTGGCGAAGACTAGAAACGTTAAACTTAATTCCATCAGAAAACGTGATGAGCCCTTTAGCTGAAACGGTTTATATGAGCGATTTTATGTCAAGATATGCTGAAGGTAAGCCATATAAGAGGTTCTACCAAGGTACTAAATACGTAGATGAAATAGAAACTCTAGCTATGAAATTAATGAATGAAATAACTAATTCTGTTCACTGTGATTTAAGGCCAATAAGCGGTACCTTAGCTAATGCGGAAGTATTCAAGGTCTTGGCTAACCCTGGAGATAAAGCTCTTATAGCTCCAGTTCAGGCTGGTGCGCATGTAAGTCATACTAGATTTGGTACACTAGGCGCTCTAGGCATAGAGCAAATAGAACTACCTTACGATCCTGAGAATATGAATGTAGATGTTGATAAGGCAATTAAAATGATCGAGCAAGTTAAACCTAAATTTGTAGTGTTGGGTGGTAGCTTATACTTATTCCCACATCCTTCTAAAGAACTGGCACCTCATGTTCATGCTGTAAATTCCAGGCTTATTTACGATGCTGCTCACGTTTACGGTTTAATCACTGGAAAAGCATGGCATAATCCGCTATTAGAAGGAGCAGACATCATGACTTCATCGACACATAAGACTTTTCCAGGTCCCCAAGGTGGCGCAATATTTATCAATGACGATGAGCTATACAAAAAAGTAAGTGATACGATATTTCCATGGTTTGTAAGTAATCATCATTTGCATAGACTACCTAGTGTAGCGGTTACCGCACTTGAAATGAAATACTTCGGAGAGGATTATGCAAAGCAAATTGTGAGAAATGCTAAAGCGTTTGCTGAGGCATTGGCAGCTGAAGGATTTAAGGTTGTTGGAGAGCATTTAGGGTATACGAAAAGTCATCAAGTTGCGATAGACGTAAGGAATCTGGGAGGAGGAGCTAAGGTTGCAAAAATGTTTGAAGATGCAAACATAATTACTAACAAAAACTTATTGCCTTACGACCCACCTAGTGCTGTAAAGGATCCAAGTGGTATTAGGCTAGGAGTACAAGAAATGACTAGATACGGTGTTAAGGAAGAAGATATGGCTGAAATTGCCAAGTTTATGAGAGAGGTAGCAATAGACAAAAAGGATGTCTCAGAAGTAAAGAAAAAGGTGATAGAGTTCAGAAAGAGATTCCTTACCGTTAAGTACACATTTGATTTAGATTTAGGACAATTCTCAAATGGTAAAGCTATTCCTCTGTTAATCTAATTTTTTTCCTTTCTTTATTTCTTTTTTTTAAAAAATTATTTAAACTAATTTTATCTAACTAGAATAACTGTAGTGGTAGCGTTAAGGGCTACGGACATAGCTACAGAACCTATATTTAACTCGCTGTTTATTGATAACCCTCTAGCTCCCATGATTACCGCGTCGTACGTGTTTTCACTTAAATACTTTAATATTTCGTTTGCTGTGCTACTTTCTTTACTTGAATATTTAAGAATCTTTAATTCATACTCTGCCCTGTCATTAACTCTTCTCTTAATTTTCTCACTAATTTCTGTCTCATTACAAGTGTCACAAGCATGAATAACTGTTATCTGTGAACCGTATCTCATAGCAAAATCTAATGCTAATTCTAATGCCCTAAAGCTATTTTCTGATCCGTCTACTAATACAGCTATTTTTCTTAACCAAAAACTTACAGTGTATGTTGGTTCTGTCATATTAGATAACCTTTCATTAACCCTAATGTATCGTTAGTTATTTTAATTGACTCGTTCTTATTAGCAAGATTCATCGCAGCTCTAATAGCGTCAATATTTTCAGGCACTACTATTGATTCTTGATGAACTCCGTACATTAGGAACAGTTCATTATTTTGAGAGTATACTGAGTCCTCAAATACTACGACCTCGGGTATGTCGTTTCTGTATCTGCCTATATCCCTAGATACTTCTATGATTTCAGCAGTAGAACCTATACCAGTTCTAGAGGAATTTATGAGAACTATTCTTTCAGTATCCTTTAATGCAGAAATCACGTCTTCTCTTCTAACGGGTTCCTTCATTGTTATGTTCATCAGGTGCATATGCATTAGTGTTGTAGGAGCTACTACTGCCATAGATATTATGTCTATCCCCTTCATCACGGTTAAAACATCTTTTGCATGGTGGCTTGGAACTGAGGCTGGATCTGGTACTATTGAGTTAATTGGACCTTTCTTTACCTCTTTTGGGTCAGATGCCCTTCTTACCACAGTTACTCTTACTTTTTCTATTTTACTTACCTTACTGTTAATAGTGCATAAAGTTCTTAATATTCCGGTTGTGTTACAAGATACAACTCTAATGTAGTTCTTGTTAACAGCCTCGTTATAGTTACATAAGGCTGAAAAAGAGACTTCTGCAACATCCGCTTTTTCTCCTCCTTGGAATATAGCTTTCTTCCCGAACTTCTGGTACAATGGTTTGTAACTTGCTCCAATTCCATTAGGAGTTGTATCTACTATTATGTCGGCTTCATTAATCATGTCTTCAATGTATCCACTAACCTGTATCCCTGCTTTCTCAAATTTGGCTGCATTTTCTTTTGGTACATAAAGCTTGTAACCTTTCTTCACGGCGGTAAATGCTTCATAGTTAGGTGAGGTTTTCGCTACTCCCACTAGTTCCATATCTGGTTGTAATTTTATTGCATCTGCTACTCTTTTTCCAATTGTTCCGTAACCATTAACAGCTACTTTAACTCTTGCCACCTTTAGACACCCATGAGAGGTGAAGTGCTTCTAATGCCGGTAATTTGTCTCCAGCTAGAAATAAAAGTAATGCTCCTCCACCAGTGGATATATGAACTTTATTCTCATTAATTTCTATTCCTTTTTCCACCATGCTTATCATATGACCTCCCCCTATTATTACAAAACCGGGGCTTTCAAATGCTGACTTCAGAAGGCTTTTAGTTCCGTTCCTAAATCTCTCATCCTCTATGATTCCCATTGGTCCCCTCATGGTGATTACTTTTGCCTCCTTAATAAAGGATGAATAAATTTCTATAGTAGTTGAGCCTATATCTTTAATAGTTCCGTTTATGTTATTAGCAGGTTCCTCAGAGGTCTCGCCATTTTGTTTCTCTGTGACGAAGTCAACAGGTATTTCTATTGGGGCTCCGCTGAGAAGCAGTTTTCTAGCCCTTGGAATTAGGCTCAACAATCCTTTACTTTCTAGCACTTGCATGTTAGCTTTTCCAAGGTTTATTCCTTTAGCTGCAGCGAATAATTCAGCTACCAACCCACCTGTTAGAATTCTATCAGCAACTCTGTTCTTTGCTAAATGTTCAATTATTTTTAGTGTGTCACTGACTTTTCCTCCTCCTAGGACGAATATTTTTGGTGAGTCTTCAGGGTTAAATATCTTAGCTAATGCTGAAACTTCTTTTTCCATTACTTTGCCCGCAGCTGATGGCAAAACTATTGGGAATCCTACTAGACTTGGTTGGCTTCTGTGAGCTGCAGCAAATGCGTCATTTACATAAATATCAAATAGAGGTGATAATTTTCTAACCAAGAATGTTTTGGCATGTTGTGCAGGAGGAGCTTCGATTAGTTCCTCAGAGACTAATCTTACATTTTCTAGTAAATAAATCTGTCCTTTTTCTATCTTCTTGACCTTCTCTATCGCATACGGTCCTATGATGTCTTCTATGAACTCAACGTTAGTACCAATATATTTAGATAGTAATTCCGCGTGTTGTTGTAGTGATATAAAGTCATCGTCACCGGGCCTACCTTGATGGGATAATATAACTATCGCGTTATCTCTTTCTAGTAAATTTTTCACAGTATAAGCATGAGCTTTTATACGCGAGTCGTCTAATAACTTACCAGTTTTTTTATCTACTGGTGAGTTTATATCAATTCGCAATAGAATTTTCTTGTTAAATGCATTTACATCATCTAGTGTGGGTATGCTTAGATCCGATACTTTAATCATAAATCTCGATTAATATTGACACTATCTAGTTAATATGATTTTAGCATACAATATTAGAAGCTATTATATTTCCCCATAATAATGGAATCAAGTATTTAGTTTTAAATTTCTGTAATGATATGGAAATTTCAACGATATTATTCGACGCTTTAAGAGAAATTTTAGGTGCTTCAATACCGAAGTAAGAGAAAGAGTCATATAGTAAGTGTAAATCAATTCCATGCACAAGCCTACAAGAAAACACTCCTTCAAAAGTACCGTTGTTTAGATTATATGAAATGGAGTTACACACAGTATTTGAATTTCGCTCAACCATTTTCAGAAATAAATCCTTCATAACATAGGGGATTTCGTCAGCGTAAACCCCTTTAGGTGGGAAAAGCAATTTTACATTATCATTCTCTTCCTCTGTTTTTCTCACAAGCATGTTTATACTAAAGAATAGAAAAGTCAGATTACAAACTCTAATTCTACTTAACCTCATCTCACCTAAAGTAAAGTATTCATCAGAAACATCTTTGAATGCCTTGTAAAAATCAGCATCTCTAATTTGTTCAGTAAAATACGCCATTCCTTTTATTCCAATTAGTCCCTTTACTTTCTCGTCTTCTGAAATTGAAATAAAGTTAAAATTACCGTTTTTAATCTTTAATTTTTTAAAGGTCTTATCTACGGCTTTTTTCACAGTTAATGCGTAAGCGTTTTTACGTATGATTAGCCATTCTCCGAACTCATCTGTAACGTTCATCTTATTATCATCGTCTCTCTTTTTGAAAAACTTCGTTATCACATTTTCAAACCTCTTTTACCATAATTGACACACTGAGATTTAAACGTTAAATAATATTCTCTAATCGTAAATCAGGTATAATTAAGATTTTTAGCGGATATACGATATATATTTAGTACGGATTACTATATAGTTTTATAAAGATATGGGAATATATTAGGGTTATTAAGCATTATAAGAGGAAAACTAATTATACCCCATCTACTATATATTAGTTTAGGGTATCCAGGGACCTATAGATGAAGGTTAACTATATGACCCCCTGAACCCCCCATAGGTCCCTGGATACTTCACTTACAGATAATAAAGTATGCCCATTTTCCCCTTTCTATAGACATAATATTTTTCAATAAACCTTTTCATGAACGCCCTTAATCTCGACTTTTTTACACTTTCATAATTACCGCCCCATAGTTTGTCACTCCTAATATGGATTGCGTAATCGCCAGTATCAATTATGTTAATAAAGACTGGTTTGAAAGGCAAGTTTAAGTTTTTCCTAATCCTTTTTCCTACATATATACCAGTTCTCATTGCAAGTTCTCCTACCTTAGGAAAACCTTTGATTAGATCCCCTATTATATAAACACCTTTATATTGCAGAAACTCATTTACAGGAAAGAACTCAAAGGGATGTGGTGGTTTACAAGGTGGTAGTATATCTTCACAATTCTCCATGATCTTGATTTTTTTATTATTCATACTCTCTATTATTGCGTTACTTACTTTTTCTCCGAGGCTAGAAAGCATATTTCCGCAATAGCTCACGTCTTTGCCTATTTTTCTTAAATAGAAGGCTAATTGTATTGCTAAGTATTCTTCTTCATTCTCGATGCTCAAAGAGATTTTCTCCTTCTCGAGTAATTTTCTTATAAAGTTTATCTGTTCGTTTCTATCACAACCTACAGCTAATACTAAATTTTCTGCGTTTATTTCCGTTCCTTCTTTAGTCTTAATCCATTTTCCTTTAAGGTCAAAGTCTTTAATGGTTGTTTTTCTAACGAAACGGAGGTTCGAGGTATATCTGTTTTTTTCCAAATTTAGTAGATTTCTTAAATAAGCAGTATAGAAGATAAAATAATCTCTATCGCTTATAATTTCTGCTTCTCTTCCAAGAGTATAATATGTGTTTAAACCCGCATACCCCGCACCAACAATGGTTGTTTTCATCATTAATGATAAACTCAAATAATTAAAATAAAAAGTAGTTATAGTATTGTTGTGATAGTCAAAATAGCTTACGCGAGAGAAGCGGAGTTAAAGCCCCTAATTCCTCTGTTAAAAAACGAGATTGATACCAGAGGTTTTACATTTGAGTTGATTAAAGTAGATAGGGAAGACGAATTAAAATTCTATCTAGATAAGGTAGACTTAGCATATATCCCACTCCCAATTTTAAATTTCGCACAGAATTTGAGTATATTGAGTAATGGAAGTTATGTATCAACCGGATTGAGGCTTCAACTATTATCAAGCACTGCAAAAAGAGTTTTAGTACCTGGGAGTAACTCAACAGAGTTCTATCTAGTCAAAATGCTCTATAATAGTGGAATAACTCCAGTTATAAGCGGTGATTACGACGCTAAAGTAACTTACGATGCAGGAGATGTAGATTTATTAAATCTTTGGAATAATGTCTGTCAAAATTCTCCATTGATTCTGAAAGTTTTAGCAACTAAGAGACTCGATGAACAAATAATTCTACAGTTAAAAGTTCTGATAAGAGAATCAGCTTCCAAAATGGTTGAGAAAAATGAAGTAAGCATCTTTTCAAAGGAATTAGGATTAAAAGGTAGAAGTGCAATCGAGTGTTTCTTTAAATTGTGTAGAGAGAAAAATTTATGCTCTATTGTTTCTTACCGTTTAGTCTAAACTTTCTGGAGATTTTAACCATTTTTAGTAAGGCATACGGTGCGAATATGCCCTCTATAGGATATGAAAATCCCCAAGCATAAAAGAATAAACTAACCACCAATAGTCCTACAAGTAAGCTTATCTCTCTCATAAGATCTCTTAGCTTTCAATCATTAAAGTGTAAGCTAATATAATTCCTAATATTACGATAACCGTTCTTTCATAAGTATTTTCGACTATCTCTCATCCTACTTTAACCTTACTTGTGTATTATGATACCTATAGTGGAGCAGTCAATATCGTTAACATTACCTTCGGATATCAACGTGTGGATGTCCAGACATGAAGATAAAATAGTCCTACACTCAGATGCAGTCAAGTCTCCTTATATTGAGTTATATCCTACCTTTATAGAAAAAGGAGACTGGACTTTATGGAAAGATAATAAGGTGATAAAATTAGACGGGAATAGAAGGGAAATTATTAAGGAATATGACTCAAAATTACCTTTAGACGTTGTTTATATGAATGAAGAGATAATGCCAGTATATAAAGGTTTAAGAGGGATAGTATTTAATGGAGAAAAATACACTTCCTATTTTTCTAAATACGGTTTTAAAGTCTTTACAAATGACATCATAAAAATTATAACTCCTGAAGGCAAGGAGGTAGAGCTGGATAAACCCATTCATTACAGAATATTTAATGATTATGTATCAGTCGTTTATAGTGATTTCTCATTGACAATAGGAAGAGATGGAAGTATAAAGAAATATAAAAAGCCAGCAGTTTTCTTAGCAAGTACTTCGATTGGAGACATTTATCAAACTTTAAACGGCAGAATAATCTCTGATTCTCTTGATTATGACTTATTAGGTGTATGTTCTTCTGACGTTCATTTTCTAGGTGAGTCCTATAGCGGTATATTTATATCATGTGAGGGAAAAGTAAAGTATTTTTACAAGGGTGGATGGTCTTACTTAGGGCAGATATACAATAACCTCCAATCTTCTGATGTTAATAAATACTTAGTAGTATTAACGAATGGTATTACTGACGTATATTCATATGATTTAAAGAAAATATATTCACTTAAGAATATAAGAGCTTTAAAATTAATAGATTATAAGATAGTAGCTTTATCAAGAACTAATAGAATATATATAGTATCTCCTAATGAAGATGAAGGCCTTATAACCGTTCAAAGGGATACAATAGGCTATAAAATTGAAATAAGGGACGTGGTAAAAGGTGAGGTTATTTTAGGTCAAAAAGTTGTAGAGACAAGAAGAAATTATGAGAATAATAAACTAGTAATCCACGTAGAACCCTATCTTATGGATGGTAGTCAAGTTGAAGAGATAATTAAGGTAGTAAATGAAATCTATGAGTATGAGTATCCTATTAAGCTACGAAGCGAGAAACTAAAGCTTAGTATTAAGGATCTGAAATTAAATGTTGCACTACATAATGGGAAGTACGTTAAAGATGAATCGAGCAATGCAGTATTAAAGGGTACATTAGTGTTTGATATTCCAACTAATTTACGTAAGATGGTAAGTATAAGGGTCAGAAATAAAGAGATAAGTTACGAGCTTACTGAACTAACTGGAGAAATAAATTTTGAACTACCATTTTACAAAATAGATGACTCTGAAGAAGTAGTGCAGGTAAGAATTCATAGGGGAAGTAAAGTTGAAGAAGTTTATGAATTTACGGTAAAGCCGAAGTTTGTAGAAAAAAAGGGAATAAGAACCGTTTCTACATACGTAGAAGATTCTAAAAAGATAAGAGTTGAGAAAATAGTGAATGGAGATTTTATCTGGGAGAAAAGGGAGGAACATCCAGACTTTTACAATGTGTTAGTAATTGGAAAAGCAGGAGAATTCGTAAATATTGAGGGAAATAACGTACAAGTTACAAAAGGCAGGAAGGAAATAGAAATAAAGAAATCTAATATAAAGAGAAAATACATTATATATGGGTTCGAGAACCCAGTTAAGGTTGAAAGTGCCGAGATAGTGGGAGAGAACCTTTGCATTTATCTGAGGAAAAACTTGAATAACGTCGTAGTAGTCGGTAGGTATGGTACACAAATTACTGTAACAGACTCCGAAAAATTAACGTTTAAGTTAGAACCTACATATGATACGGTGTCTCTTCTAGTTAATTTGGGAGGAATACAATGGAATGAGGAGTATAAGCTACTTGATTTATTTAAGAAAGTTTTGTTCAAAGCAGTTAAAGAATCTCTAATGTTAAAAGAAGAGATCGAAAATTTCGGAGTACTCTGAGGCCATTTTTAAGTTTTTTTTGTTATATGAGCGAACAAGTTCTCGAAGAATATTATGTAGGTCCCGTGAAGGTAAACATTGTAAAGAAGTCGAGTCAATGTTTATACATTGTAGAAGAGCCTAAATTATCATCTTTTGAAGAGAAGGCTAAGGACAAGATTCTTTCAGAATTATACTACACTAAAGTGGATAATATTGAAGAAGAGATAGTAAAAAGATTACAAAGCTTTAAGTTTCCTGACGAATCAATTGAAAAGGTTCTTTACCACATAAAGAAATCCTTGCTTTACGGAGAACTTACTATTTTAATGCTTGACCCTAAGGTAGAGGAAATCGAATACAAGGGATATTTATACCCATTAACAGTAATTCATAGAGATCATTCAGAGTGTATTCGGCTATATACTAATATACATATTCAAACTGAGGAAGAGGCAATAAAAACTATAGAAAGGTTGGCAAATAAGGCTAACAAGAGCATAAATATAGCTAAACCCTTCCTAGAATTTTCCCTTCCAGAGGGACATAGAGTAGCTGCAACAATTTCAAAGGAGATTTCACTACCTGGCTCAACTTTTGATATTAGAAAGTTCCCTCTAAAACCACTAAGCATAGTAGAGATCATAAAGTCTGGAATGATTAACGAACTAACGGCTTCGTATTTGTGGTTACTCATAGAGTATAAACCCTTTATCATTATCCTTGGAGCTACTGGATCTGGTAAGACCACGCTACTAAACGCCTTATTGAATTTAATTAATCCAAATTATAAGATTCTCACTATTGAAGATACTCCGGAAATAAACATTAAGAATCAAAATTGGGTGAGATTTGTCTCAAGGGCTACACTCTCCGGTAATTTCGATATTACTATGATGGATTTAGCAAAGTTATCGCTGAGATATAGACCTGATTACTTGGTTATTGGAGAGGTTAGAGGTAAAGAAATTGAGGCGTTAGTCCATGCATCAGCGTCTGGTCACGGTTCTATCACTACATTTCACGGCTCTAGACCTACCGATGCAGTAATGAGAATCACGGACTTGTTGTCAAATGACCTAGCCAAGCTGTTTCTTCAGACAGTGTGGGCTTTTGTAGTAGTCGGAAATGTAAAAGAGGGAGGTAATAGTAGAAGATCAGTGCTCTCTATCTACGAAGTAGTTACTTCTAAGTCAAAAGTTGGATTTAAGAGGGTGATAGAATGGTCTTATATGAAAACAAGGTTTACTCCTACTACTGTAGAAGAGCTAATTAAGAAATCTTCTTTATTGAGAAAACTAAAGGAAACTTATAACGTGGATCTGCAAAGTGAATTGAATAGACGTGTAAAGTTTTTACAAGATTTACAGAACTCTAAAGTCATAGGCTTTGAAGAAGTTAGTCAAAAGGTTTTGGAATTCTATGATACGGGTGGTAAGGTTGAGATGGCTAGCATGTGAAATATTCGAGGAGAGAATTAAGAAAGACTTAGAGTATGTTGGAGGAGACTTCGAGCAAGCGTGTTTAGAATATAAGAAATTGATAAGAATTTTACCTATTCTCTTAGTGGCAATAACTATCGTGTCATTTCTTACAGTAAGATTAGTAGTGTTTAGTGAAATCGGTGTATTTTTAGTTGTCTACTTCTATCCCTTACTGTACAGCTGGTCTAAAAAGGAGGAGTATAAAAAGGAAGTAAACCAAGAGGCTCCTCTTATATCTATAATTGCATATGTAAATTCATTAATTGATAAAAATGTCCTTCAGACTATCGAAGAATTACTAAATGTAAGGGGCCTAAAGGTTCCCTCGGTAGAGTACCAGATGATTAAAAAGAGTAAAGAAGTGTTAAATGAGTCAAGTTACAAGGCGATTGAGAGGAGAGCTATTTTACACAAAGATGATTTACTAGGAAAAATATATTCTAAGTTTCTAATTGCAGCTGACCTCGGTATATCTATAAAGGACAGAATGAGGGAGTCTATGAGAGAAATTTTGCAGTCATATAGAGAAGAGTACAAGAATTATGTAGAGAGATCGGCGGAGCTCTCTGAAATGATATTTGCAGTTTATTTATTACTGCCAATTGTTCTAGTAGGCTTTCAATTTGCTTTCAAGGTAAATATCTTACAATTACTATTCCCATTGATATTTACACCTGCGTTCATATTTCTCACATCAGCAATACAGCCTGTAGGAGACTATCAAATTAAGGCTAGCTATAAATATATTTTGCCTCTGCCAGCCCTGATTTTAATTACTTTAACGCCTTTGAATTTGATTATAAAATTCGTTGCAATTATAACTATCTTGTCGATTCCTCTGTTATACATTTATCGGCAAATCCTTGTTGCAAACTACCTACTCTCTCAACTACCAGATATTTTAAATCAAGTTTCGGATTACATGAAAATCGGTTACAGTGTTGTTACTTCGTTGACCAAGGTAAGAGCTAAAAAAGGCCTCGGTTATAAAATTCTTGAGGATATAATTAGAAAGGTTTCTGTAGATAACGAGATTCCCGAAGTGAGTACGTCATCTAAGCTGTTTAATAACGTGATGAATACGTTGAAGATATTGAGTAAATCTGGTTTGACCAGTGTAGGTCTGGAAGAACTTTCGGATTTGGTTAACGATATAATTATAATGAGAAATAGTATGCTGAGACAATTAAGGTTATTTGATGCTATGTTATTCTTAACACCTATTATGTTGTGGTTGACATTTTCCATGCTAGGGAATGTATTTAGTAACAGTAAGAACGTGGAATTACAAGATCTAGTGATATTCTTCTACAGTTTAGCTAACGGTCTAATATTCTCAAAAATCTCTAGATTTGTTACATTTTACTTACCGGCAGTTATTACTCCGCTAGTAATAGCAACAATACTTTCGGCTTTCCCTCATGGTATTTAAAAGATAGATATTTTATGAGGGATTAGAAGATGCAACATAAGAGTAAAAAAGGTATTTCATCCATATTAGGTACAGTAATAGTACTTGCTATAACTATAGCATTAGGTGCTCTACTGTATGCATATAGTCAAGGCATGTTCGGTAATTTGACCCAAAACGTTAACGTGAACGCTCAAGCACAAATAATAATAAATCCGTCTACATCTCAAGCCTATTTACAATTAACATTGGTTAATGACGGTAATGTTAACGTAAATATAACTTCAGTATATGTTAACGGTCAACCTGTGTCTAACTTCAATCTTACCAGCATATTGCCAGGACAGACTTACCAGCACGTCTACCTTCTTAAAGGAGTATACAATGCTGGGCAATACTACACCGTAATAATATACGGAACTACTGGTGTAGGGAAACAATTTAGTGTAGCACTAAATGTTCTGGCATCTGAAACTACGTGATATATATGAAGGCGATATCCTCTATTTTTTCTTCTCTAATAGTTACATTAATCACCATCTCTCTAGCAGTCCCTCTGTTTGTATATTTTAGTAATCTTTATAACAATACGCAGAGTCAAGTTAGCTCGTCGTATAATGCTCTACAAAACGCCATAGATACTCAGATAACTTTGATCAGAGTCTCAAATAATTTGTCTGGGATTTTCGTTTATAATTACGGTCAGTATAATATTACAATAAGCGAGATAATTATATATAATGTAACATATAATATTAACAATTTCGTGGTGAAGCCACTACAAATTGTATCAATATATAACATATTAAATGCGAGCGGTTATCATGTGAACATAGTAGTTTCTAAAGACACTACTATAGTGTTACTAGCTAACGGGAATTATTACTACTTTACTTAATTTTACGTTAACTTCTAATCTTTTTTACATAATTTATTAATGTAGAGTAAAATAAGTCCTATTAGGATGTGTACGGTTGCTCAAATTTATGAACTGCTAAGAAAAGCATATAAGGAGTTGAATGAGGAAGAATTCATAGCTTACTATGTTTGTAAAAGATCTGGTGATATTTTTAAAACTCTAATAGCTACAATTCTATCTCAGAACTCTACTGATAAGTCAGCTATGATTGCGTACAAAAACTTAGAAGAAAAAATAGGTATAGAGCCGAAATTATTGCTAAACGCAAAGATGGAAGATATAATAAGTGCTATAAGAATATGCGGTCTTTCTAACTCTAAGGCAAGATATATAAGAAACGCAGCTAAGGCATTTCTAGAGTATAAACTCGAGTTTAAGGACTGTAATACTTTTAGAAACTTTTTACTTAGTATAGAGGGAATTGGTTATAAGACTGCAGATGTCGTAATGGTTACATGTCTTAAGTGCAAAGCGTTCCCGGTTGATACTCATATAAAAAGAGTGATTACCAGGTTGGGAATTTTAGGCAAGTCACCAAGTTATAAAGATATATCGAATTACTTCTTGGGTTTCTTAGAATCAGAAGATCTTCTTAATTTACATCATTTATTAATTCACCACGGTAGAAGGACTTGCAAAGCAAGAAAACCTTTATGCAACTCATGTGTATTGAAAAATTGTTGTGAGTTTTACACTGGAATGGCTAAACCCTCTAGACCTCAAGCCACATGAGGATGTGATAGAAAGTATAGTCATTGAGAATATAAATATGTTAAAGAGATTTTGTAAAGTTGTTCCTATAGTGGTAGATAGAAGCTCTCTTACGATATTAGACGGGCATCATAGACATCAAGCGGCTGTTATACTAGGCTTAGATAAAATACCAGTAGTTCTTGTAGATTATCGTAGCGAAGATATAAAAATAGAAAACTGGTATCTTAGAGTAGAGAATGAAAACACGTTTAATCTTTTCGTTAACTCCTATCTACTGGCTTCTTTCGATCAGAGAAAAAGATATTGTGCAACAATAAAAGGTGTTAGGATTATATGTGATGAGAGTATATTTCGCCTTTATTGGAAAATTGAATACTTAAAGCAAAAATTTGAAAAGTTAGGATTAAAAGCCGTTAAAGTAACTGAACCTGATGGGATTGCATTACCACCTATAGATAAAGAGACGGTTATTAAGTTAGCTTCTATGGGCCTTAGGTTCCCCCCTAAATCCACTAGGCATGTCTATAAATTTTTTATACCGAGAGAAGAACTATCTCTAAAATGCTAATACTAGTATTACAACTCTTATTGTTCCTCTATCCTTCACTCTTCGTATTGTATCAACTAATACTTTATTATCGCTCTAAGAAAGTTCTCGTTTTAAGTCCAGATTTAAAAGAGACAAATTTACCCTTCCTTTCTATAATCGTCCCTACTAAAGGCGAGTCATTAGACGTGATTCAAGGGTTAATAGATAACATAAATACATTAATATGGGACAAGCAAAAGCTTGAGGTAATCATAGTTTCAGATGATGATGAACAATACTTTTCTACCCTTAAGGGCACCTTAAAAATCCCTAAATACCTTAACGTTAGGTTGTTCAGGAGGGAAAAAAGACTGGGTTTCAAGAGCGGTGCACTATCTTATGGGTTTGAAATGGCGAGAGGAAACCTAATTCTGACCATAGACGTAGACTCAAGACTTCCTCGTGACGCCTTAATTAAGGCTTACGCTAAAATGATTGAGAGTAATTGCGATGCTGTCGTTTTTGAATGGAATGGATATACAAATAATATGTATTCTAACTTAGCTAAAGGATTAGTCGCTACAACAGTATTAGCAAGCAGAGCTTTGTTCAGAGGTAAAGAGAGCATAGGTTTAAGACCATTCCCAGTAGGGAGCGGAACTATATTTAAAAGAGAAGTGTTAGAAAAACTTCACGGATGGGATTACAGTCTAATACAAGACGATCTTGAAATAGGTGCTAGAATGGCACACATAGGGAAAAGAGTATGCTCTTCTGGAGTGCCGATATATATAGAGGTTCCTGATAACTTATACGGGTTTTATGTCCAACAAACCAGATGGGCATTAGGTACAGGTGAGGTATTGAGAAACAGGGTAAAATACATCTTAAGCTCACCCTATAGTTTATCTCAAAAGATGGACATGGTATTTCACCTTTTACAATATACTCCAATAATAATTACTTTCATTTTAGCGACACTGGTCGCTGTTCTCGCTCCTTTTAAGTTCGGAGATATTTTGAGGACTCCTCTGTTCTTGCTCTGGATGGCAATTTTGGTTCTGTATGCGATAACCCTCTTTATATTGGCATTAAGGTTGGGGTTGGGGTTCAAGAATAGTTTAATGGCTATTGGAGCCCTCTCTGCACTTACAGTAGCAATATCTCCCTTCATTACTATAAGCTTTTTCAAAGGTATTCTATCTAAAGATAAAGTTTACGTAGTTACCCCTAAAGGCAATGTGAAAGTTTCTTTCGAATCTAAGGTTAGAAGAATAAACGCCGTAATTGCGGTCTTTGGGCTGATGTATTTTACAGCTTCGATAATATACTTCCTTCACTCTTATATCATTACTGGTCTTTGGTTATTGTACTACTCCTCAGGTTACTTATATACGGTGTTTGGTTACAATAAATAATACAACAATCTCTTTTAAACTGATGTTACTTAATACATTAACATGGAAGTTCAAGCTTTTAACTTTATTTCTGATGAAGAGATATATAAACTCCTTACTCCTCAAGTAGCAAAATGGTTTAAGGAAAAGTATAAGACTTTTACACCACCACAGAGGGGAGCAATTCCCTTAATAAAAGCCGGTAAAAATGTGCTTGTCTCTAGTCCGACTGGTAGCGGAAAAACCTTGGCAGCTTTTCTCGGTATTTTAGATACCTTGATCAAAATGGGTTATGAAGGTAATCTAGAGAATATGATTTACGCCATTTACATTTCCCCGTTAAGAGCGTTAAATAATGATATGCAGAGAAACCTACTTGAACCTTTGTCGGAACTCAGCTCTCTATATCCAGACTTACCTAAGATAAAAGTGAGTATTAGAACGAGCGACACTACGTCGTACCAAAAGCAAAAGATGCTTAGGGACCCTCCCCACATACTGATAACTACCCCCGAATCTTTCGGGATATCTTTAGTTTCCCCTAAATTCAGAGATAAACTCGCTAATGTAAGGTGGGTAATAATTGACGAGATTCATGAGCTCGCTAACAGTAAAAGAGGAGCGTATTTATCTGGACTTTTAGAACTATATCAGAATTTGGTAGCTAAAAACGAGATAGTTAGGATCGGATTAAGTGCTACTGTATCTCCATTGGAAGAAGTAGCAAAATTTCTGGTAGGACGTAACAGAAGCTTTGAAATAATCGATGCTAGATTTGTTAAGCCAATAGACATCAAAGTTGTTTCGCCAGTAAGGGACTTAGTTCACGCGTCGGAAGAGGAGGTTAGTAAGGGGATTTATGATTTCTTGATCTCCGAAATTAAGAAATATAAGACAACTTTAGTATTTACAAACACTAGAAGTGCTGCCGAAAGAGTCTCTTACAAGCTTAGAAAATTATTTGAGGAGGAGAAGATATTTGACTCTGACTTAGTAGCTGCTCATCATAGTAGTTTGAGTAGAGATGTGAGGCTTGATGTGGAGGAGAAGCTTAAAGAAGGAAAGTTAAAAGTCGTAGTTTCTTCCACCAGTCTAGAACTCGGTATAGATATCGGATACATTGATCTAGTCATACTCTTAAGCAGCCCTAAGAGTGTAAGCCGATTATTGCAAAGGATAGGGAGAGCGGGTCATCATATCAGAAATGTGAGCAGGGGAAGAATAGTTGTTGTAGATAGGGATGATCTAGTAGAATGCACGATTTTGGCACAACTAGCAAGGCAGAGAAAAATAGACAGTATTCACATACCATCCTCACCTTTAGACGTTTTAGCCCAATTAATAGTAGCATCGTCCTTAATTTCCCCTGTTTCAATTGATAAACTATTTGAGATCATCACTAACTCTTATAACTATTCTAACCTTTCAAAGAAGCAGTTCTTGAGCGTAGTTAATTATTTAGCTGGTGGTTACGAACTGGAAGATAAAAGAGTTTATGCGAAAATCAGGCTAAAAGATAATGTAATTTACCCTAAAAGCGGAGCTAGAATGATATTCTTCCTCAATAGCGGTACAATCCCCGATGAGGCTATGATTCCGGTCAAGACAGAAGAAGGAAAATACGTAGGAAACCTCGAAGAAGAGTTCGTAGAAATTCTTACTCCCGGAGATATATTCGTCCTTGCCGGAAAGACGTACGAATTTATTAGAAGTGAGAATAACGTAATTATCGTGAGGGATGCAGAGGGACAAAGACCCACTGTTCCTAGTTGGTTTTCGGAGATGTTACCATTAGCTTATGACTCAGCACTTGAAATAGGAAAGTTCAGAGGTATGGTTGCCGAGTATATCTCTCATGGCGCTAACGCGAGAGATGTTATAGAAAAGATTGCAAAAGAATATGAGTTATCGAAATCCGGAGCTAAGTCTATTTACACGTATATATACGAGCAATATATGTTCGCTGGTGTTGTACCGACGGATAAGCTAATTGTGATAGAAATTTATGATGATGAAGAGGGAAGAAGGAACTTTATCTTTCATGCCCTCTATGGAAGGAGAACCTTAGATGCTTTATCTAGAGCTGTAGCTTACGTTATGAGTAACGACCTAAAAACTGACTTAAGAATAGCAGTTACAGATAACGGATTTATAATTACGCTACCGAACATAGTTGACTATGATATAGGTTCAGTCTTAGCTAGGCTTAACCCTGATGAAATGTATGATATACTAAGTAGAGTAATAATGAGGACTGAGATGCTGAAGCGTAGGTTTAGACATTGTGCTGAAAGATCGTTTATGTTACTAAAGCGCTATAAAGGTAGGGAGACGAATATTGATCGTAGGCAATTAAACTCGGAGGTTCTGCTTGGAGTTGTAAAAGAGTTGGAAGATTTTCCTGTCCTCAAGGAGACCATAAGGGAAATTTTAGAGGATTACATGGATATAAAAAGAGCGATAGAGATAGTAAGCAAAGTAAGAAGTGGTGAAATTATGGTTAAAGTAGTAGGCCCGTTCAATATTCCGAGTCCATTCGCTCATAATATATTGCTGAAAGAGTACTCTGATGTAGTATTAGCAGAAGATAAGAGAGAATTATTGAAGAAGCTTCATGAGAAGGTTGTGGAGTTCCTTAGGAATAAGGGAATTGACGTCAATCTCCAGTATACCGAGAGCAGTGAATAAGTATGCTTTTACACATTTTTTGCTACAAATAATCCATGGCACTTCCCATAAGCTCATGTATTGTAAGTCAGATAAGGAAGGTTCACAAGAGTCTTTGTGCGTATGAACTATTGCTTTTATCTCATTTGTGTATTTATAGAACTCCTCAGGATCTACTTGAAACCTATCATCTCCTTCGGCTATATTCTTCAGCTCTATTAGCTTATTATTCCTTGTAACGATTGCAATTCTTTCATGCATTTACTAACTCTTCCAATCCAGCAATAGTCTTAAGAATATCTGTTCTAGTTACTATTCCTACTACCTTTTGATTTCTAGATAGTACTAGAAGCCTACCCACGTTATATATTAGCATTTTTCTTATGGCTGTCATTATGTCGTCCTCATCCCCTATACTAATCACGTTAGTCTTCATATAATCACTAACTTTCGCCTCATAGTTTCCTTCAAAGAACGCCTTTATTATGTCTGCTGTAGTAAGTATCCCTAAGGTTTTTTCGTTCTCATCTAAAACCGGAGCCCCTCTTATTCCTTCTTTATAAAGTATTTGTGATGCCTCCTTGAGAGTCATGCTAGGTTTTAGAGCGATTAATTTTCTAGAAATTATATTCTTGACTTGAACCTTCGGAATACTAATCATTCTTGTAACATCTAGGATCAATTCCTTCCTTGAATCATCAATATGTATTACAACACCCTCTATTACGAGCCTGCTATAAGGTACCGGACCTACTTTTACGGTATCACCTACCTTTATCTTCTTTAGTTCACCGCTAACCCTTAATAGAACTTTATTCCCAGAAGGATTAGTAATATCAAGAATCTCTATATTACTTATCTTTATATCAGTTTCAAAACCATCTTTGTATAGACTTAACTGATCCAGAATAGGTGTTATTATAGGGTTCTTTATTGTTTCATAAGCCTTGAGTGTTGGTACATATCCACCATTAGGCCCGGGCTTCGATTCAATTAATCCGAGAACTTTTAAGCTAAGTATTATGTTTCTTACGGTCCCTTCATCCTTTCCTATAACGTCTGCTACTTCCTTACTTTTTATCATTCTTTTATTCTTATTGTATAAGTCTACTAGAGCTAGAAGTATCTCCCTTTGCGTAGATGATAAATTTTGCATCAATAATTATAATCTAATTATAAATTTAAAAATCATTTCATGAGCCGATAATTTTCTTTATAGTTTTAGGACTAACAGTAAACACTTTTTCTGCTATCATTGCTATATATTCTGGCTTTGGAAGAGGGTACTTTATACCTATGTTTATAGCTATAGCTCTCTTTTGGGCTTCTAGACTCAACTTGTCTCTAATGCTCCTAGTTGCTATTCCCTCGGCTATCTTAAATGCCGTATAAAATCTTGCAAAACTGATCGCTGTGTGCTGGATTTCATCAACGTTAACTGAGCTTAGAATACGTAATGCATCATATAGTGCCTGCTCGGGTTTGAAGGAGAATATACCTTCTATAAAAATAAGCCTTAAGGTTTTAGCAAGGCTTGATTTATCCTTATCCAGCATCTCGTAGGCTTCTAAAGGTTTATTCTCTATAATAAGCTGTGCTGCATTATCGAACTTTATTTCTGAGGGAAAGACCCTATCGAATAATTCTCGATATTCATTAAGTAAACCCAATCCGTCCTTTCCCACTACGTAAAGGCTGATTAGCTCTTTCTCGTATAATTCATCGGCTTTGAAACCTCTGATCGGTTTTATGTGTTTTTCCTCATAAGACTTTTCAAGTATTTTGAGAACTTGTTCTCTTGTAACGTTAGTGTTCTCCAGTATTTTTCCCCAAATATCGGTCAGAACCTTGACCCTCTCTTTGTATAATTCCTTAACCATGGAATTGTATTTGGCAATTTCCCTTAAAAAGGTATCAAGTAGAGGATCTAAACATGAGCATAACAAATGAAGATACTTTAAAAAATAACGTAGTATTAATTTCTGCATCAGATCTTGAAGAGGAGATAAAGGAGTTAAGGGAAAAAATAAAGAACTTAAACGATTCTACTAGTCAAGAGTTTAATAACGTCAAGTCACAGTTGGATAGACTCTTTACAATTACTAGCTGGTTAAATATAGCCAGGTCTCAAGGTCTGTGGAAAGCGAAAACTTGCAGACATGTTTTTAATGATACTTGTAACGCATGGAGCATAAGTGAACCTGAAAAATTAGGGATTCCTCAAGATGCAATAGTGGTTCTAGAGAATGGTAGTAAAAAAGTTGTGGTGGCAAAGTTTTCCGACATTTGTATAACATGTCCTCTATATGAGCCTAAGAGAACATAGCTGAGTTTATGATCTTTTTGATCTTAAGTATTTTTCTACCCATTACATTAGTCTCCTCTACAAACTCCTCTAAACTCTCCAATAAGTCGTCGAGAATGATATCTATGATCTCTCTCTTCTCTCGTTCAGTAGCTATCTTAAAAGCCTTCTCAATGGTTTCATCGCTAGGGTGGGTCGTATTGTTCAAAAACTTCGTTATTGCTGCTGGAGATAAACCCAGTTCTTCAGCTAGCTCCTTTTTGCTTCTTTTCTGTAGTAGAAGTTCAATAATCCTAGTCCTAGCCTCTTTGCTGAGATTATGGATTATGCGCATTTAAACCCATTATCAGTCGAAAATTTAATAAGTGAAATACATTATTTGTTACGAATGAAGGCAATAGTATTCGATTTAGGTATTACGATGAAAGACGTTGTAGAAAGACCTATAAATAAGGATTATGTAATGGTATCACCTTCTCTAGTGCTACTAACAGGAATAGAGAATGCTGTATACACGGGCTTTCTTTGGGTAGAACCAAAGAGAATTCTGGGTAGTACCGGCATAGTTAAAGTAAGAAATGCAGGGATTGAGGTCGATAAAAACATTGAGGGTAAAAAAGCCATAGTTCTCCCTTACTCTAAAAAGTATGGAGGTATCGGAACAGAAATAGATGGAATCTTAGCTGAGAACGCTGTAGTACCCAGCGATAGTTTAGTAATCTTGCCGAACGATTATGACGTTAAGTATATTCTATATCCATTTGTAAGTATAGGTTTACAACTGAGAAAGATAGTGAGAGGGTTTAACGTGTTAATAATAGGTGGTGGTCTCGTTTCATATATATCAGCATTAACGTTAGTAGGTTATGCAAATAGAATATATCTATATAACGACGAGGGATATAAAGTCAGACTATACGGGGTAGAGGAGGTTAAAGATGGTGGTAACTGGGATATAGTATTCGCTGGTAGTATGAGGAGCTGGATAAGAATACTTTTACAACTTGGTTCTAAGGAAGGTGATATCTTAGCCCTTCCGAGATTCCTTAACAGTTGGCCATCGATAATACCTACAAGGCTAAATGTGAAATTTATTGAACCAATAAAAATGGACGGGGTCTTCGACTATATCGAAGATGAGATAAGTGATAAATTGTTCAATGAGTTAATAGTTTCATCTGATTCTCTTGAGGCTTCGATACCTACACCAAAACCTGGGGTTATACTTAACGCAGAAAAAATTTTCATGTCATAAATAAGAAGAAATAGTTTGTCCTAAGATCTTTATCCCTTGTTCTAATTCTTCAGGGCTTGGATAGCTGAAGTTTAGTCTCATGGTATTTCTTCCGCTATAGTCATAATAAAAGCTAGAACCAGGTACGTAAGCAACTCCTCTTTTCATAGCCTCATCGAGCATTTTAACCGTGTCTATCTTCTCGGGAAGCCATGTAAATACGAACATCCCTCCTACCGGTCTACTCCATCTAGCTGTCTTAGGGAAATACTTTTCTATAGCACTTAACATTACATCCCTTTTCTTACGATAAGTCTCCTTTATCTTGGGTATTTGTCTGTCTATAACTCCTCTCCTAATAGCTTCCATCGCTATCATTTGGGTGAAAGTAGGAGTGTGAAGATCCACATTTTGCTTATATAACTCCAACTCATGAGTAAATTCTTCAGACGCCACTATCCATCCCAGCCTTAATCCCGGTGCTAAGATTTTGCTGAAAGTGCCAGTGTAAATAACTCTACCCGATTTGTCTAAAGCTTTAATAGGTGCAGGACTTTCTCCTTCAAAGACTAAGAATCCATAGGCATCATCTTCCACTACTAGGAAGTCGTATTTCTCAGCTATTTCCAACAACCTTTTTCTGTCCTCTAAACTCATCGTAGTTCCAGCAGGATTTTGGGCTGTTGGAATTACGTACATCAACTTTGGCTTCTTACCGTTAGATATACTCTCCTTAACCTTCCTCTCCAGTTCGTCGATGTCAGGACCTTTCTCCGTAACCTTAACTCCTATGAAATTGGGCTTCCTTGCCCTTAGAATATTTAGTGCAGCTAAATAGGTTGGCATTTCTACGATTACCGTATCCCTTGGATCAACGAGTAAATTAAAGATCATAAATAAAGCTTCTTGACTTCCTACGGTAACAAATATATTGTTCTCATTTATCCCAGTAATCCCCCTTCTCGCAGATAGGTTTACTAATTCCTTTCTGAAATCAACTATTCCGGAAGTAGTAGAATACTGTAGTGCTCTCTCAGGACTCTTCTTAAGTATATCTGATGTAATCTTTTCTATTTCTTCAGCGGGAAAAGTAGAAGGGTCTGGTAAACCACCGGCTAAGCTGATGACTTTTTTTCCTTCAGTTAATTTAAGCAGATCTCTTATTTCGGAGCTCCTTAGCATCTCAGTGTCTTTAGATAGGTAACGTTCAAACATTTAACAGTTCACGCACAAAATAATTAATCTTCGCCCTTTTATCTATTTTTGTGTGTGAGTGTTACGCTGAAATTATAACCGTAGGAAATGAAATACTGAGCGGTAGAACTGTTAACACAAATGCCTCCCATATAGCTAGAAGATTGGTTTCAATAGGTTTTACTATAAGGAGAATAACGGTAGTTATGGACGAACTCGATGAAATAAAACAAGCCTTTATAGAATCGCTAAGTAGAAAACCTAAATTAATAGTTTCTACTGGGGGTCTAGGCCCTACTTATGATGATAAGACAAGTGAAGGCTTATCTCTCGCAATTAATAGACCACTTGAGCTAAACCAAAGAGCTCTTCAAATGTTAATTGAAAAGTACTCTAGATTAGGAATACAACTTACAGAAGAAAGGAGAAAAATGGCTTTGATGCCACAAGGTAGTATACCGGTCGAGAACGAAGCTGGGATAGCTCCGGGAATTTACATAAATTATCAAGGAATAGAAATACTCGCCGCTCCAGGAGTTCCGAGAGAGATGGAAAACGTCTTGGAAAACTTTCTATCCCGTTACTTGAGTAACAGACCTAATAAGAAATATTATGAGGAAAACTTCATCATTAAAGGTGTGATGGAGTCAGCGTTAGCCCCGTACGTGAAACAATTAGTTAAGAAATACAATCTTTATATAAAGACACATCCCAAAGGAAAAGAACTCGATAATCCTCTACTGGAAGTCCAAATTGCCGGTAGTTCTGAGAACGAAGAAGAAATAAAGAAAAAAGTTAAAAATTGTAAGAAGGAGCTTATGGAAATAGGCAAACAATTAGGCGGAAGTATTCAAGAAGGCTAAGATTTCATTAGCAAGTTCTTCTGGGTATTCAAAGTTAAGGAAGTGACCATATCCCTGAAATACCTTACTTTTCAATTTTCGAATTTTTTGTTGGAATACTTGCAAGTTTTGTACTAGCTTATCCTCACTCCCGTACACAACTAAAGTATCTTCATCTATCTTTTCTAGGTCATTTGAGTAATCCTTAGCGTTAAGCAAACCTTCTACAGCGTATTTATAGCCAAGAGGTGTGTTTTCGCGATATACTTCAAGGAGGTCGTTCCATGCTCTAGGGTTCATATATAAAGTAGGTGAGAAGTCATTTGCCTTTCTCCTATATTCTGCTAGAGCTTCCATACCGAGAGAGAGTGCTATAGAAATCATCTTCTCATAAGGTTCTCTGGCGGGGGCTTTATATAATGCCCCTATCAAAACCAGTTTTTTGATGCTGTACTTTAATGCGTAATCTATGGCAATTAGAGTACCCAGTGAATGACCAATAATAATTGGGTCTTTGATATTTTCTACTTCAAGAAGTTCTCTCAAGTCAGATGAATGTTCTTCGATCGAGTAGGGAGAGGAGGGTATTGATGATCTACCATGTCCTCGTAAATCGTAAATTAACACATTGAATTTTGACGCTAGGATAGGATAAACATGTTTCCAACTTTTAACACTTCCTGCCAGATGGTGTATTAGGACTACAGTACTCGTCAAACCAGGTTGGGACTTCATTTCGTAGTATATCCTTACTCCGCTACTTAGTAGTGTTATCATTCGTTATCGCCACTGAGTTTATCTACGTATATTTCACTTATAACTATTGGATATTCGATCCCCAGTTTTTCTAAAACCTCTGGATGGACTTCTCCTATTATTCCTATAACCTCAGAGTTATCTCTGATTATTTCAGCAGTCCTACCCTTAATTAGGAGATGGTGTTCACTTTTTCTGTAGCTGAAGTTTATTTTCAAATTATAAAGGATCTGGTGAATTCTAGCTTGAAGCTCCTCAAAGCTAACCTTACTGTCCATTATTGCGTAAACTGCTCTGGTTGAGTTTTTATAGCCCGTATCTGTATTTCCCCTAATTACGACGTCGCCTATTTCAAACACAAGTATAGGCATTCTTGAGTGCTGGTTTTGTTTCAAGAAGTATAGTGTTGTAGGAATTAAGGAGTTTCTAATAACAGTATAGTCCACAGTTACTGGATTTAGGATTTTCACGTAATCGCTCTGAATTTCTCTATCGTTAGTTAGAACGAAAGTAAATATCTCCGTGAAACCAGCCCCTACGCTTAAGTCCCTCAATTTTCTGCTGATTAAAGTCTTTTCAGACGCATTCCCGATTTTCGAAAGTTTATATGTCGAAGGTTCAAGGTTCTGATATCCTATCATCATAGCTATATCTTCGACCAAGTCAATCTGTGAAATTATATCTACCCTATAAGGGGGGATAATAACTTCTATCTCAT
This sequence comes from Stygiolobus sp. CP859M, assembly GCF_037389975.1. Taxonomy (NCBI): domain Archaea; kingdom Thermoproteati; phylum Thermoproteota; class Thermoprotei; order Sulfolobales; family Sulfolobaceae; genus Stygiolobus; species Stygiolobus sp. CP859M. The sequence goes on along the minus strand of NZ_JBBHKS010000007.1, from coordinate 150,357 downwards.
TTTTACTCATACTATCAGCGTCAAATCTGGCCATTCTTAAGTACTCTACTATCTGACTGGTTGGCAAGTTTACTCCTAATTTTTTATTTACATAATCCGAGTAGATTCTCATCGTCGTGTGCTTTAGCAGTGGAGACCAGAAGTCTTGTTGTGCACTTAAAACTTTTACTTGCTCTATCTTCCCGCCTATCTCAGCGAGGTTAGTAGTTAATAGGTCTAAGGTAGAGATCACGGCATCTAAAGACGTACCGGTCACATCTATGAAAAGATTTTTGGTAGTTAGCTCCATCCTAGTTTTTTCTGAATTTATAACGGGCGGTATGCTCAGTATGCTTCCGTCATCTTCCATTATCGCTGGAGTTTTCCCGTTCTTCACTGATATATTTCCATATTGTTTTCCTTGGTCTGTAGACTCTAAAACTTCTTTGACGGTTATTTCTTTATTCCCGTTAAGTGGTATAAATTTGTAATTTAGTGGGATCTCTTTATATACAATATTTTTAGACGTAATCTTATCTAAGTCGTGGATGCCTATTGCAACCTTTTTCCTCTTTCTTCCTATAGTTATATGAAGTTTTTCTTGAAATTGTATCAATTCCTTCAGTGTGTCCTCATCAAATCTTACTCCTCTTATTATTCCTGCTATTGCATAGGGTCTTGTATCAACGTTTTCCACGCTTAATGTGTATTCGCTTTTCTTTACCTCATACTTGGCTTCTCCCAGTTCTAACTTCTTTAATCCCTTAATTGCTCTTATTATTCCAGAGGAGGATAGAAGATCTGGCCTATCGTTATTAATCTCTATTTCGACATGATCTTGATCAACTGGTTTAACTTCGGACTTTAAGTTAAAAAGTAGCTCTTCTAGTTCGCTTTCCTTTATCTTCAGTTGATTAATTATATCCCATTTATAGACTACTATAGTTACCATGAGTCTCAACCCGTAAATGTTCTGAGAAACTCTATACTATTAGCATATAATAATCTAATATCTTTCAAGCCGAAAAGAAGCATTGCAAGTCTGTCTATTCCTATTCCCCATGCTCCTGCGTCACTATTTATTCCTACTGCCTGAAGAATCTCGGGTCTTAATAGTCCCGCTCCTGACATTTCTACCCAGCCGAGACCCTCAATCTTTCCGTAGACTTCCACACTTGGTTCGGTGAACGGGAAGTAAGCTGGCTTGAATTTAATTTCCTTTATCCCTATCTGGTAAAATATCTCCTTTAAAACGCCTAGCAGATCTCTAAATGTAAAACCATCCTCTATTACAAGACCGTCTAGCTGATGGAACTCAATTAAATGGGTCGCATCAATTGAGTCTGGTCTAAAGACTTTACCGATAGTGAAAGTCCTTATCGGTGGTTTAGGTTTAGAACTTAAAACTCTTGACGTTACTGCGGTGGTCTGGCTTCTTAGAACCAGTCTCAGGGCAACGTTTTCATCCCATTCGTATTTCCAGCCCTTCTTGTGCATTTCCTTAACTCTTTCAATCAACTCCTCGTCTCTAACTTCTCCCTTACCTTCGATCATAAAGCTATCATGTATTTCTCTTGCGGGGTGATCTTGTGCTTGGAACAGTAAGTCAAAATTATAAAATTCAAGTTCAACGTAATTTCCATTAACTTCAGTAAATCCGAGTTCTATCATTACGTCCCTTAGTCTTTCCAAGAACTCCTTGAAAAAGTGTTTCTTAGCTAACGGATAGAAAGGTGGTTCCACTTCAACGTTGTACTCCTTAATCGGGGATTTTTTCCATTCACCACTCCTCAGGATTTCAGGTGTAATATAAGTTATAGCTTTGGTAGTTTCCACTACGTCTTGTACTAGGGTTAATAGAAGAAACGTCTCTTGTTTAGCAGTTATTAGCTTCCTCGAAATTAACTGTTTTGAATTCTCATTGTCTATCTTAGAAGGGTCTCTCAATAGGTCAAGTTCTGGGGAATGATAGTCGTTAACAAGAGGGGTGATCGTGTCTTTATCTATTTTTATAAGGTTTTTCCTTCTCGCCCAACCTAAAGCGATTTCTAATTCCTCGCCTAAGACCTCTCTGAGCTCGCTTATTTTTTTATTTTGCCCGTTAAGGATCTTGATCAGCCTCTCTTCGGGCATTCCATTCTGAAGCCTTAGTTTACCCTCCTCTGTTAGCTCATATTTAGTTACTTTTTTCTCTTCAGTCCTTACGTATCCCTTTTCCTTTAATAGTTGGGCGAGGCTATAGATAGAGGAAATCGGGATTGATAAAGCTTTGCTAATCTCCTCAGCTGATGCAGTTCTGTCTGGTTTCGTCTTCAAATATTCAACTATTTTAATCTCGTTCTCGCTTAACATTTAGAGTTCCACGCTCTGTCCAGGCTGAAGTAATAATGCCTTGTAACCTCTTTTATTCACTTCTCTTACGAACTCATTAGGATCTACTTTGATTAAATCCCAAGTATTATAATGAATTGGTATTGCATATTTTCTAGGCTTTAACATCTCTACCGCTATAGCCGCTTGTTGAGGATCCATAGTGAACCTTCCGCCAATAGGTAATAGAGTGTAATCAGGCTTAAACAACTCACCTATTAACCTCATGTCTTCAAAGATCCCCGTGTCCCCAGCATGATATATTGTTATTCCGTCTCCGTTAATTGTTACACCAGTGGGATCACTATGCTCACTAGAATGAACAGCTTTTGTCAACGCAAGTTTGATACCGTTGAAATCTACGTATCCTCCTACGTTAGCCGGTATGAATTTGTCCCAATCAATCTTGTACTCATTAGCTAGATAGGCTTCTAAATCGTAAGTAGCGAAGACCTTTGCTTTAGGGTTCATCTTAATCAGTTCAACTGTGTCTCCTAAGTGGTCGTAATGGTCATGAGTTACTACAATTAGGTCTAGGTTATTCTCAAAATAGTTTAACTTTACGGGGGATAAGGGGTTATCTTTTATTAATGGGTCTATAATAATATGTTTACCGTTTATATAAAGTTCGACAGCCGCATGACCTAACCAACGTAGTTGTGGCATAATAGAATATTTCTAAGCTAAAAATTAAAACTTCCTTTCTTTATATACCCTCATGAATGAAGAGGTTATAGAAATACTAAGAAAAGCTGGAAAAATTGCGGCTAAGGCGAGAGAAGAAGGGGCGAAGTTAATTAAGCCTGGGGTAAAGGTTATAGGCATTTGTGAAACCGTTGAGAAAATAATAATCGAGAGTGGAGCCTTTCCTGCGTTTCCATGCAATCTGTCTATAAATAATGAAGCTGCTCATTACAGTCCCGTGATCAACGACACTAAAGTGATCCCTGAAAATGCGGTTGTTAAATTAGATTTAGGTGCTCACATTGATGGTTATATAACGGACACTGCCGTAACAGTAGTCTTAGATCCTAAATATGAAAAATTAGCTGAGGCATCAAAGGAAGCCCTAGATAAGGCTGTAGAGACTATAAGGGCAGGAGTAGATATCGGAGAAATCGGAAAGGCGATTGAGAGGACTATTAAGAGCTACGGATATAAACCCATAGCGAACCTCGGCGGTCACTTGATTAGGCGTTATGAACTTCATGCAGGGATATTTATTCCAAACGTTTACGAGAGAGGAATGGGAAGGATAATCGAGGATAATACTTACGCTATCGAACCCTTCGCTACGGACGGTGGAGGAAAAGTGGTAGAGGGAAAGGAGACTACGATTTTTGCAGTAAGGTCTACTGATGTTAAGGGGTTAACAGATGAGGAAAAAGGCTTTCTCATGAAGATCTATGAAAAAGTAAATAAGAATCCCTTCAGCGAACGTTGGTTTGCTAACCTGGGAGAGGCGGAATACGTAAAACAGATGATACGAACCCTCATGAGGAAAGGTGCCCTTAGAGGTTATCCTATCCTGTTGGAAGTTAAGAAGGGTTTTGTGTCACAGTTCGAACATACGGTCTTAGTTACTAAGGATGAAGTGGAAGTAATAACTTAATAAAAAATTATTATCTCTTGTGTTTATAATATAAATGTGATGGAGGAATGTTAGGCGTAATAGATATAATAGCCTTAGCTCAATCAGGTGCGGCTAATCAATTAAATGGTGCTTACTATTTCCTTGCATATATTGTATTCTTCGCTCTCATTGCTTTGATGTCGCTACCTGGTTTTCAACAGAGGATGTATATTTACTTTGCTTCTAGGGAAATAGAAAATGGTCTGGCTAAGATAGAGAAGTCTTTGAATACTGCTAAAAGTAAAACCAAACAATTATTAGAAAAACAAGGTGCACCGAATCCAGAAGAGCTAACTAAGAGATTTGCAGATATGTTTACTATAGACCCAGTTAGTGTAGAGCCTACGGATATAATTAGTAGGATGAGGCTACTAATTAGGACAAGTGAAGACAGGATTAAAGGTATAATAATGACTACATTACCTAATGTTGACCCAGTAACTAGAAGTAAGATAGAAGTTTCCGCTGAGATTATAAATGCATTAAATACCCTTCACAAGGTCATCAGACATTATCTCTTATTGGGTAAAAAACTGAACAGTTATTTCATTCTGTTGCAATTGCAGAGTGTAGTTCCAATTCTGGTAAAAATGGCTGAAGCCTATGAGAAGGCTCAAGATACATTTATCCAAGGTATTCCAGTAGGTGACTCTCTAGGTCCATTAGTTGCCTCTAGATTTCTAATGTCGATTCCAGAAAAATGGTCTCCAAGTAGAGAAGTGATAGCTGGGGAAACATTATTCGAAGGCAGAAAGCTTATAGTAGTTAAAGCTGAAGGTCCTATGGCTACAGTTGGAACTCCTGGTGAGGCGGTAGAGAAAATTGTAGAGAAAGAAAACGGAAAAGTAGCAAGAATAATAACAGTTGACGCAGCAGCAAAGTTAGAAGGGGAAACTACAGGTGAGATTGCTGAAGGAACTGGAGTTGCTATGGGAGATCCGGGTCCAGAGAAGATTGCGATCGAAAGGGTTGCTGTAAAGTATAACATACCAATAGATGCTGTGATAGTAAAGATGAGTATGGAGGAGGCAATTACATCCATGCCTCAAGAAGTGTATGAAGCTGCCGACAAAGTTGTTGAATTAGTTAAGAAGCTGATACTAGAAAGAACTAAACCTGGCGATACTGTATTAATGATAGGAGTAGGAAATACAGTAGGTGTAGCTCAATGAGCCAAAGTCAACAGCAGCAAAAACCTATTGTAACTGTACTGAAATGTCTTAAATGCGGATATACTACTGAGAGGCCTTTCAGAGAGGGCGACTTTATTCCGAAGATTGAGGGGACTTGTCCCCAAGACGGTGCACCTCTTTTTATATGGGGTATATATGCTAAATCTAATCAACAGCAAAAGAACAAATAACGGCGTATTAAATCAGATACTTTTTTAAGCTTTGAGAGATTACAATAGATTGCCCACCCGGCCATAGTGGGCGGGTAACACCCGGACTCATCTCGAACCCGGAAGTTAAGCCGCCCACGTTAGAAGGGCCGTGGGGTCCGCGAGGACCCGCAGCCCTTCTGAGCTGGGATGGGCATTCATTTTTAATACTTCTAGTTTAGTCATATATCAATGAAGAAAGTATTTGATGAGATTCACGGTTACATAACCTTAAATGATCTTGAAACAAAGATAATAGATTCTCCCATTTTTCAAAGGTTAAGAAGGATAAAACAAACCAGTTTGGCCTATCTTGTTTACCCTGGCGCGATGCATACTAGGTTTAGTCATTCCCTAGGCACTTTTTATCTTTCGCAGAAAGTAGGTGAAAAGCTTCAACAGAGCGGTATTATAACCTCAGAAGAACTTAATCTTATTCGCTTATCCTCCCTCCTTCACGATATAGGTCAGTTTCCTTTTAGTCACGCAATTGAACCACTTTACCTTCAATCAAATCTCAGTAATAAAGTATTGAGGGACGAAATTATACGTAATGACGCTGAACTTAAAGAAATATTTGAGGAGCATTCAGTTGATGTGGGGAAAATTCTCCAGATATATAATGGAGATAACTCTTTCTCGAGTATTATAGATAGTGATGTTGATGTAGACAGAATGGACTACTTAATAAGGGATTCTAGACATACCGGCGTTCAATTAGGAAACTTGGATCTGGAAAGGTTAATAGATACAATTAGTTACGGAGAAGATGGTAACATAATAGTCTTAGAAAAAGGGCTATATAGTCTAGAGAATTTTTATATATCCAGACTGCATATGTATCAGGCGGTGTATTATCATAAAACCATTTTAGGATACGAGATATATTTACGTCACATATTTAAACAAGTGGTAGAATCATGTTGTCCGGAATTGTTTAACACAAACTATATTAAGAAGAGTGTTAATGAAGGTTCCTTGGTATATTGGGACGACGAATGGGTTTTTTCTAAATTATATGAGGCTTTATCAGATTATAATACATCAGATAGTCTTAAGCTACAGATAAAGAATTTCTTAAATAGAAATGGTCCAAAGGTCGTATTTGAAGAGGTTACTTTTGACAAGCTTACTACTTCCTTAGAGGAGCTGGTCAGCAAGTTAGAGAGATATGGAATCCCTAGAGATGCAATCTTCCCGTTTGAAGAAAAGATAAAAATTATCGATAAAAGTAAGATTAAGGTATTATCAAAGGGAAAATATAAATCTCTAAAAGATTTGTCTAGCACTCTGCTGAAATCAATACCAGAATATATAAATATTGGGAGAATTTACGTTGACTATAAATTTGTGAATAGGGCAAGAGATATATTGAGTTGAAGCTAATACTAGTCGATGTTGACGGGACTTTAACTGTCAATAGAGATACTTATATTCTTGAATTAGACGCAATCAGAGCTTTAAGAGAAGTCCAAAAACTTGACTTTAAAGTAGGTATTGTAAGCGGAAATTCATACCCAGTTTTGAGAGCACTATATACGTATTTAGGCCTTAATGGAGGAATAGTAGCGGAGAACGGGTGCGTAGTCTATTACGAAGGGCTCTATGAAGTTTGTGAGAAGATCGATAAAGGTCTAATTACTGAGTTCGAGAAACTGTTCAGCGTAAGGGGTAGTTGGCAAAATCCCTTCAAATGTTGTGACTTAACATTCACCCCACCAAAATTAACAGAGGAAATGGTTAAGTGGGCTAGAGAAAAAGGATTATACATTAAAACTAGTGGTTACGCTATTCACATCTCGAAGTCTAAAAAAGGGAAAGCTGACGGAGTTAGGTTTCTCCTATCGTTATTAGGAGTAAGCAAGAATGACGTGATAGGCATAGGTGATTCAGACACTGACGTAGAGTTTTTAGAGGAAGTGGGATTTAAAGTAGTAGTAGGCAACGGTGAAGAGAAGGTAAAGAAATTGGGAAACTATATAACTAAGGAGAAAAGTGGAAAAGGAGTAGCAGAATTTGTAAACATGCTAATCACAAATAGAGGTGATGTACATGGAAGAAATAGAGGAGCTGATTTATAAATACGCTTTACAAAACGCTGTTAAACATAACGGGAAAGCTAACGTAAATGCGGTTGTGAGCAAAATATTCTCGGATAGACCTGACTTAAGGTCAAAGGCGAAGGAGATCGTAGACCTTGCTAAGAAAGTCGTAGAAAAAGTAAACTCTATGAGCGTTGAAGATCAAATGAAGGAACTTAAGGATAAATATCCAGAAATGTTAGAAGAGAGGAAAAAGGAGGAGAGTGGTAAAAAAACATTACCTGCTATATCCGTTAAGGGATCTCTCATTACACGTTTTGCCCCTAATCCTGACGGTCCGTTGCATTTAGGGAATGCGAGAGCAGCAATTATCTCTTACGAATATGCCTCAATGTATAAAGGAAAATTCATCCTGAGATTTGATGACACAGATCCTAAAGTTAAAAAACCGATTAAGGAAGCTTACGATTGGATAAGAGAAGACTTAAAATGGTTGGGGATAAAGTGGGACTTAGAAGTTAGGGCCTCAGCACGTTTGTGTCTGTACTATAAATACGCAAAGGTGCTCATTGAAAAAGGTTATGCATATGTAGATACTTGCAGCGAAGAGGAATTCAAGGAGAAAAGAGATAAAGGGATGCCTTGCCCTAATAGGAATAAGGAACCCTCTTTTAATCTCGACCTATTCGAAAAAATGTTGAATGGGGGATTTAAAGAAGGAGAGGCTGTACTTAGATTAAAGACTGATCTGAATCTTCCAGATCCATCACAACGGGATTGGGTTTTACTGAGAATTATAGACGTAAAGGCTAATCCGCATCCTTTAGAGGGCGACAAGTACTGGGTATGGCCTACTTACAATTTCGCGAGTGCTATGGATGATCATGACTTAACAGTTACACACATATTCAGGGGGAAAGAACATGCAGTGAATGCGGAGAAACAGAAGTGGATATATAATTACATGGGATGGTCTTATCCAGAAGTCCATGAGTTTGGTAGGCTTAAACTGGAAGGTTTTATGATGAGCAAATCCAAGATCAGAACAGCCCTTGACAGAGGAGCCGGTATTGACGATCCGAGACTTCCTACATTAGCAGGGCTGAGAAGAAGAGGCATTCTTCCCGATACTATCAGAGAGATCATAATTACTGTTGGTCTTAAAGTGTCCGATGCGACAATTAGTTTTGACAATATTGCTTCTGTAAATAGAAAAAAACTTGACCAGATTGCTAAGAGGCTAATGTTCATTCCGAATCCAAGGGAGTACGTAATTGATATACCAGAGGATATAATTGCGAGAATTCCTTATCACCCTTCAAATCCATCAAATTATCGTGAGATTATGGTGAAACCAGGTTCCTCTATATTTATTGACGAAAACGATGCAAAAGAGAAAGTCCTTAGATTAATGGAGTTGTGTAACGTAACGATTGAGGGAGGAAAGTTAATCTACCATAGTAAAGGTGTCGAGGAAGCAAGAAAAATTAACGCTAAAATCGTTCAATGGGTAAAGAAAGACGAAGCCGTACCGGTAATAGTATATGTTGCAGACCCTAACGCAGGAGTTGGTGAAATCCACGGCGTAGGTGAGAAGGAGATTGGTAATTTAAAAGAGGACGATATAGTCCAGTTCGTGAGGTTCGGATTTGTGAGAATTGATAAAAAGGAAGTAAAGAATAACAGTGTGGTTATTCATGCTATATTTTCACATGAGTAAGTTTTTTAATCTCCAAGAAGTGATATGTTATTGCGTGACGAGCTAGGAGGAGGATGAACGCATGTCTAAGCCGTCTTATGTAAAATTTGAAGTTCCACAAGATTTAGCCGATAAGGTATTAGAAGCTGTTAAGAAGGCTAGAGAGACTGGAAAGGTAAAGAAAGGTACTAACGAGACAACTAAAGCTGTCGAAAGAGGTCAGGCAAAACTTGTGGTAATAGCTGAAGACGTACAGCCAGAAGAAATAGTAGCACACTTACCACTTTTGTGCGAGGAAAAGAAGATACCGTATGTCTACGTTCCCTCAAAGAAAGCTCTAGGCGAGGCTTGTAACCTTCAAGTAGCTGCTGCTTCAGCTGCTATAGTAGACCCAGGTGAAGCAAAGGAACTAGTTGATGAGATAATAAAGAGAGTAGAAGGATTAAAAGGACAATCAAGTTAAAATTTTTTACAATGAACATTTTTGTTATAGGGAATATATTTAATACTTCTGGAGTTTATACGCACATTAAGAACGTGACTGAAGAACTTGTTAAATTAGGTCATTCGGTAACTCTCTACACTCCCTCTTTTCTCGTAGATTCTTCAAGAAAGAAGGTCGTAGAAGAGTTAAAAGGAGTTGAGATTCACCCCTTAGTTTACTTCTATTTAGAGAACGGAGTTACCACTCAAATTCGCACTTTTCGGTATTTTATTAATTCTCATATGGTATATTTCAATTGGGGTAATTTAGGCTTTGACAAAAAAATACTAGACGAACTACCTAGTAAAGTAGATATAGTCTATGATATGCATGAAGATGCGATTACGCTAAGACTTTCGTATCATATTGCCAAGAAGTTGGGTAAGCCGTTAGTTAAGTTATTACATGACGAACCTTTTAGGAATTCCTTCGGAAGGGGGTATAGACACTTCCTCGGCCTCAAAGGATGGGTATATGACAGTATGATGTATTTCTTTTATAAGGCTGATAAATGGGCTTTTTTAAGGGCAATGAGAGACGGAGTTTTGAGGGGGATTGCAAGTGTGTCTCCTTCAGCATTTTACTATTCAGGCTTAGATAAGGTCTCTGGAAAATACGGAGTAAAGACAAAAGTATACAAACCTGGGAATGCATTCGATAAAGATACTCTCTTTAAATACAGAAAGACCAGAAACAAAAGCGATTTCGCAGTGTTTTTTGCAAGACTTGTTCCTCAAAAAGGTCTTTATGAATTACCTAAGATAGCTCGTGAACTAAGTACTAAACTCGTTGTGTGTGGAAAGTTATATAACGAAAGTGATAAGAAGTTTCTTGAAGTTAAAGGTATTGAGTATAAGGGCTATTTACCCTACGATGAGCTATATAGGACTGTGGCTAATGCTAAAGTGCTCATCTACCCCTCCCATCAGGACGGTTTTTCACTTGTAGTTCTTGACGCTCTGGCTTTAGGAACTACAGTAGTCGCTTATGATATTCCCGCGATAAGATTTGTTTATGGAGGATTGAAGCCAGTTAAGATTGTAAGGGAGTACGACGTTAAAGGAATGGCTGCAGTTGCTAACAAGGTTAAGGAAATGAACGAACAAGATTACGAGGATGAACACAATGACGAGAAGGTAAGCCAATTTCTCGACCTTCATTCAAAGTGGGAGAATGTTGCTAAGGAGACTGAGATTTTTCTTTCAAGTTTTGTTAAATGAGGTATAGCGGACCCGCCGGGATTTGAACCCGGGACCGCCGGCTTTCCTCGTATCTCCGAAGGCCGGCGCTCTATCCTGGCTGAGCTACGGGTCCTCCAAACTTATAACGTATTCCACACAATAATAAATTTGTATATGGCTAAACAAGTAACGCTTTTTGATTTTACCGTCAACAATAAGAAGGAAGACGAGAAAAATCCTAGAGAGGAACCTAAGAAAGAAGAACAAATATCCTATACACAGCCTAGAAAAGAATCCTTAAAAAAGAGGGGGTCATGGTTATCTGAAGCGGAAGAGGGTAAAACCTATTTCTTACTTCAGGTGGATTATGACGGCAAAAAGGGGAAAGCTGTTTGTAAACTTTACGATAAGATCACGGGTAAGATTTACACTTTATATGATAACACTAATCATAAGCCTTATTTTCTGACCGATATTGAACCAGATAAGGTTAGTAAGATCCCTAAGATAGTCAGGGATCCTTCCTTTGACCACATAGAGTTAGTTCAGAAGATAGATCCTTATACGGGTAAATACATTAAGCTCACTAAGGTTGTAACCAAGGATCCTCTAGCGGTAAGGAGGATGAGGAATTCAGTGCCTAAGGCTTTTGAGGCACATATTAAGTACTTCAATAATTACGTTTATGACTTAGGTCTGATACCAGGTTTGCCTTACTTAGTGAGAAAAGGTAAATTAGAACCGCTTAAGCCCGAGCTGAAAGGAGAAGAGGTTGAGGAGATAAAGAGAGCATTTGCTGACTCAGATGAAATGACAAAGAGGACTGTAGAGGAGTGGATACCAATATTTGAAAGCGAGGTACCAGACGTAAAGCGAGTTGCAATAGATATAGAGGTTTATACACCTTCTAAAGGTAGAATACCTTCTCCAGAAAGAGCCGAGTTTCCGATTATAAGCATCGGGCTTGCTGGGAACGATGGCTTGAAGAAGGTACTCGTCTTAATAAGGCATGATGTAAATACTGAAATTACTGCTAAGGACTTTAGCGTCGAAACTTTCCAGACAGAGAAGGAGTTATTGGCAAGGTTTTTTGAGATAGTCGCTGAGTATCCGTTAATTCTAACTTTTAACGGAGACGAATTCGATATTCCCTACATATATTATAGGGCTTTAAGGCTTAATTTTAAGGAAGATGAGATACCTTTCGATATCGTTAATGACGAAGGAAAATTCCTACCAGGATTGCATATCGATCTCTACAAGTTCTTCTTTAACAAAGCCGTAAGAAATTATGCATTTGAAGGTAAATATAGTGAGTATAACTTAGATGCAGTTGCAAGTGCTTTACTCGGTATGTCTAAGGTTAAACTTGACACATTTATCAGCTTTCTCGACCTGAGCAAGTTGGTTGAGTATAACTTCAGAGACGCGGAAATTACGTTAAAGTTGACTACATATAGCAATAATCTAGTTTGGAAATTAATAATATTACTTGCTAGAATATCTAAACTAGGTTTAGAAGAACTGACGAGAACTGAAGTATCTACGTGGGTAAAGAACTTATACTATTGGGAACATAGGCAATTAAATTGGCTTATACCATTAAAGGAGGATATACTTGCTAGATCTAACGAAATTAAGACCGCAGCTACAATTAAAGGTAAAAGATACAAGGGTGCAGTAGTAATCGATCCACCTGCTGGCGTTTATTTCAATGTTGTAGTTCTTGATTTTGCTTCACTGTATCCTTCAATAATCAGAAACTGGAACATAAGTTATGAAACGGTAGACAACATGGATTGTAAGAAAAAAGAATGGATAGTAGATGAACAAGGACAAAAGCTACACTTTGTTTGCATGGATCGTCCGGGTATAACTGCAGTTATAACTGGATTACTTAGGGACTTCAGAGTTAAAATTTATAAGAAGAAGGCTAAACAGAAGGACGTTTCAGAGGAGCAAAGGTCACTTTATGATGTAGTTCAAAGAGCTATGAAAGTATTCATCAACGCTACTTATGGGGTATTCGGTGCAGAAACGTTCCCTCTATACGCACCTGCAGTAGCAGAAAGCGTCACTGCCATAGGTAGATATGTTATAACTATGACCTCACAGACTACAAGGTCTATGGGTTTACAAGTGTTATATGGTGATACAGACTCTTTATTCATATATAACCCTCCTAAGGATAAGCTAGAGGAGATAATTAAATTCGTAAAAGAAAAGTTCGGTCTAGACTTAGAAGTCGATAAAGTTTATAAGTTTGTAGCGTTTTCGGGACTTAAGAAGAATTATCTTGGCGTATACCCAGATGGTAAGACCGACATTAAGGGAATGTTAGCAAAGAAACGTAACACACCGGAGTTTATTAAGAAAGAGTTCAATGAAGTCAAGACACTAATAGCATCTATGAATTCCCCAGATGATATACCTAAAATTAAGGTAGCACTAGAAAACAAGATAAAAGATATATACAACAAGTTGAAAAATAAAGGTTATAATCTCGACGAGCTAGCATTTAGGATTATGCTTTCAAAACCTTTAGATGCATACAAGAAGAACACCCCACAACACGTAAAAGCAGCATTGCAGTTAGCTGCCTACGGCGTAATGGTGCTTCCTAGAGATGTAATATTGTTTGTGAAGGTAAAGAACAAAGATGGAGTAAAGCCAGTACAGCTAGCGAAGCTAAGTGAAATTGATGCGGATAAATATGTTGATGCGTTAAGAAGCACGTTTGAACAAATACTAAGAGCATTCAACATTAGCTGGGATGAGATTGTATCTACTATAACCATAGATTCGTTCTTCGCCAATAATAAGTATACAAAATAACTTTTTACTCCTAGACAAAAATCACACAAACAAACAATTTACTCTTCTTCTTCCTCTTCTTCTTCAGTAGTCATTGGTTTCTGTGAAGTAGCCTGAATAGCATAGTCAGTTAATTCCTTTTCTACGTTCTCATCGATATAGGGAGACACCACGTAAACCTTCATATCACGATAATCTGAGTCCATCCATCTGTTATCAAAACTTATTATATATACTGGTATTTCTGCTATAGCTTCAGTCTTTGTCCTAGATTTTAAATAGCCCTTAATTATTTCGTAAACGTTGGGTTTTAGGGGCAGGGGTATTTTAACCTCGTACATGTCCCTCATTATCGTGAAGTCTGAGGAGGTCTCATTCCATTCCTTTAAGGCACTAGAAGCTATCTCCCTTAATACCTTGTCAAACTCTCCCTCGACTATATCTTTTTTAGTTATATTTCCGTCCTCACTTCTTAATATTAAAACCTTCATTAAGTTTCACCAATTACGTAAAGATAAACAAGGTGTGTCATATTTCCGTCCTCAACTTTTACGACTTCTTTAGGCTTCCATCCTCTCATTTCGAACTCGTGAGATACTATCCTTGTTCCCGGTTTCAGCTCTTTCTGGAGCTTAGGCATTAACATTTCGTTTACATTTGTTAGCAGGAACATAGTTACGACTGTTGCTTCTGAAATATCTACCTCAAAGAAGTTTCCTTTTACAACATGGGCTATTCCCTCTACTCCATTTCTCTTTATATTCTCGATTGCTTCTTTTATTCTTTCGTCGTTTATTTCTACTCCGACAGCTTTCTTAACATGGAACTCCTTAGCAGCTGTTACTATTATTCTGCCATCACCGCATCCTAAGTCATAAACTATGTCCTCTGGGCCAGCCTTTGCTATTTCCAGCATCTTTCTTACTACCTTCTCTGGTGTGGGTACATATGGCACATGTGGAACGTAACTCACGTTTCTCACTTATACTAAAACTATTCAGGTAATATTTTTAATTTTGTTAAGAGCTTCTTCCTTCCCCTTCTCGGGATCAGGCTGTAATTTCTGGTTAAATGGCATTTGGGTTAGAACTGGTACTATTTTTCCGTCTTCTGTTTGTATCAGCAATTGTGGTAGGAATGGCATTCCAAAGTCGTCCTTCTCGCCGTAATCTGTTAGGAAGCTGTAGTCCTCTATTTTTATCTCCTTTTCTATATTTAACTCCTTACTCAAATCTTCAGTAACTTTTAAAAATGCTTTATGCGAAGGATGAGATTCGGATGTTACCAAGATCAGTTTTTTAGCTTTCATAGTCCCATTAAAAGTTCGGTAAGTAGTTAATAACGGTGTTGGTTATGATAACCAGAGTGAGGAATCAATCTAAGAAGATTCTTCAACCTATTGCTAAAGGTTTAATCAAAATGGGTCTCACTGCAAATACTGTAACTCTACTGGGTCTAGTCTTGTCCTTTGTGTACTTACTAATTATGTATATATTCAAAAATCCACTTCTGGGGGTTTTACTTATAGCAATATCAGCTTTTATGGATGCACTTGATGGTGAAATAGCGAGGTTGGCTAATGCTGCGGGAGTAAAAGGCAGCTTCATTGATAGTAGCTTGGACAGAATTGAGGATGTTAATTACCTCCTAGGTTTAGTGATCCTTGGTTTTTCGTCATTCCTGACATCTCTCCTTATAGGGCTGTCATTAGTTATCCCCTATCTTAGAGCTAAGGGAGAATCTTTAGGCTTAACCAAGATCGAAGGTAGGGGTATAATAGAAAGAGGGGAAAGGATTATATTTACGATAATCGTCCTATTCGTATCTTTCTTTTCGTTTAAAGTAGCTTCGTTCATTCTAGCAATTTTCTGTCTTTTATCCGCAGTAACTGTAGTGCAAAGATTCTATTACGTCTACAGAAGCTTACCATAATACAATTGTAATGGGTTTTTGACTCCGCAATCATTTACACACAAACCTAACTCTTTTAGCCTTTCACAAGAGTAAACTATAACTCTAGTCTTCTTAGTTTCCTTCACTATCTCCTCTGGAGCAAAGCCCCTGGTATCAGCTCCTATGTCGATAATATATGTCAAGAGTATCTTCTTTTCCTCTTGGGTAAGATTTTCTTTTTTCTTCATTAACTCCATAATGCAGGGTGGAGTTTTTCTTCCTTTAATTTCATCAGCTAATTTCTTTATTTCTTCTGGAATGTCAGTAAGTTGGATCTGTTTAATTATGTTCATTATCCTCTCTCTGATTTTGTCAGTTATTAGGTCGACTAGTTCATTCTTGTCTAAATATACATTACCCTTTTGTAAGACGTGTTTACGTAATGAGAATTTTTCGTCTCTTTTCCTTAACTCTTTCGAATACTTTAAGTACTCAACAAAATTAATAGCAAAAGGGAGTCTTATTGACCTTATTTTTTTACCCTGATACTCACGTAATTCTATTTCATCAGTGTTAACATTAATTCCTAATATTTTTGCTATTTCAACTACTACGTCTGGTTTTTCCATCATTAATTGCGATTTAAAAACATTTACCTCATTCTCAACGAACTTCTCTGTAAGGATTTTACTTCCTAACGCGGACAAAATAAGTAAGGATAAATAAAAGGTTAAGACCGTGTCGCCGTGGAGCTGTGAGTATGGTACATTTAATTTTTCTTTCATAACGTTCTCTATTCTACTCCTTGCTTCATCAAGTTTTTCTTTACTAGTAATTAATAAGTCTTTTATAGTTATTGAACTGCCGTACTTTTTGAGTTCATCTTCGAGGCTTTTGAGGAAAGGGTATTTAGAGTAGTCTATTAGTGCCAATTCAAAACTCATCTGATTAAGAAATTTTATAAACTTATATTCCACGCGTGAGCAAAGTGTGATATATGAAAATATTCGTAGCTTCAGCCTGGCCCTATGTTAATTCGGTTCCACATTTAGGCAATTTAATAGGTTCGATTTTGTCAGCCGACGTCTTTGCTAGATACGCTAGAATGAAGTACGGTAAGGAAAACGTAGTGTTCGTGAGCGGAAGCGACGAACATGGGACTCCGATAGAAATTGAGGCTAAGAAAAGGGGAGTTCACCCGAAATTACTAACTGATCAAGCCCATGAATACGATAAAAAATTGTTTCTGGAAACGTGGAAGATAACATTTAACAATTACACTAGGACAGAATCTGAAGTTCATAAGGAATTCGTTAGAAGTTTCCTGTTGAATCTGAGAAAGTACGTAAAAGTGGAGGAAGACGAGATACCTTATTGTGAACATGATAAGCTCTTCTTACCAGATAGATTTATCAAGGGAACTTGTCCTTACTGTGGATTTGAAGATGCTAGGGGTGACCAATGTGATAATTGTGGTAGGCTATTGACTCCTAAGCTACTGATTAACCCGAAATGTGCCTTATGTGGTAGTAAACCCGTCCTTAAACTGACTAAACACTGGTTCTTTGATTTATCTGAGTTTAACGATAAGATAAGGGATTGGATATCTTCATCTCCTTACATGCCAGACAACGTTAAATCAGTAGCTTTAGGTTGGGTTAAAGAGGGGTTAAAGCCAAGGAGTATTACCAGAGATAATGCTTGGGGTATTCCCGCTCCGTATGAAGGAGCTGAGAACAAAACTGTGTATGTATGGTTTGAGGCTTTGTTAGGTTATATATCTGCTACTATTGAATATTTCAGGAAAGAAGGTAATGAAGAAAAATGGAAGGAATTCTGGTTCGGAAATGATGTCAAGAGCTACTACTTTATAGGTAAAGATAATATTCCCTTTCATGCGGTTATATTACCTGCAATGCTAATGGCTTCTGGGGAAGGTTACGTTCTTCCTACAGTAATTGCCTCTACCGAGTATTTACTTTACGAGGGACAGAAGTTCAGTAAAAGTAGGAAGATAGGAATATGGATCGATGAAGCCAAGGAGTTAATGGATATCGAATATTGGAGGTTCGTTTTAATAAGGCTTAGACCAGAAGAAAGAGATACTAATTTCACTTGGAGAGAAGCGGTAAGAATTGTGAACACCGAGCTCAACGACGATATAGGGAATTATGCTAACAGAGTTTTGTCTATGGTCAAGAGGTACTTCGGAGGAGAGGTACCTACTCACGACGAGAGCGTTTATAATGATGATGATAGAAAGTTTGTCAGTGAAATAAAAGAAGCACCCAAAAAAATGGGAGAGATGATGGAGTTAGGTAAACTAAAGGCTGGTACTGAAGAACTGTTAAAACTCGCTAGAGACGGAAATTCTTACCTAAACTTAAGGGCTCCGTGGAATTTAATTAAAACAGACAAGCAGCAAGCGGCAAACGTGTTATATATAGCTACAAATTCGCTGAGAACTATTGCCATTATGATATACCCATTGATGCCCGATCACGCATCTAAACTGTACTCGCAAATAGGGTTATCAGGAATTGAGAACGAGAAGTGGGATAACGCTGGAGACTTTACCATCAAACCCGGACAAAAAATAGGGAATATAGAGCCATTGTTTAAAAAATTAGACTTACCTATAGAGGACGAATTCAGGCTTCATGAAGAAATTCATAGAAAATTAGAAGAAATAAGAAAGAAAGTAGAAAAAAATAGACCTGAATTATTAAGATAAAATTTCTACGTAAATTACTTGCGGTTCGAACTTTCTTCCTTTTCCTTCATAGAACTTGCTAAACATTTCGTAGAAGTGAAGCCTCATGTCTTGTATAAAAACTATTAAACCTTCTAATGCTATCGCCAGTAAGTTTCCGATTATTATAATCACCAACGCTATGGGGTTTGTTATTAACGCGATAACCGTCGATGGTTGTCCAGCTGCTAGATACCCCATATAAGAGAATGCATAGAGTATGTAATAGTGGGCTACGGCAAATACTAACACTCGTATGAAGGAAATAGTGTTAGACAGTAACAGAATGCCGGCTTCAAATCCTCCTTCTATGAAACCGAAGACTATAGCTCCTACAGCAGACATCTTCTCATGTTTACGTAGAATTATAACTTTTCCAGCCCAGTTATAAATTAACGCTAGTTCTACCCAGATCACCAATATATCGGCAAGAGTTTGTGTAGATCCAGCTGCTGGTGAACCGGTCTTAAACAAGAAGTAACCAATTCCTCCGAGCAAAGTTTCAACTTGTCCTATATAATTCGATAAGTTCGTAAGACCGTAGGTAAATATTATAAATGGTACTGTGTAGATTAATAAGATAGGCAATCTATCTAGCACTAAGAACTCAGGATCTTTCTTCTTTATTGCATTAATTACTCCTAGTAAGGAGCTCACGAACAAGAGTATGGAACCTAACAATAAGGACAGTATTATTGAGTTAACTATACCTTGTTCAGCTCCACCAGTAGGTAATATGTATTTTATCTGTTCGTAAACGGACTGAGGAACTGGCCATATGTTATAAAGTGGACCATTTGGATACGCCGGATTATTTAATAACTCTCTGAGCCCTCCTACGGCCAACGGACCGAAGAATTCTCGAGCCAAAATCCCAGTGATCATTGCGATTATGCTGCCGTAGATTAAAACTAAAGAGAGTTGTTTAATGTTATTACTCCCCTTCTTTTTACCGTAGTTGTAGAACCACAGCGAGAAAATGAAAATAACTAGAGCGTTACCAAAATCTGGGAACATGAGACCAAAGAGGAACGGGAAGGTAATTATTAAGAATACTGTAGGAGATATTTCCCAGTAGGATGGAACACCATAAAGTTCGATTACCGATTCTAAAGGTTTAATGGATTTTGGAAGTTCAACATAAGTAGGTGGAGTCTCTCCTTCATTTTCTGCATATCTCTTAGGGTATTCATATGTGATAAACGCTAAGTCTCCTAGTTCGTCCAAGAGGTTCTTAAGTTTCTTTTCACGGAGGAAACCTTCTATTTGTACGTAGTATTCTGACACTCTAGCCTTGGAGAGAATTGTCATCGCATCTCTTACGGTTAGTAGCCTACCATAGGTCTCTGCTATCCATTCTCTATCTTGTTCTACCTTACTAATTAGTTCCTTCCTCCTTTCTCCAAGAATAGACTGAAGGTACTTAATTTTTTCCTGAACGTTATTGTAAGCCTCTTGAGGTGAAATCATGTCTGGAGTCTCGAATCTTCTGACACCTATTTCCTTTAATTTAGTCTCTAAGTTTATCCCCTTCGGTCCAGTTATAATACAGGCGTTTTTATTCTCTGCAAAAGGATTACAATATACTGCAATTCTCTCGGTTTTCTCTAAGTTGTTTCTCTGCTCGTTAGATAATATAACGAGTGCTACTTCAAAATATTCAGTTTTGTATAGTAGATCTAGACTTATTCCTATGTCCTTGAAGGGCTCTATTTCACTTAACTGAGTATTAAGGGATTCTAACTCAGCCCTGAGTTTCCCTATTTCTTCCAGTAATTCCTTGTATTTCTCTTCAATTTTGGAATATTCTTTGTTAACCTCGGTCGCGGTCTCAAACCAGTCGGAGACCTTTAATTTACCCTTAGGTTCTATTTCAATTCCTCCAAGTTCCATTATTATCTTTATTTTGTTGATATTTTCACTGGTTTCTCCTAGATTCCTCCTAGCCTCCTCATATTTATATTGGGATATTGGTGCTTTAGAGTCGTCAACTTCAAATGCATTTAAATTCAGCAACTTAGTTACCACATTATTAACGTTTCGTTTGTCTGTAAGTATTTCAACCCTAACCATCGTCTCAGGAAGAATCACAGTGATTCACTATGATAAATCAGGTATGTCTTAAAAATATTTAATCTCCTTTTAAAATGATAATTAACGATGGGTAAAGTAGTAGTAGTAGGGGACAGATATACTGTTAACCTTTTCAGGATGATAGGTACTGAGGGCTTAGTGCTTGATGATCCACTCAATCTTGAGGACACATTGGTTAAGTTAAAAAAGAGAGAAGACATAGACTTAATATTGGTCGCAAATGACCTATATAATCCAGTAAAGGAAAAAATTGAATCATTGGTAATAGACCAGAAAAAACCACTAATTACTGTTATTCCAACTCCCTTTAGTCAAGGTCAGCCCCTCGATGTGAAAGGCTTAATACTTAGAGCTTTAGGATTTGGGTGAGAATAGATGAAATTTGAGGAATTATTAAATTCATCATTAGAGGACGTGAAAAAGAAGAACCAAGAAGAACTAAAAAAAGCTATGGTTGAAGCTAATACGATTGTAGATGAGAGATACAACGCTATTCTTTCGGAGTATACACAAAAGATCACGGATTATATCAGGAAGAATGAAGATAGGGTAAAAGGCGAGCAAGCGAAACTAGAAGTAGAAAATAAAAGGCTTATCAGTAAGGAGAAAGACTATTGGATCTCCCAAGTGTACTATAAGGTAATGGAGAAAATACCGGACTTAGTGTCTGATACTAGATACAAGCAAGGGCTTGAAAGTATAATAGCAAGAGAGGCTAAGAACGGCTCCGTGATTTATTGTTCTTCACGTGATCTAGGAACTGTTAAAACTATTCTATCATCTAAGAAGATAAACGCTAAGGTCGAGGAGGATAAGAACATAAGGGCTGGGATTAAAATTTTCTATCCCGATCAAAGTTTGGTGAGAGACTTTACGCTTGAAACAATTTTAAATCAGATGTTCGATGATTTAAGAGACGAAATAGCTAAAGTTCTCTTCGGTGAGTAAGATGGCAGGAGAAGGTCGTGTTATTCGTGTTAATGGACCTCTAGTAGTAGCGGACGGAATGAGATCAGCGCAAATGTATGAAGTAGTAGAAGTAGGAGAACCCAGATTAATAGGAGAAATTACCAGAATTGAGGGCGATAAGGCATTCATCCAGGTTTACGAGACTACTGACGGCATTAAGCCCGGAGACAAAGTATACAGAACTGGCGCTCCCTTATCAGTTGAATTAGGTCCCGGACTACTAGGAAGGATATTTGATGGTCTACAGAGACCACTGGACTACATTGCAAATGTCACTAAATCACCCTACGTTAAAAGAGGAGTAAAGATACCGGCACTAGACAAGAACAAGAAATGGCACTTCACTCCTACCATAAAGAAAGGAGACAAGGTGTCAGGCGGGGATATAATCGGTGTAGTCCAAGAGACAGAGCTTATTCAACATAAAATATTAGCCCCCCCTAACGTTCATGGTGTTGTAAAAGAAGTTGTGACTGAAGGTGATTACACAGTAGAGGATGTTATAGCTACTTTAGATGTTAACGGCGATACGAAAGAGCTCAAAATGTATCATAAATGGCCCGTAAGAGTTCCGAGACCTTTCAAAGAAAAGTTAGAGCCTACAGAACCTCTATTGACGGGTACCAGAGTAATTGATACTATATTCCCTATGGCAAAAGGAGGAACGGCAGCTATACCAGGTCCATTTGGAAGCGGTAAGACGGTAACATTACAAAGTTTAGCCAAATGGTCGGCAGCTAAGATTGTAATTTATGTGGGATGTGGAGAAAGGGGTAACGAAATGACAGACGAGCTAAGACAGTTCCCTAAGCTAAAGGACCCATGGACTGGAAAACCATTACTTCAGAGAACAATATTAGTTGCAAACACTAGCAACATGCCTGTAGCGGCGAGAGAGTCAAGCATATACGTAGGAGTTACTATGGCTGAGTATTTCAGGGATCAAGGTTATGACGTATTATTAGTAGCTGACTCAACCACTAGGTGGGCGGAAGCATTAAGAGACTTAGGAGGTAGAATGGAGGAGATGCCAGCAGAAGAAGGGTTCCCAAGTTACTTACCTTCAAGGTTAGCAGAGTATTATGAGAGGGCTGGAAGGGTAAGGGCAATAGGGAACCCAGAGAGGACTGGCTCAGTGACGATAGCTTCAGCAGTATCTCCTCCAGGAGGTGACTTTACCGAGCCAGTTACCAGTAATACATTAAGATTTGTGAGAGTGTTCTGGCCTTTAGATGTCTCGTTGGCTCAAGCTAGGCACTTCCCAGCAATAAACTGGATCCAAGGGTTCTCTGCTTACGTAGATTTAGTAGCTTCGTGGTGGCATAAAAACGTTGATCCGAATTGGTATGATATGAGGAATACTTTGGTGAAAGTCCTTTTAAGGGAGGATGAACTCAAACAAATAGTGAGGTTAGTAGGTCCCGAGTCACTGTCAGATAAGGACAAGCTAGTTCTAGAGGCTGCAAAATTAGTGAGAATAGGATTCTTGCAACAGAATGCGTTTGATGAGATAGACGCTTTCGCTACACCGCAAAAGCAGGCTAAAATGATGCATGTGTTATATACGTTCTATACTCAAGCTAACGATTTAATCAGTAAAGGAATACCTTTGAAGAAGATATTAGAAAAAGTTGGGTCATTGGAACCAGAAATTATAAGGATTAAATACTCAGTAAAGAATGATGAACTAGCGAAAATAGATGAGATAGAGAATAAATTAAAGGCAGCTTATGACTCATTACTAAAGGAGGTGTCAGGATAATGGAAAGCATGAACCTTAGAGAATATTCGAACATCTCGATGATTAAAGGTCCTCTAGTGGCTGTACAAGGAGTAAATGACGCTTCTTATAACGAGTTAGTAGAAATTGAATTGGCTGACGGTATCAAGAGAAGGGGGCTAGTAGTAGATTCGCAATTAGGAGTTACATTTGTCCAAGTTTTCGAAGGGACCACTGGTATCTCACCTACAAGTACAAAGGTAAGGTTCTTAGGAAGAGGGTTGGAGATAAAAGTTTCCGAAGAGATGCTAGGGCGTATATTCAACCCGTTAGGTGAACCTTTGGATAACGGTCCACCAGTCATATCAGGCGAGAAGAGGGACATTAACGGAGATCCCTTAAATCCAGCAGTTAGAGAATATCCAGAAGAGTTTATCCAAACCGGAATATCTGCAATTGACGGCATGTTGTCATTACTGAGAGGACAAAAGCTCCCTATATTTAGCGGGAGCGGTATGCCTGGTAACATGATTGCTGCTCAAATCGCTAAACAAGCTACTGTTAGAGGTGAAGAGAGTAATTTCGCTGTAGTCTTTGGTGCAATAGGAATAAGATATGACGAAGCATTATTCTTCAGGAAGTTCTTCGAAGAGACTGGTGCTATAAACAGGGTTGCGATGTTCTTCAGTCTAGCTAATGAACCACCATCGTTAAAGATTCTAACACCAAGAGCGGCTTTGACTCTAGCTGAATATTTAGCTTTCGAAAAAGATATGCATGTATTAGCAATACTCATTGATATGACAAACTATTGTGAAGCACTTAGAGAACTAAGTGCTTCTAAAGAAGAGGTCCCTGGTAGAGGAGGCTACCCTGGATACATGTACACTGATCTAGCGACAATCTATGAGAGAGCAGGTAAAGTAGTTGGTAAAAAGGGTTCAATTACTCAGATGCCAATTTTAACGATGCCTAATGATGACATTACACATCCAATTCCGGACTTGACCGGTTACATAACCGAAGGTCAGATAACCCTTGATAGATCATTATATAATAAAGGAATATATCCACCGATTAACGTCCTCATGAGCATTTCAAGGCTTATGAGAGACGGTATAGGAGAAGGAAAAACAAGAGATGACCATAAGGACTTATCTAACCAACTGTTTGCGGCATATGCAAGGGCTCAGGAAGTAAGAGGGTTAGCTGCAATTATTGGTGAGGATAGCCTTTCGGAAGTTGATAGGAAGTATTTACTGTTCGGAGAACAGTTCGAGAGAAAGTTCATAAGTCAAGGGTTCAATGAGAATAGAACTATAGAACAAACACTAGACATTGGATGGGAAGTCCTCTCTGTGTTACCAGAGTCTGAGTTAAGTCTAATCAAGCAAGAATACATAAAGAAGTATCATCCCAACTATAGGGGTAAGAAATGAGCTCAAGGAAGATTTTACCTACAAAGATTAATCTGATAAACCTTAGGCGACAAATCAGATTAACTAGAACTATTAAGAGACTTTTGGAAAATAAAAGAGAGGTTTTGTTACTGTACTTACGTCAATATGCTGATGAGTATGAAAAGACCTACGGTGAGGTCAGCAAAGTTTTATCGGATGTATACTCTACGTATTTAAAAGGCGTTTCGGCTGAGGGTATAGCTACTATAGAACAGTTTGCGAGTTCTGTACCCTCCAGCCTTGAGGTTAAGAGTAATACAAAGCTCCTCTTCGGTGTTAGAATTCCGATAGTTGAGCTAAATGAGGAATCAATTCAAAAACAGCCCTTCGGTGACGTAGAAATATCACCTTATATACTAAAATCAAGGGAAGAGATTGCAGAGGCTTTCAAAAAAATACTGCTTCTTGTTGAGATGGAATCAGCTATAAGGTCACTTACTCTTGAGCTGAGAAAGACACAAAGGCTTATAAATGCTATAGATACTTCTATACTTCCTTATTATAATTCTTCAGCTAAGTACATTAAGAGCGTATTAGATGATAGAACCAGAGAGGAGTTTAGTAGGTTAAAAATGATTAGGAGAGTTCTACAGAGGAGGAGGATGGAAAGTGGCTGAACAATACGTGAATATGTTAAAGATTAAACTCGATGAAAAGAGAAAAGAAACAATGTCGCAATTAAATGCTGAGTTTGAAAAGATAGTTAAACAAAGAATGGATGACTTTGAAAACATTAAAAGAAATATTTTAAAGGAAGTAGAAAAATAGTTTAACGGAGTGTTCTACTATGAGGAAAATCCTGCTCGCATCTCTACTAATACCAATATTAGTAACTACGCTAGCTTCAGCTCAAACTAGCTCAGGTACAGAGGTTGCCGGAATTAACATCGGTGCAGGTCTCGCAATAGGTTTAGCTGCAGTTGGTGCTGGAGTTGCTGTTGGAATGGCAGCTGCTGCAGGTATAGGTGTATTAACGGAAAGGAGAGACATGTTCGGTACAGTTCTTATCTTCGTGGCTATCGGAGAAGGAATCGCAGTATATGGTATACTGTTCGCAATATTAATGTTGTTCGCAAAAGTGTGAACGTGTTAAAAGACAAAAATGCTTTTTTAGTTCCTCGTTTTCTTTCCTCTTACTATGAAAATAACAAGAGAAAAGTGGCAGACGAACTTTTCTGAATGGTTCGAGTGGGTACTAAAAGAAGGCGAATTCTACGATTATGGGAGATATCCAGTCAAAGGAGTAGGAGTCTGGTTACCCTACGGTTTCAAAATAAGAAGGGCTGTAACTGACTTAATTAGGAACTTACTTGATTCCACGGGACATGAGGAAGTACTATTCCCTATGCTTATCCCCGAAGATCTGTTGCGTAGGGAGTCGGAGCACATAAGGGGTTTTGAGGGTGAGGTATACTGGGTAACAAAGGGAGGTAAGGATGATCTAGACGTTAAATTAGCGTTGAGACCTACTAGTGAGACTTCAATTACCTTCATGGAGTCTCTGTGGATAAGTAGTTACAAGCAACTACCTAAGAAATATTACCAAATAGTGAGTGTTTTCCGATACGAGACCAAAGCTACGAGACCCATGATAAGGCTCAGGGAGCTAACTACTTTCAAAGAAGCGCATACTCTACACGAGACTTATGAAGACGCCGAAAGACAAGTCAAAGAGGCAGTGGAAATCTACAAAAAGTTTTTCGACGAACTAGGAATTCCTTATGTTATATCGAAGAGGCCAGATTGGGATAAGTTTGCAGGTGCTGTCTACACTATTGCGTTCGATACGATAATGCCAGACTCAAGGGTTATGCAAATAGGTACGGTACATCATCTAGGACAACACTTTACAAAAGTGTTCGACTTCAAGATACAAAAGAAAGACGGTTCATTAGAATATCCTCATCAAACAAGTTATGGGATTTCAGACAGAGTGGTCGCTGCGTTAATCGCCATTAACGGAGACGATCACGGCCCGGTCTTGAATCCTAAAATAGCACCTATAAAAGTAGTAATAATTCCTATACCCGCTAAAGATGATGAAACTAATAAGAAAATCACAGATTATTGCGACGGTATTGCGGAGGAATTAAATAAGAATTCAATAAACGCAGTTATTGATAAAAACCCTGAGAAGACACCTGGCGAGAAGTTTTATATCTGGGAATTAAAGGGTGTCCCCTTAAGGATAGAGATAGGGCAAAGAGAGGTAAACAATAACACGGTATATATTAAAAGGAGAGATACATTACAAGGCATTTCGATACAGAGAAGTGAATTAGTGAAAAAAGTTTCCGAGCTCCTAATGAAGATCTCGGAAGATTTGAAGAAAAATGCTTGGGAAATGATGAAGAGTAAAATAATATATACAGACGATCTAGATGAAGCTAAAAAGACGTTAGAAAATAGGTCTGGTATAGTAGAAGTACCATGGTGCGGGGAGAACGACTGTGGTTTGAAACTTGAAGAGCTTACTAACAGTAGGGTGTTAGGTTCTCCATACGACTCATCAAGAGATGTTTCAAATAAGTCGTGTGTGGTTTGTAAAAAACCAGCTAAGGATACCCTTAGGCTAGCAAAAACTTATTAAAAGGAGTGATATGGTTAAATTAAGGGTGTTAATTTTTGCCTAAGAAAAGAGAGAATAGAGGTAGAAGGAAAGGCGATAAGGGGCATGTAGGTTATATTTCTTGCGATCAATGTGGTGCTAGAGTACCAGAGGATAAAGCAATATGTGTAACTAAACCATACAGTCCAGTAGACCCTGCTTTAGCAGCTGAACTAGAGAAGAAAGGAGCCATTATAATGAGATATCCGGTAACGAAGTGTTATTGTGTTAATTGTGCGGTTTACTTAGGTATTATAAAGATTAGAGCTGAAGAAGAAAGGAAACAAAAGGCAAAACTTTATTGAGCTCCCCAAGTACTCTTTTGACAAAGTTTTTTAAATTTACTTTGCTCATCTCTTTTTATGAGACTTTACGAGTTAAGTTTTTATGAGATTGAGAGTTTTTTCTATAAATTAGCTGAACTCAGGGATATCCTTAAAGATGAAAATCTATTGACAGTATCTCCAATCCTTGAGAAAGGTGATGTAGTTCAGGGTACATCAATGGTAAGGCACGCTTTTCCTATATTTCAGAAAGGTGGAGTAGTAATGGATGTAACTAACGTCACACAGGCTCAAATAGCTGAAGATGCTGGAGCTACTGCTGTGATGGTCTTAGACAAGCTACCTTACGACGTGAGGAAAAGTGGCGGTGTAGCGAGAATGGCTGATCCAAAAATTATTGAGGAAGTAATGAACTCTATTACGATACCCGTTATGGCGAAGGTAAGGATAGGACATTATTATGAAGCTAGGGTGCTAGAAGCACTAGGAGTAGATATGATAGACGAGAGCGAAGTCCTTACACCTGCTGACGAGGAACATCACATAAACAAATGGGAATTCAAAGTACCCTTCGTCAACGGTGCGAGAAGTTTAGGAGAAGCCTTGAGGAGAATTAATGAAGGAGCATCAATGATCAGAACTAAAGGTGAAGCTGGAACTGGAAACGTAAGTGAAGCTGTAAAGCACATGAAAATAATAAACAATGAGATAGCCCAATTGGTGTCAATGAATGAAGAGGACAGATTAAAGAAATCTAGGGAGTTACAAGTTCCTTATCAATTAGTAGAACTAACTGTTAAGCTCAAGAGGTTACCGGTTGTTAACTTTGCGGCTGGAGGAATAGCTACACCTGCTGATGCTGCCCTAATGATGTGGTTAGGTGCTGACGGTGTTTTCGTAGGCTCTGGAATATTTAAGAGTTCAGACCCAGATATAAGGGCTAAAGCAGTAGTTTTAGCAACTGCCAACTGGGAGGACCCTGAAATTGTGTTAGAGGCACAAAAAATGATAAGCGAAAGCAAGAGTATGATGGGTATTGATATAAAGTCGCTTAAGCCAGAGGAGTTGCTGCAAGTAAGAGGGAGTTAAATATGAAAATAGGAATTCTTGCTTATCAAGGTAGTTTCGAGGAGCATGCATTACAGTTAAAGAGAGCAATGACAAAACTGAACGTTAGTGGAGATATACTTCCAGTTAAAAAAGCAGGGGATCTGAAACAAGTTGACGGATTGATTATACCAGGCGGCGAGAGTACAACTATCGGAATTATAGCTCAGAAGCTTGGTGTCCTAGACGATTTAAAAAGTAAGATCACTGAAGGTACACCGGTGTTAGGGACTTGTGCCGGTGCTATAATATTAGCTAAGGACGTCACAGACGCAAAGGTCTCCAAAAAGTCACAGCCCCTGATAGGGGAAATGAATATTCAAGTTATAAGGAATTATTACGGAAGACAGAGGGAGAGCTTTGAGGCGACTTTAGATTTCTCAGTTATAGGTGGCGGAAAAGGTAGGGTAGTATTCATTAGGGCTCCAGCAATCGTGAAGACGTGGGGAGAGGCTAAGTCTTTAATAACACTACAAGGTGTTACGGTAATGGCTGAGGAGAGAAATATGATTGCCACTACTTTCCATCCTGAATTATCGAATACTACAATCGTTCATGAGTACTTTCTCAATCACGTCAAGAGATAATTTATTATTTTTCCACTTACTAATTTGAAGTAGGGTATTATTAGTTGCCTCCGAAAGATCTATTACCTGATAAGTCCGCACTAATTCATGGTATATCAAAATACGTAGCGGAACAGAGGCTTTATGGTAACATCCTAATTCACAAAATATTACTTAACGAGCTAGAAAGAGACGCAAGGGAAGGTTTAGTTACGGCTGAAATAGCCTTAGAAGAAGTTTCAAGGTTAAAAGAACTTAGTGAAGAGTTGTTAGTAAGTTTCGAGATAGTAGGTGATGAAGGAAGATACTCTTTTGTGAATGAAGGTTTACGTGAGTATTGCTTAAGAAGAGGTTGTACGATCGTTACGGCTGATGTGATACAACAGAGGTTGGCTGAAAGCCTAGGAATTGATGTAATCTTACTTACCCCAGATGTTACTTCGCTTACAATTGATAAGTTATTTGACGAAAACACTATGAGCGTACATTTAAAAGAGGGGACAACCCCAAAAGCCAAAAAGGGTAAACCCGGTAACTGGCAGTTCGTTGAACTGTCGCCTAATATTCTTTCTGGTCACGAGATCAAAAAGATCGTCAATGAAATTCTTTCCGCTGTTGATTACGTTAAAGACTCTTTTATTGAAATTGAGAGAAAAGGTTCGACGATAATCCAGTTAGGTAATTATAGGATAGTGATAATCAGACCTCCTCTAAGCGATGGGTGGGAGGTTACAATTACCAGACCTGTAGCTAGAAAGAGGTTAGAAGATTACAACCTTAATGAGAAGTTATTATTGAGGTTGAGAGATAGAGCTGAAGGGATACTTATAGCCGGCTCACCAGGTATGGGTAAGACTACTTTCGCCCAGGCACTTGCGGAATTTTACATGAGGATGAATAAAGTAGTTAAAACAATAGAATCTCCGCGTGATATGCACTTACCTCCCGAGATAACACAGTATTCGAAGAACTACGCTGAAGTAGGTGAGTTACACGACATATTATTGCTTAGTAGACCCGATTATACTGTTTATGACGAGATGAGAAATGATGAGGACTTTAAACTCTACATCGATTTAAGACTAGCAGGAATAGGGATGATAGGAGTTGTCCACGCCACTTCTCCGATCGACGCAATTCACAGGTTTATTAATAGAGTCGATATAGGTACAATTCCTAATATTCTGGATACGATAGTTTTCATCCACTCGGGGAATGTAGCCAAGGTATATAGTCTGGACATGACTGTGAAAGTCCCGACTGGATTAAAGGAGGCTGACCTAGCCAGACCCGTTGTAGAGGTCAAAGATTTACTTACGGATAGAGTTGAGTACGAAATTTACGTGTTCGGTGAACAGACCATGATAGTACCCGTGGCTAATATAACAGCAAAAGCCGGAAATGCTATACAAAGAAGATTAGAGAACTTAATTAACAACATAATTCCCTCTGCCTCGGTCACCTATGAGAATGGGGAGTACGTTATAACGATACCGAAGGAAGGAATAGGACTGTTTAATAAACGTGTAGTTACTAAGTTAAAGAAATATGAAAAGAAATATGGTATAAAGACTAGGATTAGATTCCCAGAATGATCACATAAAGAAATCCAAGGTTTTGCTCAATTTGGCGTCTACATATCTCACTAAGTCGTCAAAAGTAAGACCTATGCTTAGTGTCTCTATATCAACAACGTAATTGCCAATCTCAGTCTTTCTAAGGCTGTCGAATTTAACAAAGCGTAGTTCTTTATCAATTTTAGCTCCGATGAACAGTTCGCCTCCGCTCTTCCTTGCAAATTCCTTTATTCCTTCAGCTTGTTTCCGTTCAATGTAAATTCTACTCCCGTTTTTTCTACTCTTCATTTCAATGAGAATTATGACACCGGATTTCATGGCTATTATATCAGGTACGTGGTCTTTTCTCTTAGCTCCGCTTGCAGGTGCTCTAATAACTGCAAAGCCCCTATCCCTAAGTTTGGAAACAATATACCTCTCTAAAGAAGTGCCCCTACTTTTATTTGAAGCCACAAAAGAATATAATAAAAATTTAGGATTTAGGTTTTCCTCTCAGAGATATTTCCCTTACTTCTCTTCCAACTTTCTCTTCTAAGCTGTTTTCTAGCTCTTGAACCCCTTTAACAAGGGTTGGAGCCCCCTTTCCGTATTCTTCTATCCACTGATTAGCAAACTCACCAGATCTTATCTTATCTAAAACCTCTTTCATCCTCTTCTTTACGCTTTCGTCTATGACATATTTACCAGCAGTTAGACCTCCGTATTTTGCTGTGTCAGACACTGCTTTGAACATCCCACTGAACCCTTTTTCATAGATTAAGTCAACAATCATCTTCATTTCGTTTATAGTCTCGTAATATGCGATTTCAGGCTGGTATCCCGCCTCTACTAGGACCTGAAAAGCTGACCTCATTAGTTGTGTTATTCCGCCTACTAAGTCTACTTGTTCACCGAAGAGGTCTGTTTCAGTCTCTTCTTTAAAGGTAGTCTCTATAACACCAGCTCTAGTAGCTCCTAAAGCTTTAGCTATAGCTAATGCTTTCTCTAACGCTTTACCAGAATAGTTCTGGTGAACTGCCACTAATGCAGGGACTCCTCCTCCTTTCACGAAGTATTCTCTTACTATTGGACCTGGTCCTTTAGGTGCTATCATATATACATCCACATCCTTAGGTGGTTCGATCAACCTATAGTGTATGTTAAATCCGTGAGCGAAAACTAAGTCATTCCCGCTTCTTAGGTGTGGCTTTACTCTTTCAAGGTATACTGTCCTTTGAACCATATCTGGCAAGAGGAATATTATTACGTCAGCGTTCTTTACAGCATCTTCAGTATGCATTGGGTTAAATCCATCTTTCTTAGCCTGTTCCCATGATTTTCCTTCTCTTTCTAGTCCTACTAAGACTTTTAGCCCAGAGTCTCTAAGGTTTAGTGCCCAAGCATGACCTTGGCTTCCGTAACCTAATACTGCTATTGTTTTGTCTTTTATAGGTTCTAAGCTTGCGTCTTTATCAGTATATATTTTTACCACTTACAATCCCCCAACTTAGTGTAGTTACTTTTGAGAATGAGGGTTTAAAAACTACTATGTCATATTCTTTCGCTTCAAAAGGTTCTCCTCTAACTACAGACCCATCTCGTTTTATGACATATGTCGTGACTACAGCATCTTCTAATACCTCTACTTTCTCTATGTCTACTGTTTTGCTTAAGTTTTGTATTGCTATATCAAAATTGTTAGTGTAGGGCACTCCTAGATAAATCTCGTATAGTCCGTCGTCTGAAACTTTCCTACCCTGGATCCAGTTAATATCCATTAGCAGTTTTCTGAATGCACCAGCTACTCTCTCTATATAACCTGGATCCCTATAGTAACCAACTACTCTAACTACCTTTTCTTGGGTCACGTAGGATCACCTGCTTTAGTCTTCCACCTGGAGGTAAAGTGGGTAAGGCTAATTCGTCTTTATCTATGGGCACTCTTATCACTGCTGGCATATCTTCCCTGATAGCAGCTTTTATCGATTTCTCTATTTCTTCATAACTTGTAGCATTATAACCCAGTGCTCCGAAAGCCTCTGCTAACTTGACGAAGTCTGGTGATGGTCCGTAGTCTACTCCTACTACTCGGCGGTTAAAGAACAAGTCTTGTACTTGTCTCACCAGCCCTAATGTTCTGTTATCAAATACTACAGATATTACTGGGATATGCTCGTCAACAGCCGTTGCTAAATTATTTCCAGTCATTAGGAATGAGCCGTCTCCGTCAAGGTCTACTACCACTTTATCAGGTTTTGCCAGTTTTGCGCCCATTGCAGCAGGTAGTCCGAATCCCATTGTTCCCATTCCTGTTGAAGACAAAAACGTCCTTGGCTCTAGTACTTCCCAAAATACTTCAGCCCACATTTGATGTTGTCCCACACCGGTCGTAACAATTGCATCCCTAGGTATTACATTCCTTATGGTCTTTAGAACTTTCCAAGGTTTTAATTTATTCGGCTCATCGTGATAGTAGAACTGGGCATAGTATTCTTTGTACTCTTTCAATCTCTTTAGCCACGCACTATTATCATTCTTCATTCCTAACTCAATTACAGCTTTTGCCAGTTCCTTCAGTAAGATCTTAGCATTCCCCACTAGGTTTACGTCTACCTTTATAGCCCTCTCTCCATCTGAAGGGTCAATGTTTATCATAATGAACTTCTTCCTAGTTTCGATCATTTCATCGTATGACGTTATTGTCCTATCACTAAATCTGGCTCCTACTACTAACATCGCATCTGATTCCAGTGCTGCCATTGACGCTTCAGCTCTTCCGTAGTACCCCATAGGCCCAAAGTATAATGGGTGATCGTGAGGTATCGCTGACTTACCGGGAAATGTTGAGATTATTGGCATATGAAGTAGCTCTGCGAGTTCCAAAACTTCTTGTGTGGCGTTAGACCAGACTACTCCAGTTCCAACAAGTATTATGGGTCTTTCAGCGTTTATCAGGATCTCGGCAGCTTTCTTTAGCTTCTGTCTGTCTATTATTGTCGGGAACTCTTTGTAACCCCTTACGATAGGCTTCTCCGGCCACTTAACCTCGTCCATTTTCTCATAGAATATATCTCTTGGAATATCCACTACAACAGGGCCAGGTCTTCCGGTCGTGGCTATATAAAACGCATTTTTAACCCATAACGGAATTTCTTCGATTTTCTTTACTTCCACCACGTATTTTGTAATGTGTTCAAATACACCCATTGCATCAGCTTCTTGGAATGCCATTTTTCCAATTGAGGATCTGGGTACTTGTCCGGTTATCGCTATTACTGGTGATGAGTCCCAATAGGCAGTTATTAACCCAGTTACAAGGTTTGTAGCTCCGGGACCTGAAGTCGCTGTGCATACTCCGGGTACTCCGGAGGCTCTTGCGTAACCGTCGGCAGCATGAGCTGCAGCTTGTTCGTGTCTCATTAGAACGTGTCTAAGTTCTCCATTTTGTATGTCTTCGACAAAGGCGTCATATATTTGCATGTTTGATAACCCTGGTATACCGAAGATTACCTTTACACCTTCTCTTTTTAAAGAATCGACTAGAATTCTAGCACCACTTGGCATAATCACGCACCCCTAATAGAAGTAGGTTGTATGATAGAATATTCAAATACATTCTTTCTCCTATTTTCTCTTTTAATCGAGAATTTAGGAGAAAATTTAGTCGACTTGGAGGGTACAGTCACCTATCATCTTTTTCACAGACAGAAGTGAATGAGTTTTAAATTTTTAAATATTACTGTAATTCTTTTCACTTAACTTCTCTGAATTATAAATACTTTTTATTTTTTCTATGATTTGTTTGTGATTATTAATATCCCCCCACATCTCTAAACAGTTTACATTACCTACATATAACCAAGTGTTTCCGAAATGAACTCTGCGATCATCAACAAACAAAATCTCCTCAGGCTTGATCTCAACTTTCTTTGACTGTCTAAGCAAGGAGATTATATGGCTTATGTAAATGAATTTGAAAGGATACTCCCTTGAGACGATCAGATCGAAATAGTTCTTCAGCTTAAGTGTTGACAACACAATTTCGGTCTTTTCAGGAATGTTCCACGTTGCTAATGCAAGATAAAAACCCATGCCTTTTAGTTCTTGAAGAGTTTCTCTTACGCCAGGGAATAAAGTTACCTTACTTCCGCTTGAGTCTTCTAAGCTATTCTCGTTAACTAATTTTAGAGGGGGTTTAAGGTCGGATATATTAGGGTGATCCCAGAGGGTCTTGTCCGCGTCAAACACTACTACTTTTATCATCTGTCTTTACATCTGGTGGATAGGTATAATAAATTATTTTGCCATCGTGATAATCTCTAATAAGTACCTTTGCTGCTTCATCAATATTAGGTTCTTTTGTGGTCTTGTATATCCATCCACGCTTTAGTGCTAGTTTGTTTAAGAAATCGTAATAGTCGGAATAATCAAGTTTGTAAACGTTTTTAATCACATTAGGGTCAAATTGCTGTATTCTGTCAAAGAGAAGCTTCGCAGCTCTTACCGGGTCTTCTAGCTTGTCCACGTTAATCCCCCTTATAATTCGCTCTAATTCATTCCCGTCTGGTGGAATTATACCTGGCGTATCCCATATGTATAATCTTGAGTCAACTCGGAAGAGTTGAACGGATTTAGTATAACCATAGCTCATTGGAAACTTTGAGGTTGTTGCCGAGTGTCTCCCTTTTAGTGCGTTTATCATAGACGATTTACCCGTTTTAGGATATCCTACGAGTACAGCGATCCCTTCTCGTTTCCCCCCTAAAAGTTCCTTGATTTTATCCCTAAGGATTTTAGTACCTAAGTGACCGGTTGCGGATATGTAAACTGTTGGTATTTTATCCTTTCTTTCTATGTACTCTTTCCATTTCTGTAACACGTCTAACGGAATTAAGTCACCTTTGTTGAGAACTATAAGAAGTTTTTTACCTTTTCTTCTCGATACATCTTCTATTTTCCTTGATCTAGTAAGGTCAGGTTCACGTGAGTCTAACACTTCAACTACTACGTCGGACCTATTGATGAGGGCAAGAACTTTCCCTATCATTCACTTTATTTTTGGTGGTTAAGGTATTAATAATATGCCAATTGGAAATATGGTAACATTCGATAAGGGCTCCTTTGACGGGACTATTGATTATGACTTCTTTACTACACCTACGAAACTTAACACAGCCCTGAAAGAATTTACATACGTTATAAATATCGACAGCAAACCAGAGAAGGTTTATATAATCTTGAACATAGAGCGGGACAAAAACGTAGAGCCAAAGTGGAGACTCTGGTTAAACGATTTTTCATTAACTAAGGAGTTCAGACCTAACATAGAAGTAGAGAACGGAAGTAGAAAAATTTCGTCTATAATCTATGACATTTCCCCTTTAGTTAAACCAGGTAGGAACGAATTTCTCATCACGTATAAAGGTATCCACGAGATTTCG
Organism: Stygiolobus sp. CP859M; assembly: GCF_037389975.1. NCBI lineage: Archaea > Thermoproteati > Thermoproteota > Thermoprotei > Sulfolobales > Sulfolobaceae > Stygiolobus > Stygiolobus sp. CP859M. Next base: position 114,324 of record NZ_JBBHKS010000007.1, on the reverse strand, counting down.
CTGGATAGTATAGGTCACGTTACGTTCTACAGAGCGGAAAAGTTTGAAACTAAATATGATCTGATGGCTGGAATTCTGGTCTTGAAGCCCGGGGAGGAAATGAAGTTTAACTGTGATGGAGAATGCCACTTAATAGCTAAGAATGTGGGTAAGAACGCTAGATTGTTTGTAGATAGCTACCTGATAACAAGCGAAAACGAAGTTGAAGAGATTACTATGAGAAAACAAGGAGAGATTTACGTTAGGTATATGTCTGAAAGTAACTCAAGATCCCTAGCTTATATTTACAATTTTTACAGTATTAACTATAAGATACCTAGAATAGTCCTTGAGGTCGACTCTAAAGTAGATAAAGATTCTCTAGATGTGATAATTACTAACTTAAGCGAGATAGAACTAGATAAAGTTATAGTGAACGTTCTCTTCAACGGGCTTTCTATTAGTTACAAAATGTTTAACGACGTAAAAATTTCAGACACGCTAGATATTAAAGTAGGTTTACCTCTAAACAAGAAAGGTAATTTGGTAATAAGGGCAGTAGGTATAAAAAGTGGTTTTAGGAAGACCTTTGACAAATCTTTAACTATTTGATTGAATCTGGCACGTTGAACTAGAGCCTAACAGGCAAACTTCCTAGTATAAAAGCTATCATTGTTCCTATTGCGTATACTTTCAACACACCCCTAGCCTTGGAAGAGTTTTCTATAGTCTCTTTAAGAAGGATAACGTAAATTAATAGGAAATCTAAGATTAAAATCAAAATAAGATATATTATATTAAAGCCTAACCAATAAGGAAGAGGAGACGTTATCATTAACCCTACTAGAATTGCCTTAGAGATTTTCCAAGCTTTGCTTATCCCTAACCTTACAGCTAGGGTCCTCACGTTATTAGCCTTATCTCCTTCATAGTCCTCAATTCCTTTTATGAATTCTCTAGACAAAGTGAAGAAAAATATGTACAAAGTGGGGATCGAGACAAAATAGAGCCAATTTCCAGTAAAGTACGCCAGACCCCCGTAAAAGGCTGATAAAGCTGATGTTGAAGCTACTATCAAATTACCTATTAGCCCGCTTTTCTTCAAGGAAACCGCATATTCGAATAGTAAGATCACCGTAATCAAGGCTACAAATGCAGGATAGATACCAAGAATAAGGGACAAAAGTATTCCCGTTATTGATGTTGCATAAGCCAAGTTTTTCGCAGTTTGTAGGCTAACCATCCCTGAAGGTATAGGTCTGTAGGGTTTGTTTATACGATCTATATCCACATCATACACGTCGTTGATTACATAACCACCAGCAGCGATGAGAGCAACGACTAAAGAGGAAATTATCATCCGGACTGGGATTATATGCCATTCTGAAGCTACTAAATAGCCCATTAGTGCGGACAATGCGGAACCTATAACGTTATGTATCCTCACTAATTGTAGATAAGGTTTTATTGACATAATCGAATAAATTAGATTGAAAGGGTTCTTATAAGGTGAACTAATGTCATCACAAGACGACATAAATATTGCAATAAAGTACTTCAAGAACGTAATTTCAGTAGGGGAAATATTAGCTGTCAGAGAGTTGAAGGCACTAGGGGTTAAAGAGCCCGAGACTACGATAGCTAAATTAATTGAAATGGGAATTATCGAGAAAGGCGAAGGTTGTTACAATTTAGTGAGAAATAGGAGTGAGGCTTCTCCTGACAAAAAGTGAGTGTAAGTCGAACTCCTCGTTTGCATATATGGTTTTTCCGTTAAAAACTGTAAAACCGAATTTCAAAGCCAAGCTCCAAACTTTCTCAGTTAGAGATAATATGTTATGTTGCTTTCTGATCTCTTTCGATAACTTTTTGAATTTTTCTCTATGCTCGTTTTCATCCCCTTCGTATACTATCTTCCTTATTGAGGGTAAAATTTCGGATATGGAGAAGATACCACCTCCGGTGAATATTTTTATTAATCCCAATACGTCTCCAATACCTCTTCTAACATAGGTCGGTTTTGGTCTAGGTATCCCCCCACCGTGTTTTTCTATTATTTTCTTATTAATTTCTGGGATAAAATTTTCGGGATTTTTATAACCCATCGCTCCTATCAGCGTTCCGTAAGGTAAGGGAACTATCCATGAAAAGCCTGCTTTATTTCTATCATCAAAGAAGACTTCAATTGCTTCCGAGTCTATGGGCTCTGTTAAATATTCGATAGCTTTCACCCATCTGGCATCGCCTTTCCACCCTGAGGCATTGATCACAAGTCCTTCTATCTTCTCTCCATTACAGATTACCGCAGACTCGTTAACGATTTTTGCATCACTTTTTAACCTTAAGCTAACGTTCTCCGACAAATACTTTTCTAAATTAACTCTGTTAAGTCTCACTACATTTGTTCTAATTTCAATTACCTTGTTCTTGTAGTGAAGAAGAATTGTCTTGAATTCTCTATCTAAAAACTCTTTAGACACATTTAATCTCTCAAATGTTGACCTACTGATTATTCCAGTGCATTTCTTTCCTACTGAATACCTTCTGTCAAAAACAACAGGGCTTACGTCCTTTACATGATATGCGGTAAGTAACCCAGCTATTCCTCCTCCTACTATCAGAACTCGGATGATCTATCAGCCTCATTCATAGTATATTTTTTTGCCTTTAATTGCTCGACTATATATTGGAAGGCTCTCTTAGGATCTGTGTGTGCACCACAAGAATACACGTCAACAGTAGCGAAGTTATATTCGGGCCACGTGTGTATTGTAACGTGACTTTCAAGTACAATCGCTACAACACTTACCCCATCACCTATCTTCCACGACTTTATGTCTAAAAGTGTCATATTCCCTATTGTTACAGCGTCTTTGACAATCTTCTCCAAAGCTTCTCTGTCTTTTAAGATATTAGGGTCACACTCGTATAATGATCCGTAAACTTGCTTTCCTACTACCTTAGGTGTGCTTATTACCCCCATCATACCCTAACCCCCCATTTTTAAAGGGGTATTCGCTTATTTTTAAATTTTTAACCCTATTTTTGCCTTATAAGTAGGTCAAGTTTTTAATGAGAATTTCACATATGATCAGCTGATCATAAATTGGCTATAAGAAGACTTGTCCTTGATGTCTTAAAGCCTATCAGGGGGACTTCATTAGTAGACCTAGCCGAGAAGGTCGCTTCCTTAGAGGGAGTAGAGGGGGTAAACATAAGCGTTACCGATATGGACGTGGAGACCATGGGATTAATGATAGTGATCGAAGGGACTAACATAAACTTTGAAGAAGTTAAGCAAACCCTTGAGAACCAAGGCTGTGCTATTCATAGTATTGACGAGGTGGTAAGTGGGACTAAAATGGTTGAAGGCAGAGTGAAAGAGAAATGATATGCGATGTATGTAAAGCTAGGGAAGCAGAGGTATACCAACCACATAGTGGTAAGAGACTTTGTAGAAAGTGCTTTATTGAAGATGTGAGGGCGAGGGTGAAGGAGGAGAGTTTAAAGATAGGTCTAGATAAGGCAAACAAAATACTTCTTGCAGTGTCTGGAGGCAAAGACAGTTACGTATTAGCGGACACTTTGGCGTCGTTTATAGATCCTCAAAAGTTAATTGCTTACAACATAACTGAGGGGATTCATGGTTATAACAGAAGAGAGCAAATTGAGCAGTTAAGAAAATACCTTTCCTCTCTCGGAATTGAGTTAATAGAAGACAGCTTCAAGCAGAGTGTAGGTTATACGTTAGATGAAATGATGAAATATTCCATCGGTAAGGGGTTAAACGTATCAGCTTGTACTTTTTGCGGAGGCTTTAGGAGGAAATTAATTAATAATGCAGGTAGAGCGGTCTCTGCTGATTATGTCGCTACCGGTCATAATCTGGATGACGAAGTTCAGGCTATAGTAATTAATCTGATTAGGGGCGACTTGCTCAGATTGATAAGGTTTGCAGACAAACCCATAAAATTGAGTTCGAAATTCGTCCTGAGGGTAAAACCGTTAAGAAAGGTCTATGAGTGGGAGACTACACTTTATGCCTATTATAGCGGTTACCAGTTCCAAGAACTAGAATGTCCTTACATATCTACAAGACCGACGTTGAGAGCCAAAGTGAGGGAGCTCCTTTACATGCTAGAGGATAAAAAACCTGGTACATTATTGACTATTCTTGAGGAGTTCGACAAACTAGCTGAGAAGGTTAGAAATCAGACACAGTTAAAAGAAGAGTTACCTACGTGTAAGATTTGTGGGGAGCCGACCAGCTACGGAAGGGAAATATGTAAGAACTGTGAACTCTTGATATCAGCTGGTTTGTTGAATTATCACCAGAACTTGCCTATGTCGTAAACATTTTCCTCTACACCTTTTCTCTTGTTTGCGGCTAAAGCCATTGCGAAGAGCAGTGAGGAAAGTCTATTCAAATACGTAATTATCATCTTGTTCATTTCCGGAAGTTCCTTGGAATATTTTACAGTATTCCTTTCTATTCGCCTGCATACGCTCCTAGTTATGTGGATGAGTGAGGCTTCTTCAGAACCTCCCGGTATTACAAATAACCTAACCGGTCCGGTTTCCTTCCTATAAGCTACAGTCCTATCCTCGAGCCACTTTACGTAGTCCATGGTTATTCTCTTCTTTACACCGTTAGTTGAGAGGTCTTCTCCTATCTCAAATAACGTGTATTGGACTTTCTTGATGTCGTTTTTCATGTCCTCCCAGGGTAGTTTTGAAACTAAATAACCTAAATAAGAATTTAGTTCGTCTAAATCTCCTAATAGATTAACCAAAGGGGAATCTTTACCGACTCTTTTGTTAATTACATTAGTGGAACCATCGTCGCCTTCTCTAGTAAACACAGTATACTTTAAATATCTACAATATATAGCTCTTTTGGTGACCCTTATATCAGCACCTAAAAGGTTTTCTGATTTTCTTAACGAGATATCTCAAAAATGGCAGAAAGCTTGGGAGGATATAAAACTCTTCGAGGCTAATCCTGATTATTCTCGTAAAAAATTCTATACGACAGTTGCATTTCCTTATCCTAACTCTCCCTTTCATTTAGGTCACGGTAGGACTTACGTAACATGTGATATTTACGCCAGATTTATGAGAATGAGGGGCTATAACGTACTTTTTCCCATGGGCTTCCATTATACTGGAACACCCATTATAGCTATGGCCGATGACGTAGCAAAAGGAGACAAAGAGCTAATAGACATCTTTAAGAATATATATGAGATACCTGATGACGTAATTTCTAAACTGGTAGACCCGTTATTTATGGCCAATTACTTCAAAGAGGAAATTAAGAAAGCGATGAAAGAAATCGGTCTCAGCATAGACTGGAGAAGGGAGTTTACTACAATAGACCCCGAGTTCTCCTCGTTTATAGTCTGGCAGTTTAATAAGCTTCAGCAAAAGGGTTTCATAGTTAGGGATACACACCCGGTAGGTTGGTGTCCTGTTCATCACATCCCCGTAGGTATGCACGATACAAAAGGAGACATGGAGCCCGAAATAGGAGAGTTTACGCTTATCTACTTTGACTCCGACTTAGGTATCTTTCCTGCAGCGACTTTGAGACCTGAGACTGTATTCGGGGCAGTCGCGATCTGGGTTAATCCTGACGTCAATTACGCAATAGTCGAAATAGACGGTAAGAAGTATGTTATGAGTGAAAGGGCTGCATTTAAGATTTCCTTCCAGATCGATAATGTCAAGACCATAACTACTTTGAAAGGTTCAGAACTAACTAAACATAATGCTGTAAACCCAATCACTGGTAAAACAATCCCGATATTGGGTGCGGACTTCGTAGATCCGATGACCGGCACTGGAGTAGTAATGAGTGTCCCAGCTCATGCACCTTTTGACTACTACTACCTCAAAAAGATTAAGCAGGACATGCCCGTAATATCTATAATTACGGTTGAAGGACAAGGGGATGCGTTAGCTAAAGAAGTAGTGGATAAGACTAATCCCAAAGGCAAGGAGGACTTAGAAAAACTAACGGAACAAGTGTATAGAACGGAATATAATAAGGGTAGAATGAAAGAGAATATCGTTGAGTTGGCTAGACCTGAATTCAGAGAGAGTGTTAAGGGATTAGTGGGTTTAAGTGTACCAGACGCGAGGCTGAAGATAACTGAGTTCCTGATAGAGAAGAAACTAGGAAGGAAAATTTATGAGATAATGAATAGACCGGTCTATTGTAGGTGCGGTAACGAGGTCGTAGTAAAGATTCTAAAAGACCAGTGGTTCTTAGATTATGGCAACCTGCAGTGGAAAGCCCTAGCTAAGAAATTAATATCTAACATGACTTTCATACCTCCTGAGGCCCGTAAAGACTTTGAGTTTGTAGCGGACTGGTTACAGAAAAGGGCTTGTGCAAGGACAAGGGGATTGGGAACTCCCTTACCTTGGGATAAGAAGTGGATCATTGAGAGCTTAAGTGATTCAACCATTTATATGGCCTATTATACAGTCGCTCACCTTATAAAGAAGTACGGGCTTAAGCCTTCACAACTGACTTTGGACTTTTGGGACTATGTAATGTTAGGGCAAGGTGACCCTTTCTCTATTTCGAATTCTACTGGAATTCCGAAAGAAGTAATAGAGGAAATGAGAAAAGAATTTACGTATTGGTACCCGCTAGACGTAAGGCACAGTGGTAAGGACTTAATACCTAATCATTTATCTTTCTTCATCTTCAACCACGCTGCAATATTCCCAGAAGAATTATGGCCTAAGGCTATCGCTGTAAACGGGTTCGTTCTTCTAGAAGGTAAAAAGATGAGTAAATCATTACGAAACATTATTCCTCTGAGAAAAGCTATAAGAATGTACGGAGCAGATGTTGTTAGGATTACTCTAACCTCTACTGCCGATATGGGCTCCGACGTGAACTTCAGTGATAGCTATGCTAAATCAGTAGCAGACGCGTTAAGGAACTATTACGATTTAATTGAGAAAGTAGATGAGTTCAAGGGAAGTGAAGAAAGCTTTCCAGAGAAGTGGATAAAGAATAAGTTCAACCAGATGGTGATAAACGTTACTAAATATCTTGAGAACTTAGACCTGAGAAATGCCCTAAATGAACTGCTCTATAACTTCTCTTCTTATCTGAACGAGTATACGGAAATGGTAAGGGCTGAAGGGAAGGAACCTAATGGAAAATTAGTAAAGGAGATTCTGGAAGTATGGATCAAGATGATTTCGCCCTTCGCTCCTCACTTTGCTGAAGAAGTATGGCACAAGTTGGGGCATGAGACTTTCGTCAGTGTAGAGAAATGGCCTGAGATACCCGAGACTTCGGTAGATATGTTAGTCGACTTAATTCATGAATATCATAAGAAAGTCCTTGAAGATATTCAGTCGATATTAAACGTGTATAAAGGAACTCCAAAAGTTGTTCGTATATTCGTGGCAACGCCTCACGAACTTTCGTTATTAAGAAGTGCATTAGAAGTAGTATCAAGAGGAGGAAGTATGAAAGAGTTTATAGAGAAGAATAAGACTCAAGAGAAATTCGACGCTAAGTTGTACCAAAAAATATTCGAGGAAGCAAGAAGTTTAGATGATAAGATGCGTAAACTTGTTCTTGGACACGACTTTAACGAAGAAGAAATACTAAGAGAAGGCGCTAATTACCTTAAGTACAAACTTGGCGGTAAAGAGATCGAGATAAGGAGCGTTAAAGAAATGGACAAAAGCAAGTATAAGAAAGACGCATTACCGTTAAAACCAGCTATATTTATCCAATAAGTTTAACTGTACTTTTTTCTATCTCAACTTTTCCGGAAGTTTTTAGGAGTGCGAGTTCGTTTCTGACGTAATCTTTACTAACCCTCAGCTTAAACGAGATAATATCTACTAATTCTTTTACGGTCATGGTTCCTCCATTTTCGTTTAAAAGGTTTAGGATTTCCTCATCGATTCTGTTCATAGCTCTCTCGGTTAACTTGCCCTCTTTAACTTGGAAAGTGAGGACTTCTCCATCTAATAATATTTTATATAAGTTATTTCCGATCCTTTCTACGGTCGCTATGTCACAATTAATGTTAAAGACCTTAGCAGACGTAACGAGTCTGAACTTCAGCGGTATTTCACTGACTTTTTCCGCCTCAAAGACCAAGTTTTCTGAGTCATTATCACAAAACATCTTGAATTTGATCTCGTATGGGTAAAACTCCCACTTAATTTTGTCAAAGTTGATTATACAAGGCTTTTTCCCCTCAGCGTACAACTTTTCAGCGGCGTTAATTACTATTACCAAATTAACCCCGTAGTAATAACTCTTAATTAACCTTGGTTTCTGAAGAATCCTTTCGATTATATCCATATAAACGGAAAAGTGGAAACGGTAAAATTAAGGTTGTCCTTTTATCATGACAGAGTAAAGCTTATTTTTACAACAGAGTGATATATGTAGGGTTTCCTATTGCACCAACCGTGAAAGAACTTATATATCCTTGGCTGCTGGAGTCAGAAGAATATAATTTTGATGATATAAAGGATGGGATAAGGCTTCACTTAAACGAGTCTCCTTATTCACCCCCTCCGCACATATTAGAAGCTATACAGAAGTATTTACCTTACGCTAACAGATACCAGCACCCAGAATTATCTGAGAGGTTTTCAGCCTTAGCAGCTGACTATAATAAAGTAGAGCCAGAAAATATCTTTCCTACTCCAGGTGGAGACGGGGCTTTGAGGTCAATATTTTACAATTTAGCCCAGACTGGAGACAAAGTTGTAACTAATTACCCTGCATATAGCATGTACAAGGTTTACTCGTCGGTAAGAGGACTCAACCACGTGAAGATCAAACTTATTGAAGGTGAAGAATGGTGGTATGAAGATAGGGAGAGATTGTTGAGCGAGAGTAAAGGTGCAAGACTTGTAATAATTGATAATCCGAATAACCCCACGGGCTCACCGATGTTAGATGAGGAGTTGGTTAAGGAGCTGGCTACAAATGTTAGAGGGTTTATAGTTATTGATGAAGCGTATTACGAATTCTACGGGAAGACTTTTGCAAGGATGATCTACGACTATCCGAATGTGTTAATAGTTAGGACTTTAAGTAAAGCTTTCTCCATGGCATCTCTTAGAGTAGGTTATTTAATAGGAAATGAAGAAGTAGTGAAAGCACTAAAGAAGACTTCGACGCCTTTCGACGTCTCACTACCCGGTCTAATCGCTGGGATTAAGGCATTAGAGGATCCTTCTTATGTAAAGGAAGTCGTTAACAAGATAAACACCAACAAAGAGTATTTAATCAAAGAGTTAAGGGGGCTCGGGTTAAAAGTGTTTAACTCCTACACTAATTTTATTTTCGTAAAAGATAATAGGGATTTATTTACCCCACTTATGGCTAAATCCATTGCTATAAGGAATTTGATTTCTGGTTATTATAGAATATCAATTGGAACAAAAGAACAGTGTGAACTACTTGTAAAAACCTTGGGTGAGATCCTTGAAAATAGCAATACCAAACAAGGGTAGGCTACAACAACCTGTCTTACAGTTCCTAAACAGTGTGGGTATTAAGCCCCTAGCTAGTGACGAGAGAGCATTAATAGTACCGACTAACTGGGAAGGAGTACAGCTAGTTATGGTCAGGACGGAGGACATTCCTAATATAGTTGAAGCGGGAGCTGCGGAATTAGGTATAACCGGTTTTGATTACGTCTTGGAATCAGGTGTAGATGTTGAGGAGTTAGTACATCTGGACTTCGGTAAGGCTAAAATAGTTCTCGCCGTGCCAGTATCTTGGGGTATTAATTCTCCAGAGGAGATTAGAGGGGAAATCAGAATAGCGACGAAGTATTTTAATATTTCCAGAAACTACTTAGCTCAAAAGGGGATAAAAGCTAAATTAGTTAAGATAAGTGGGGCAGCTGAGGTAATGCCCTCATTAGGGGCTGCCGATGCGATAATCGATGTAATGAGCACCGGGACTACTTTGAAACTCCATGGTCTGAAGGCAATAGACACGGTTATGGAAAGTAGGGCTGTGGTAATAGGAAATAAAGATTGGATAAAAAGCGAAGAAGCCGAAAGGATAAACCTTCTACTCACCCTGATGAAAGGTGCTTTATTTGCGAGAAACAAGAAAATGGTATTTATGAACGTACCTGATGAAAAGTTGGACAAAGTGCTCTCCGTTCTCCCCGCAATGCTTTCTCCTACTTTATCTAAATTGGCTAAGAGTGATGCATGGGAAGTAATCACGGTGATAGATGAAGACTCCCTTCCCGAGATAATCGGAAAGGTAGTGGCTAACGGTGCACGTGATATAGTAATAGTCGACATAGAAAAGGTGATAAAATGAGTTTAGAGGTCATTCCCAGTATAGATATCAGTGAAGGTAAAGCTGTAAAGAGAATTAAGGGTCAGAGGGGCTCTGGGCTAATTCTGGGAGATCCTTTGCGTATAGCTGAACAAATATACAGCGAGGGATATAAGAAAGTGCACTTAGTCGATTTGGATGCGGCAGAGGGAGTCGGTAACAACGAGGAAATTATAAAGATGATTTGTAAAGAAATTGGATTCGAACACACACAAGTAGGAGGAGGAATAAGGAGCTTAGACAAAGCCCAAAAAATAGCTAATGAATGTTCTTTCATAGTTCTATCTACTTTACCCGTTACGAATAGAGAAACTTTCGAGAAAATTTGGAGTGAAGTGGGCAAAGATAAGATTTTACTCTCCATAGATTACAATGAACAAGGGGACGTTTTAATAAAAGGATGGAAAGAGAGGAGAAAGATAAAGGTCGAGGAAATACTATCTTTTGATGTTTATGGTTTTATATTTACTTACGTTCCCAAAGAGGGCACGAAGAGCGGGATAGATGAAAGCGTAAAGAAATATGTTAATATAACCAAGGGAGTTAAGGAATATGCAGGAGGAGTATCCACTATTGAGGATTTGATGAAGCTTAAGGTTTTCGGTTTCGATTATGCTATAATTGGTATGAGCTTCTATAATGGTAGTCTTAGGGGTGTAAAAGTTGTATAATAGGAGTGTTAAAAAGGTTAGAGAAACAAAGGAGACCAAGGTAGAAATCGAATTAGATATTGATCAGAAAGGCGAAGTCAGGGTACAAACTCCAGTCAAGTTCTTTACTCATATGTTATCCACTTTACTGTATTACATGAACTCGACTTCCACGGTTATTGCCGAGGACAAGCTAGGTTATGATGACCATCATGTAGTAGAGGACGTTGCTATAACGTTGGGAGAAGCCTTCAAGGAGGCTTTAGGTGATAAGAGGGGAATAAGGAGGTTTGCTAACGAGATAGTTCCAATGGACGACGCGTTAGTCCTAGTGGCGGTGGATATCTCGGGAAGGGGAGTAAGTAATATAGAGTTAAATCTTCAGAGAAGCGAAATTGGAGGATTAGCAATAGAGAACGTTTTCCACTTCTTTCAGACGTTTTCTTATCACTGTGGAGTAAACCTACACGTAATTCAACTAAGGGGTACAAACACTCACCATATTATTGAGGCATCTTTCAAGGCTTTAGGTATGTCTTTATACGAGGCAAGTAGAATTATCTCTCAAGACGTATTAAGTCTGAAGGGGAGCTTATGACGGCAAAACGTATTATCGCTTGTTTAGATGTGAAAAAAGGTAGGGTTGTTAAAGGAGTTAATTTCCTAGATTTAAAGGACAAAGGGGATCCTACGGAATTAGCAGCGAGATATGAAGATGAAGGAGCTGATGAGATAGTTTTCCTAGATGTTACTGCTACAATTGAAGGTAGGAGGGCTTTGTTAGAAGTAGTTAAGAACACAGCTAGTGTTCTTTCAATCCCCTTGACTGTAGGGGGTGGTATAAGGACTATTGATGACGTATCAACTATCCTTGGAAACGGGGCTGATAAAGTGAGTATAAACACTGCAGCTGTGGAGAATAAGAAACTAATTACCGAGGCCGCACTACAGTTTGGTTCTCAGGCAGTAGTAGTGGCAATAGATGCTAAAAAAGTAGATGATGAGTACAAAGTCTTCACCAGATCTGGGAGTTATAACTCGGGATTAAACGCGATACGATGGGCTAAAGAAGTTGAAGCTTTAGGAGCTGGTGAAATTCTTCTCACGAGTATAGATAGGGACGGGACTAGGGAGGGATATGACATTACCTTAACTAAGATGGTTTCAGAAGCGGTTAATATTCCAGTAATAGCGAGCGGAGGAGCTGGTAAAGAGGTTCATTTTTTAGAAGCCTTAAAAGTAGCCGACGCTGCTTTGGCTGCGGGAGTTTTTCATGATGGAGTAATAAGGATACAAAACCTTAAAATGTATTTAAAATCCCAAGGGTTGGAGGTAAGATTATGATTTTGAGTGAATTACCTAAAAACAGACCTAACGATTTCACTAAAGCAATACCCACAGTGGAGGAAATAATTAAGCTAGTTAGGGAAAAAGGCGACAAAGCATTACTTGAGCTAGAGGAGAAGCTGGATCATGTGAAGTTAGATTCTGTAGTAGAGGATAAGGTAGACGAACTTGCGTTAAGGATATCCCCAGAGCTTAAAGATGCTATAGACTACATATTCGAACAGCTGGTCGAATTTCATGAAACTATTAAGCCCTATAACGCTGGAGGTAACTCAAAGGGAGTAGAGTTTGGTGTAATCTGGAAACCAATAGAGAAAGTAGGCATATACGTACCCGGCGGGAATAAGGCTTACCCGTCTACTTTGTTGATGGCAGGGATTCCTGCAAAGGTAGCTGGTGTTAATGAGATTTACGCAGCTACTCCACCGTCTAAGATAGACCCTGCGATATGCTATATCGCTAAGAAGTTAGGCGTGAAAAAGCTCTATAGATTAGGCGGTGCACAAGCGATAGCAGCTTTTGCTTACGGTACGGAATCAGTTAAGAAAGTAGATAAGATTGTAGGTCCTGGTAACATATATGTTCAAGCTGCGAAATTTTTAGTGAGTAGGGATATAGGAATAGACGGAATTGAGGGCCCTACCGAGTTAGTAATTATTGCGGACGATACAGCAAAGGTTGAGGACTTGATTCTAGATATGAGGGCTCAAGCCGAACATGGATTATCGACTTTTATAGTCCTTCTAACCACTTCCCAGTATATAGTTGATGAAGTAAAGCGTGAACTAGAAAGGGAGAGGAACATGTACTACGTCATTAAAGTGAGTAGTGTTGAGGAAGCTATAAAGATTGCTAACGAGATATCTCCTGAACATCTCTCTTTGTATGTCACTAGCCCCAAGAGATATTTAGATATTGTTTCTAACTCAGGCGCGGTAAGTCTAGGCTCTACTCCACCGGCTATTATAGATTATGCTGCAGGTCCTAATCATATTCTACCTACTAATCAATGGGCTAGATTTAGGGGAGGGGTCACTGTTTATGATTTTTTAAAGCCCATTATGTACGCCAATCTTGAGAAGCCGGATGACAAATTAATACAGTCGGCTATAATCTTAGCTAAGCATGAAGGTTTCGAATTTCATGCTGAGAGTATAGGTGCCAGATATGGCAGGTAATGAGGTATTAGACAAGTTATATGAGATAATTGAGGACAGGATTTCATCGCAGAAAGAGGGTAGTTACACAGTAAAATTGTACCAAAAAGGGAAGCCTTATATAGCTCAGAAGGTTGGTGAGGAGGCAAGCGAAGTAATTGTGGCAGCTTTAGCCGAAACGAAGGAGCGTCTTGTAGAAGAGGTTGCAGACCTTCTTTATCATTTATTAGTTTTAATGGCTGTATCTAATGTGAAACCAGAGGATGTTTATGAGGAGTTAAAAAGGAGGATGAAAGAGTAATGAAGGCCACCGTCATAAATTACGGTGTGGGTAACCTTTTCAGTATTTCAGCTGGGTTGAAAAGGGTAGGCTTTGAAGTTTCGGTAAACTCTCAACCCGAAGGTAACGAAGACCTGATAGTATTCCCCGGAGTAGGTTCTTTCAATGCAGTTGCAAGTTATCTGAGTTCACATAAAGAGCTATTAGAAGACCTCAGAAAACGAGGCACCTACTTTTTGGGTGTGTGCTTAGGAATGCAGATAATGTTCGAAGAAGGATCTGAGGGCGGTTTAACCAAAGGGTTAGGTTGGTTTAAGGGCAAAGTAGATAAGATCGAAAACAACGGAAAGGATAAGTTAAAACTACCACATATAGGATGGGATAAGTTAATTGTAACTGACCTTACTTGTCCGCTCACTGAGGGGTTAAACAACCAGTACGTTTATTACGTCCACAGTTACGTAGCATACCCCGAAGACGAAAGTATCGTTAGAGCTACAACCATTTACGGAATTGTTTACCCCGCTATTATTTGTTCAGGTAACATTGTAGGCACACAATTTCACCCAGAAAAAAGTAGTAAAATTGGAAAGATCTTTTTAGGTAACCTATATAGGTGGATGAAAAAGTGATTAAGCTAAGCCTAGAGGAGGCTACTAAAATAGCTGAAAAGTTCTGGTTCAGGCATACAGATTCCACAATAATAGCCGTCCTCCAAGATGTTGAAACGAAAGAGGTATTAATGGTAGGACATATGAATAGAGAAGCTTTGATTAGGACTCTAACTGAAGGTTACGCTCATTTTTGGTCTCTAAGTAGAAAGAAGTTGTGGCTTAAAGGGGAGACAAGCGGCCATTATCAGATTGTAGAAGACTTTAAGATAGACTGTGACGGAGACGCAATAGTCTTGTTGGTGCGGTCGATAGGACCGGTCTGCCATACGGGGAATAAGACTTGTTTTTACAGATCCTATAACGATATAGTCATAGAAAGAGAGAAAGAAAAAGAGTTAAACGCAAAGAGTTAATACTTGTTTTAACATATTTTAACTGGGTTAAAGATGGTTGAAGTCAACAAAGAAGAGTGGAAAAAGAAAATCATGGAAGCATTAACTCAAGTTTATGATCCTGAAATCCCAGTAGATATAGTAAACTTAGGGCTAATATATGAGTTGAAAATTTCAGACGAAGGAGACGTTTACGTAAAACTTGGTTTAACTGCACCCGGATGCCCTGTCGTAGATGACCTGATTTATACTGTGGAACAAGTGATAAAGGAGACAGTTCCTGCAAAATCTGTGGAGGTGGATATAGATTTAGAAACGGTATGGTCGCCTCTAAAGATGACACCTGAAGGTAGAGAAAAGTTCAAGAAATTATATGGTTACGATATAGTAGAAATGTGGGTACAAACTTACGGCTTACCTACCGAAGATACGCAACAACAAGAACAGAAGGCATAAAATCTTTTCACCCATTTCTTACTTGTGTCTTGGAGTATATTGGAACTACTCAGGACGAATCCTGAAAAGTTGAAAGAGAGTATAAGCCGAAGATTCATAGACGTTTCGTTAGTTGATAAAGCTGTTGAATTAGATAAACAATGGAGAGCTACACTACAAGAAGTAGAAAGGCTTAGGCATGAGCATAACGTAATAAGCTCTCAAATCCCTAGAGCACCGAAAGAGCAGAAGCAAGAACTTATAAGAAAGGCTAAAGAATTGTTGAAAATACTAGAGGATAAAGAGAAAGAATTACAGAAAATTGAAGAAGAAAGAGATCAGATTCTTTCCGAGCTACCTAACGTAGTGGACGATTCAGTGCCCATAGGTCCCGATGAAAATTACAGTGTACCGATAAAAGTTTGGGGGAAATTCAAGGTTTATGAGAAAGACGTTGATGAGTTTCTCAAACAAGTTAAGGGATTAAAGGCTGATTATGAGGTAATAAAGTGGAAACCTGTAGGACACGCGGATATGTTAGAAAACGTCCTTAAGTTGGGGGATACAAAAAAGGCTGGAGAGGTAGCAGGGTCGAGGTTTTACTATCTGTTTAGCGATATAGTCTGGTTAGATATCGCTCTCTTGAACTACGCGATAGATATAATGACCTCTAGGGGATATACTCTAGTTTTACCACCTTATATGTTGAGGGGTGAAGTCATTAAGAGTGTTATAGACTTAGATACTTTTAGAGACGCTATCTATAAGATAGAGAATGAGGATCTATATCTTATCGCCACAGCAGAGCACCCCATAGCAGCTCTATTATTTAAAGAGGATATTCCTAAGGAGAAGCTACCCTTAAAGTTTGTAGGTATTAGCCCTGCTTTTAGAAAGGAAGCCGGAGCAGCTAATAAGGACTTGAAAGGAATATTCAGAGTTCACCAGTTTCATAAAGTGGAACAATTCATATTTTCTCTTCCTGAAGAGAGTTGGAAATATCACGAGGAATTAATCTCAAATGCTGAACAAATATTCCAAGGACTTGGGCTTCCTTATAGGATTATAAATATTGCCTCTGGTGATTTGGGAGCATGTGCAGCAAAGAAGTATGATTTAGAGGTATGGATGCCTGCACAAGCGAAGTTTAGGGAGATGGTGAGTTGTAGCAATTGTCTGGATTGGCAAGCGTTTAGGATGAAAATAAGATATGTAGATTATAAGACAAACAAGAAGGGATATGTCCACACTTTAAATAGTACAGCAATTGCTAGTACAAGGACTATTACTGCAATTCTGGAAAACAACCAAAGAGAGGATGGTGTGGTGGAGATTCCTAAAGTGCTCAGAAAGTACCTAGAGGTATTTGGTGCAGCACCAAAAGACTACATATATCCTAAAAAGCAGTGATTATTTCCTTAAGTAACCTTCCAATTGGACTTCAACTTTTTTCATTTGCTTCTTCGCAATTCTAAGGAACAGCTTTAATGTCCATCTTACCGGCATATATACGGGTGACTTGAGGTAGAACTTATTTAAAATATCCTCAGCCCAATATACATCGTGCCAGAACACTTTCTTATATAATTCAATATGTGCCTCATTTAGTTTAACCTTAGTGAACCAGTCCTTATTCTTGAAGTAACCCATAGGTACGAAGAACATCGGAACTAATATACTACGGTAGGACCTCAGGTTATCAACCAGTTCTATAGTCTTATAGACGTCATCCTCAGTTTCTTCAGGCAATCCTACTATCATGGTACCGGCAGGTATTATGTTGTGATCATGCATTATCTTAAATGCTTCTTCTACAGTCTCTGGATATTCATCTACTTTATAGGGTGCCGATTTAGCGGGCATTATTTCTTTTGCAAGTCTTGAGGATCCGGTCTCAATTCCTACTTCGACGCCGAGGTAGTTCTGGTGACCGTCTTCATATACGATTTCTGTTATCTTTGAGATAAGACCGTACTTCTCTTCTGAGTAACGAATTGCTGCCAAGCTGGCATGACTCCATGCTATGGTCTTATAGTATTTCTTAACTAGTTTATGCAGTTTTATAAGCGGTTCAGGTCTAGGATGTATTCCTACTGCACCGTAAAACAAAACGTCATCACTATGTATTACCCCGTGTCTTACGCCATTCTTAACGTTTACTTGTAGTTCTCTTTCAATCTTCTCTAGTGGGTAATACCTTGTTGGTCTTAACGTCACGGAGCAGAATCTGCAAGATCTCGCACATCCTCTCATTATTTCAATTAGTCCATTAACACTAGCACCTTTTATTTCAGGAATTTGATCTACTGAAGGGGCTTCCTCCGCGCCAATATACACGTATTTCGGTAACGGTTCGTTATTCATTATCATTTCGGCAATTTTTACAATGTAAGTATCAGCTTCTCCGTCTACTAAGGTATCTACTTCTACTTCTTCAATCATATCTGTTCTCCAAAGCCATTGCCATACTGACGGTCCCCCGGCTATAATCTTCATACCTCTTTGTTTTGCCTGCTTAATTTCCGGTTTATGAATTAGCTCTTGGAAACTCTTGTAATTGACAGGCTCCTTCTTTGTTATCCCCCACCATGTGGAAGATGGAGGGCCAAAAGCAAAATAATCGTGATGAGACAACATTAAGGCCTTAGCATGTGGTAAGTATTTTCCAATATAGTCTGGGTCAATAATGGCTGCCTTATAACCTGCGTCGATTAGTGCTGCTTCTATTTTCCTCATTCCGTAAGGTGCTTCTCTCGGTCTTCCTAATTCATCTGTCTTCATTTTAGGGCAAGCTAACCACTTCCACGCCTTCTCAGGAATTCCTATTGCAGGTCCAGTACCTAAGAAGCCTAAAAATTCCTTGCCATGATGGTTAGTCATTAGACAGCGATCAGTTGTTATTATGAAGTCAAATTTCTCTTCCAAAAAACTCACCTTTTATGTCTTTGTAAGTTTATATTAATAAAGACGTTTTTAAAAGTCATTTAAGCACGTTTCTAAGGATCTTTTTCAAATCATCAGGCAATTTGTCTCTTGAGTCTATAGTCTGTACATTATTTAAGTCTTCCTTCCACTCTTCACTTTCTCCCAATTTTATGTTCTTTAAAGTCTGGAATATATATATCTTTTCTCCTCTTTCATTTCTGGCTTGATGTATAATCAATTCATTTCCACCAATCTTTACCAGATATTTTGCCTCGATGGATGATATCTTCATGATTTCTAATTTAACACTTATAGGGATTAAAGCTTTAACTTTAATGTCGGGTGATTTAATGGATTCTTGCGTATTTTGTAAAATAATTAAAGGTGAACTTAAATCACAAAAAGTATATGAAGACGATTATGTGCTAGCTTTTCTAGATATTAATCCGATTCATAAAGGACATACACTCGTGGTAAGTAAAAAGCATTACGATAACATATACGAG
Source organism: Stygiolobus sp. CP859M (assembly GCF_037389975.1). NCBI lineage: Archaea > Thermoproteati > Thermoproteota > Thermoprotei > Sulfolobales > Sulfolobaceae > Stygiolobus > Stygiolobus sp. CP859M. The sequence continues at coordinate 95,676 of NZ_JBBHKS010000007.1, read as the reverse complement.
ATTCCAGATGATGAATTAAAAAAAGTTATTGTAGTAGTAAAAAAGGTTGCTATAGCAATAAAAAAGATGGGTGCGGATGGTGTTAATGTTATCCAAAATAATGATGAAGCAGCAGGGCAAAGAGTGTTTCACATCCACTTTCACGTGGTTCCGAGATATAAAGGCGACCGTATTAAGATACACACAATAGAGGATAAGACCAGATATAAAGATGAAAATGAAATGAGAGAATATGCGGATAAGATTAGAAGGTTTTTAAGTTAGTACTTTACTCCTCTTCAGATTCGTCACTTTCTTCAAACTCTTCCCTGAGCAGTTCAAGTCCTATTTCCTTATAATATTCTTCTCTCTCCTGCTCTAGTTGTTCTTCCTCTAGCCTTCTTTCTCCTTTATCGCTCACTAAGGAGGTAGTAAGGACTTTGTTGCTTTTATCAGCTTTTTCTTTCACACTGTATTCTTTTTTCGCTTTTTCACTGAGTTCCTTCTCGTAACCACATTTATTGCACTTCAGTATTTCTTTGCCATCCTTCTTGGTAGGTACTAGCACTCCTCCACATTTAGGACAGAACTGCATTAACTGGTCACCATATATTGTAGTAAAGCCTAGAAAATGTATAAAAGGCTTTTGCTTATCTTGGCTGATCCTAGGACAACCCTTTATTAATAGGGATAGTTTATTATATAATAAATTAATCAAAAAAGGATAGATTTAAACAATTTTAATCCTAGGATCTTCTTTAACTACGTTAAGAACTATACTCGTGTGAGTTCTCTCCACCTTAGGGTTCTTTAATAAGCTCTTCAGAAAGTTGTCGAGATCTTCTACACTGCGGAACTTCGCTATTACTGCGACATCATATTCTCCTACAATATCGTAGACTGCGATAACATTATCTAGATTGGCTATTTCTCTTTCAAATTCAACTAAATGTTTTCCATCTACCTTAGCCATTATTATGCTTGTAAGTGTATAGCCTAATTTTGAATAGTCAATCAATGCTGTAAATCCTTTTATTACGCCCTCTTGGACAAGCCTGAATAATCTATTATGAAGAGTCGCGGGTGATACATTCATTTCTTCCGCTAGTTTTCTTAAACTTACTCTAGAGTCTTTTAGTAACTCAATTAATAATTTCCTATCAACTGTGTCTATCTCAACCCGTTTTCTATCAGACATGAAGTTCATGATTATTAAATGACTACCCGTTAAAAAATTTTCATTTTAATAAGGATTTGTCATACAAACTTGAGCTGAGATATACCAGCTAGTATTAATTGTATTCCAAAGGCAGCTATGATTATAGCGGTGAATCTGCCCGCAGCAACTGTTCCAGTTTCACCTAATGCTCTTACTAGTATTGGTCCTACAAGGAGTGAGAAATAGACTAAAAGTGTAACTACAATACTACTTAAAATTAATGTTACTGGATTATAAGATACAGATAACGTAATTAAAGCTGTCATAGTTCCAGGGCCTACTAGAAGTGGTGTTGCTATTGGAGTGATTAGAGCTTCCTCTAACTTTTTCACGAATCTGAGTTGTTGGAAACCACCCATAGTATCGATACCCAGGTAAACTAGAAGAATCCCACCTGCAATTTCCAGTGCTTGAGGTGATATTCCAAGAAAATCAAGTAAGGGTTTCCCTAGTATTGAAAACAAAACTAAAAGTACTCCAATAGCAACTGTTATTTTATTCACAACAAATTTCCACGTTATCTTCTCCTCTCTAGCAGCCTCTTCATAAACCGCTAATAAGTACGGTAGTACAGAAAAAGGGTCTATAATTGCAAACAATTTTACTGTAATTATTGGTATTGGTGAAAATATATCTGTCATTCTAGTAGGCTTAACACGTCTCTGAGAATTTTAATTCTTTCCTCTTTATTTTCGGTGAAAGAAGCTAAAACCAACTTACTGAGCACTTTGTAGATAGTAGAAATTTCCTTCTTACACTGTTCATTACCTAATTGGAGTTCATTTACTTTGCTTTCTAAACTTTGCAAAGAATAAAGTAATTGTGTTATGATGTCTTCTTCTCCGTGTTCATGATGATGGTGATGATGTTCTTCTTGCTCTACTTCTCTTTGTATTTCAGCTATATCGTCCTCGTTCTTAGGAATCTTGTCTATCCTGAACTTCATTTTCCTCTCCACCCTCAGTATCTACGTTTCTTACTTCTTTCATATCTATATCTTGAATTATTAATTTATCTACGCCCATCTTGAGATAGTGTTTAATGACAATACTTATCTTGCCTGCTGCCCTAACTGGGATGCACTCAGTCTCTACCTCCTCTCCCGTCACCAGCTTAGCTATTACCTTAGCCTCTTTTTTAGCCTCGTCACAATATTCAACGTCTACCGATTGTATCTTGCCCATATACAGTAGTGATTCTATGTCTCTTCCTTTCATAGGTATTCTGTTCACTTTCTCACACCTATACCAATCACTTCTTCAATCTTTAATCCTTTCTCCTTTAAATAAGTGTTAAAACCCTCGCGTATCTCCAAAATTACTTCGTAACCTCTGTCGATAATCGCTGTTCCTAAACCCACTAACTTCGCTCCAACAGCGATTAGTTCTAACGCATCTTCCCACGTAAATACTCCTCCCATCCCGATTATTTCTGTATCGTACTCCTTATACACGTCATGGATAACCCTCACAGCTAACTGATGTATGCACTTCCCTGATATACCACCTGTACCGTAGCTTAGGATAGGCTTAAACTCCTCTCTATCTAAAGCTAACCCCTTAAGTGTATTTATCAGGGTAATTCCTTTAGCTCCCCCTTCAAGGGCTTTTCCTGCCAGTTCTACAGTATTGTCCCAAGGACCCAATTTTACGAACACGGGGAGTGAAGTTACACTGCTCACTTCTTTAGTGATGTCCAGTGTAAATTTTGAGGTTGATTCACCGTAACCTTTTCTGTTAGGGCTACTTAGGTTCAGTTCTATCATCTTCACTTTCTCTCTTAAAGCCTTGTTAGTAGTTCTCAACTCTTCGAATCTCTCTACCACTTTCTTTATTTCACCTATACTGTTTCCCCCTATACTTAGAATTAAATTACAGTCAGATTTAACCTGAAACCCCTCCAGTGAGTCTATCCCCGGGTTTCCCAAACCTATTGCATTCATGTAACAACCATTACTTAATTTAATCACTGTAGGAGGTTTGTGGGGCTCTAATGCGTTTAATGTTAGCGTCTTCATCGTTATTGCTGAAGGCGAATATTTTTCGCAAATTTTATTCATAAATTTATCTACGAGAGGGACTATGCCAGAGCTTATTATAAAAGGGTCTTTAAATTCAATTCCTGCTACTTTCAGCAATTATGTTCACCCCCTTAATGGGGTATACAGTTTCTCCGTCATATGCTAGCTTCCCTTCTACAATAACGTTAGTTACCTTAGCTTCTAAAGGAAACTGGTCTAGAGGGGTTTCTGTTACTTTACTGAATTTAGTAGAGTATCTCCAACTCTCCCTTTTGATTATTGTAAATGTAGCTGAGTACCCCTCCTTTATCTCTCCAGCTTTAATACCCGTGATCTTAGCAGGGTTCTCGGCTAGTAATTTAACAGCCCTATCTAATTCTAAGAGTCCCTTAAACACTAACGTATAAATAAACGGAGTTGTGAAAGATACAGTCGCTATTCCAGGTGGGCATAGGTCGATTGGCAGAGACTTCTCCCTTTCGGTATGTGGTGCATGATCACTTGCCAATGCATCCGTCTCATGTAATCCTAGAAGGAATAATTCCAGTCTAGTCTTATAATCCCTAATTGGGGGGTTTACCTTACTTAGGCAATCCTTTTCTCCTTCTACTAACATGTGGTGTGGTGTTATATCAGTCGAAAATCCTAAGTTTTTTGCGAGCCTCAACGTCTCTAAATTAGTTATATGTGTTATGTGTATCTTTCCATTTACCATGTAAAGTGACGCAAGTTCCATCCACTTGTCTCTGAGCCTTCTGTCAACAGTTAGAGCAAGGGGTATTTCAGGATGAAGTATTTTAAGCTTTTTACTCTTTTCAAGGATTAATTTAGTTTCCTCTTTTTCTAGATCCTCAGGAAATATTTTATACCCCGCTATAGGCAGTTTATCAACCTCCTCAAATTCCTTTGTAACACCGCTATATATTCCATAGTTTGTTCTAGCATATAAATCGAATTCCCTTAATCTCTCTATAACTCTTTCTTTTGTATTTACTGGCGGTATTGTGTTTGGCATGTCAAATACAGTACCGACTCCACCGTAAACAGCTTCACTGGTCGCAGATGTTACCGTCTCCTTATATGATAACCTGCCCCCCCTAACGTGGACGTGAATATCGATAGAGCTGGGTAAAATAAGCTCATCGGGTCTGAACTCAATATCTGGTTTACAGTTCTTCCTAATCTCTCTTATGTTTCTATCTATGTTTATACACAGCTCGGTAATTTCCCCGTAATAGTAGGTTTTACCTCTGATCCACAAGTTCCCTCACTTCCACAAAGGGTCCTTCAACACAAGGTAGTATTCCGTTATAATTACACTCACCACAGACTCCCAAATTACAGTTCATTTTTACCCATCTCACGTATACCAGAGCATTTAGAGGGAGAGTTTTTACATCAGATTCAGGAACGGATGCTAGGATTAAATCATATTCTTTACTATCTTGTAAGCTCTTTACTGTCTCGAATTCTCCGACATCACATTTTTCTAAGCAATATATACTGACTTTAGACCCACTTTCGCTAAGTACTTTTAACGCGTACCTTAAATCGAGATAATTCTTTTTGTTTCTAATAATTCCTATCACATTTCCGGTCTTACTAAAGTTAATCGGCTTACCGAGAGGTCCCTTTATTAATAATTTCTTTTTACCCTGAATCATGGTGATGAGTTTCTGACTTTCAATAAAGAGCGTCAAAACTTTATTTTCCTCATCGTAATCACCTACGGTTAAAGGGATTTCTAATTCTTTTGGAAAAATTATGCTGATGTATTGACCGGCTCTAGGTTTGAAAGGGTATTTAACCGAAACTCTGTTTATCTCAAACATCTTGTCATAAGAAACAGAAATTACATCGCTATATATCAACTCATTAAACAGCATTAGTTACACCGGTTTTGTTTGAGGGTTGCCCAGTATCTGTCTAATTACGTCGTTTTCATCTATTTCTGTCTCGCAATACTCGCATCTCATTTTCAACGGTTTTACTTTAACAGTCCTGAAAACAGATGTTGCCTCTATATCGTTATTGGTTATACAGTGAGGGTTAGGACACCTCAGAATTCCCTTTACTACCTCAGGCACTTTTAACTGCTTTTTCTCAACGACCTCATAATCCCTTATGATGTTAATCGTGGCAGTAGGAGCTATTAGTGTAATTAAGTTGGCCTCGTTTTCACTTACTTCCTTGTCTTCGATCTTGACTATATCCTTCTTTCCTATTCTTTTACTTTCTACGTTAAGTACAACAGCTACTCTTAATCCTTCCGAGCCCGTTATCTTTAGTACTTTCAATACTGCGAGTGCTCTTCCAGCAGGTATGTGATCTATAACCGTTCCGTTCTTAATTTTACTTACTAATAGTTCTTTTTTTGTAGGTTCTTCCATTTTACTCACCTAAAATTTTTTCGAGTAAAGCCATTCTGACGGGCACTCCGTAGGAAGCTTGTTCAAAATACTTTGCATGTGCTGTCTTGTCCACTCTTCTGTCGATCTCATTAACTCTCGGCAATGGGTGAAGAATGATACTATCTTTCTTCATTTTACTCACTAAATTTAAGTCTACTATATAGCTCTCCTTGATCCTCTCGTATTCAAGTTCATCTAAGAACCTCTCTTTTTGTATTCTCGTAACGTAGAGCACGTCTAAATCCTCAATGACATCGTAGACGTTTGAGGTAATTTTGTAGGGATAATTCAACTCTTCTAAGAATTCATTTCTCGGTCTAAGTTGTGGAGGGGAGATTAAATACACGCTTTTTGGCTTAAATCTTGTTAGCATTCTTAGGAAGCTATTTACTGTTCTAGCGTATTTAAGGTCGCCAAGTAGTCCGTAAATTAGACCATCGGTTGTTCCGAAGTGGTTAAACACGGTGAAAAGGTCTATTAGAGTTTGTGTAGGGTGTTCATGTTTACCGTCTCCTGCATTAATTACCGGTTTATCCGTAACCTCAGATGCAAGCTTCGCTGCACCATCAAATTTGTGTCGTATTACTATTGCGTCAGAGTAATTATCTAACATCCTGAGTGTATCTGCTAAGTTTTCTCCCTTAGTTACTGAAGTTCCTTCAGCTCCAGAGAAACCGATTACATTTCCTCCCAAGTTTATAACCGCCTTATTAAAGCTCAAGTAAGTCCTTGTACTAGGCTCGAAGAAGGCTAGAGCTACGGTTTTTCCTCTTAATGAATCACCTTTTTGTTCCTTCACGAACTTAGAAGCTAATTTGAAGATCTCTTCTACATCTTCTCTTGTTAAGTCATATGAAGAGATTATACTTTTCACAAAAGCCCTTGTTTTAGCTTTGTTGGAAGATTATTTAAAGTCTTTTACGATTAAGTATAAAGCCGATAAGGGATGGAATTCGCTAAAAGTATTCTGGAAAAAAGATTATTACTAATAGGTAATTTTATACTCACCTCTGGTAAAGTCAGTCCATATTATTTAGACCTCAGGAGACTACCTAATTATCCAGAGATATTTAACGAAGTAGTGAATAAAGCTACTGAGATAATAAAAGGTCTGGACTTCGACATCATAATAGGAATAGCTACTGGAGGGATTCCATTCGCATCATTTCTAGCATGCAAGCTTCAGAAACCTTTAGGTTATATAAGGAGTGAGAAAAAGGGATACGGTACAGATCGTTTGGTTGAGGCGGAAGTACAAGGAAAAAAAGTTATCATAGTTGATGACGTGGTAACTACTGGGGGGTCTATATTAAGGGCCGTTGATGAGGTGAGGAAGAACGGCGGATTAGTTAATTATTCACTCGCTATAGTAGATAGGCAAGAAGGTGCTTCTAAAAAGCTAAAAAACGTAGATGTAAATTTGATCTCAGTCTATAAAATAAGTGATATCCTAAACTACCTTCTTTCCTCGGACTTAATAAACGACACTGATAAGAAAGCTATAAAGGAGTATTTGGTGAATAATATTGAGTAAAACTATACTAGCCTTGGATATAGTCCTACCAATTAAGACACTTAAAGGTATCAGGGACTATATTCCCAAGGTGAAATTTAGCTATATTACTTTGCTTGATGGAGGCTTGGAGTACCTAAAGGAAGTTTATAAGTTGGGTTGGGAAGAAGTGATCTTTGATTTAAAACTTGCTGATATTGACTCTACTATGGTTGGGATAGTCAGTAGGCTGACTAGTTTTTCAGATTCCTTTATCTCTCATTCCTTTATAGGGTTCGAAGGAGCTCTTGACACTCTCTCATCCTTTTTATCAAAGGAAGGTAAGGGACTATATTTGGTTCTTTCTATGTCTCATAAAGGTTGGAACGATTCTTTCTACCCGTATTTGAAGGATATTGCTAGACACGTCAATCCTAAGGGATTTGTGGTCGGAGCTACTAAACCAGAAATGATTAAGGTAGTCAGGTATGACTTCCCTGAAAAATTGATTATATCACCAGGTGTGGGAGTTCAGGGAGCTTTGTTTGGAGACGCGTTATGTAATGGTGCCGATTATGAAATCGTAGGTAGGAGTATATATTCCTCGACTGACCCTGTTAAAACTACCCGTGAATTAGTTGCTAAGCAAGAGGTAAGGGTTAATGAGTGCAAGGAAGTTTCAGAAAATAGAAAATAATGACTTAAGTTTAAAACTTGCAAAGATTGCAAAGTTGATTTACAAAGCCGAAGAAATACATGAAGATACGGGGGAAGAGCCTACAACGGACTTTCAGAAATTATACACACAAGGGGGTGTTGAAGGAACCGAAATTGGTAAAGGGAAAGTCAGTTACTTTGCTTTATATGAGGAATTTGCTAAAATCTATATAGAGTTTATCAGTAAAGTAATGAGTACTTACGCCTCAAAGACGAGAGAGACAGAAATAGAGTTCATTAATATACTTCTTGATGATGGCAATTATCTCGTGTTAGAGGGAGAAGAGGATAGAGTAGTGATTCCCCATCCCTTAGCTATTGCCTCTACTCATACTCATCCTAACGTCTGCGTTTTCTCCTACAGGGATCTCGAAACAGCTTCTCACCTATTTATAAAGAATTACCTAGCGGTGGGAGTAACCACGGACGAATGTTTGTTACTGATTTTCAGAAAAGGTGCTTACACGTTAGAGGATAAGAACGAGCTGGAGAAACTGGCAAGGATAACTAAAAAGAGTAAAACACTGCAGGAAGTTCTAAACGGTTATAAAAACTCAAGGTTTAATCGGTTAGCTCTTCAAATGGTTCGGATTGTTTAGCAAGAAGATCTATTGTTGCTTCCGCTATATCGATGGAATATCTTATAGCCCTTCTAAGGGAGTCCATGATTATCAGTAGAGACCCTGTTTTCTTGGGATCAAGTTGAGAGGAGAGAATAGATTGGGTTATAAGAGCATTAGAATTCAACAAGTCATACTCTTTCTTAATTACGTCGTGGGCTATATTCCCGTCTTTGTTGAAGAATGCGTTTACTGAAGTCTTATAGAAGTCTGCAGTAGTTTTGCCATGATCATATACTCTTTTGTCCTCAAGTCTCTCCAAGGTCTGAAGCTGTTGTAATATCCTTACTGAGTGATCGGAAATCCTCTCTATAGATTTCACAACTGAGAATATATTTATTATCTGAGTCAAGTTATATCCTTCGTTCTCGAGAATATCTGAGTATTCAACCGACAAGGAAAGTTGTCTTACAGTGTAAAAGTAAAACCTATCTACGTCATCATCTCTATCAGAGATTTCTTTACTGAGTTTCTCATCCCCTTCCCACAAGGCATCCATCGAATCCCTCAACATATTATAGGAGATGTTGAATGCTCTACTAATGGACTTAGTCAAAGACAGATCCTTTTCATTAACTAGAAATTGAATCATTAAACTACTAGCATTCTCGTCAATAACTTCAGCCCCAAGAAGCCTTTTTCTTACTACGTCCTTTATCATCTCTCTATCGTCTGCAGTAAATCTGTTACACGATACTGTAACTAATGAATATCCTGCCATATAATATGCAATTATCTCTCTTATAACAAAGGAGATATCAGGTTTATTACAGTTGAGACCTATAGTTTTCTCTCTTTTCTCGTCTCCCTCTCTGTTTTTTGGGGTAAGTATTAATCGTAGTTGTTTGTCCTGCCTTATCTCTATCTCATCACCAGGTTTTAAGGAATGTTCTTTCACCCAATTTTTTGGTAGGGATATTATATATGTGGAACCGCCAGTTAATTGTATTTTTCTCACTATAGGCTTTATCATAGTCTATTTTCACTATATACTTGCCTCGGAGACTTTATATTTTTTATTTACCTCTTGTTTAGCAATACTTTCCGACTCAGAGAGTATTTTGTTTGCTTCTTCCGTTATATTCTGTATAAAGGGGGTTTCAGTAGTTTCAATCGGTATTAATGAATCTAAAATCTCGTCTATTATGGGAGAAAATTCAATTGAAGAACCTATTTCCTTCTTAAGTACCTTTACGGCTTCTACTACTGGAGCTAGATAACCACGAACCTCTCCGAGAATTAACACGGTCTCCAGTCTAATCTCAAGGATTTCCAAAATGATTTTCAACTGGATAAGCCTAGATATTATATTCTTGTTTATATCTGCCTCTTTTATATATTCCCTACTTAGATAGGGGAACCTACCTACATTAGATAGGGAGAGCCTTTCCAAATTTTTAACTCTACTATCGATTCTACTTACCCAGAAATCGATCTTATTAATTGCGATTTTAACGTCTGCAAGTAACTCTGATAGCGTCTTTTTCCTTCTCACAAATACCACATTTGAGCCCAAACATTTAAGAGGATTTAGTCTCCTTAAGAAGCTCATTCAAAACGTTTGCATACATGCGGTAGAAAGAAGTAAGCTTATATAATGCCCCATAACCGTCTCCTTCTCTATATACTATTTGATTATCTATCAAGACCTCGAGATGATGGGTTACGGTTTTATAATCTATAGAGAGTAGCTTAGCTATCTGGTTGGCATTCATTGGAGAGCTCTCAAGTAATTTCACAATTTTAAGTCTAGTATTTCCCCCTCTGGAGGACAAAAAGAGAAATTTGAAAAGCTTTTTGACTTGCCTGATCTCTTTATCACTCACTATGGTTTAGAAAAGGGTTTATAGTATTAATAAATCTCTCCGTAAATTCCGCGTTGAGAGATCTCGGTTATCACTTCTGAAATAGTAGGATGAGAGAACTGTACTTTATAGAGATCACTTAACTTCAGGGATAACTCCATAGCTAAAGCCAATGTATTTATAACTTCCGTAGCCCCCTCACCTACCATATTAGCACCCAGAATCTTTCCTTCAGAGTCCACGTAAACTTTCAGGAATCCCTCAGGTTCATTAAGTGTCCACGCTCTCGGTATCTCCCTCATAAGGACTTTTATCTCCCGAGCATCTATTCCAGCCTTCTTCAACTCTTCAGCAGTTTGCCCAACTACTCCTATTTCGAGATCTGCGAAAATTGAAGACGGAATGTATTTGGGCATTTCTGTATTTTTACCACCTATATTATCTCCAGCGATAATTCCTTGTCTCCATGCCTTCGTTGCAGAGAGGGGCACTCCAGCTACATCACCTACAGCGTAAACTTTTGGATTACTAGTTCTCGCCTTATTGTCTACCTTAATGTAGCCTCTTTGGTCACTGTCTACTTTTATAGCCTTTAGATCAATGCCGTTAGTTACTGGTTTCCTCCCTATAGTAATAACAGCTAAATCTCCCTTGACTTCTTCTGTAGATGAAGGCGTTTGTGCAGTAAACACAACTTTATCATCACTCTTTACTATCTTTGACTTGGTGTTAAGATAGATCTTAACACCTATTTCTTCCAATCTTTTCTTTACTTCATTTGCAACTTCAATATCTATCCCTGGAACGGGCAATAGTCTTGGCATTAACTCTATAATAGTAACGTTCTTATTCATAGCCCTGAACAAGGTAGCTAACTCCACGCCAGCAACTCCTCCACCTACTATAATTATATCATTAGGTAAGGATGGTAAGTTCATTGCAGTCCATGGATCTACTACATTCCTCCCGTTTAGTGGAAAGTCTGCTAAAGAAAGAGGCTCTGAACCCGTCGCGATTACCATCATATCTGTGGTTATCACTTTTCCGTTAACCTCTACTTCCCCTTCCCTTTTTACACTGGCTTGTCCTTTTATGACGTCGATGTTATACTTCTTGAGGACTGAAGTGAAAGAATTCTTGACGTTCTTTATTATTTCGTTTTTGAATACTCCAAGTCTATCGTAATCTATCTCTACCTTTCCCGAAATCCAGTTTGATTTTGCAGTTTTGCTAACCAGCTTTACGGCATCTATTAGGGTCTTTGACGGAATACAAGCTCTGTTTAAACACTCTCCTCCGAGTTCATCTTTTTCAATTATAGCGACTTTTTTACCTAATTCCGAACTTCTTATCGCCGCAGTTAAACCTCCTATCCCTCCACCGATTACCACTACATCATAATTCATTATTTTTCTTAATTCTCCTAGTAAGATAGGTTTTAAGCTTTTGCAAAACGCTTTGTAAGTCCTTATCCAACATCTTTATTTTATCATCGGGACAAAGAGCAAGGTACTCCAGCTCCGTAAAGACTTTAAACTCTTCTTGAATGTCGTCTAAAGAACTAGTAAGGTCTAAATATCTCTCAACAAAATATCTTCCGTTTTCACAATTCTTCATGATGAAGCTTAGTAAACCTAAATCCATCACTCTCTTTCTACCGTTCTTATTGTTCACAACAACTACTCTGACTCCTATAGGAATATCGTCGTATAGGTCGTTTATTGAGATTTCATCTGTGGAAAGAAAAATGATGGATTCCTCAGCCCTTAGAAATTTTTCAACTACCCTATTCATTAATACTTTTTAGGTCATTAAGAGTAAAAAGTGTCGTGGAAAACTGGGAAGATTATAAAAAGAAAGCATGGGAGAGAATTCTGAGAGACAAGGAGATTGGGTACCTAGATCCAGACATATTCGAAGTATTAGAGGTGTTCTTTAAAAGGCAAAAGGCATATACACAGAGTAGCTGTAGCGGTAGGGTTTCCATTATAGACTCGTATTTACCGTGGGAGAGAAAAGATTCCACTGTAGTTTATAAGAATCATATTACCTTTAGTTTGGAAGATTTAAAAGACACAATATCTAAGGGTTATGTTAGAAGGCTCTGGTTGATTGTGCAAGGTCCAATCCTACACGTGTATACTAAAGATAAGGAAGAAGCGTGGGAGTTATTGAAGATAGCTAGAGGTGCAGGGTTCAAGCACAGTGGTATTCTAACCTCAAATAATAAAGGATTTCTGGTCGAGTTAAGAACTGGAGTAAAGATGGTTCATTACCTCTCACCTTCTTTAGGCCAGAAAGAGCTGGAAGAGTTAGTATCCATTTCATTAGAGGTATTACGTAAGGGTAAGGAAAAACTTAGGAAATTAAAGGAAAGTGTTGAGTCATCTATATCTAATGAGTCTATGGAGCTGAGGGAGAACTCTAAAAGGGAGACCGAACTCCATTACGGCATCGACCAGTCTCCTTAAGGATTCCTCGTAATTATTCACCCTACCGTCAGGTTGTAGGATGACTTTTTCGGGGTTTATGTTATTCCTTCTGACGAATTCAGCTACTTCCTTGAGGTCTTTTTCTGGGTTGACTATCACGAATTTGTAATAGGTCGGCCATTTATCCTCAATAAAATTATAGTTAAACTTGTAACCTGCGTTACTGAGTTTAGGTGATACAGAGAAGATGTCTACGAGTTCCACAAGTTTTTTCGGTGGTCTAATAGTTCCGCTGGTTTCAATCAAGACTTTCTGCTTTAGCTGTAGTTTAATCGCCGTAACAAGAGGTATAATGTTCTGGAGAAGCGGTTCTCCCCCCGTTATTGTAGTTAACGGTAAATTTCTGTTTAGCTGAGACAAAATGTCATCCAGTGTCATTTCCTTTCCTTCATATTTAAACCAAGAGTACTTCGTATCACACCATATACATCTTAAGTGACAACCAGCAAGCCTGATAAAGTTTGAGGGGGTACCAATTACCTCTCCTTCTCCCTGAATGGACTGAAAAATCTCACTTATCCAGTACTTTACTTCCGATCTCACGTTTCATTAAGGATATTACATAATTTAAAAGTTCATTTATGCCGTCCCCTTTTTCAGCACTAATCTCGAATTCAGGATTGACTTTAGTTTTTATCTCTTCGTATAATTTTTCGTCTTTATCATCGATCTTATTTAGTACGGGTATTACCCTCTTTCCTAACTCTCTTACCTCTTCGTACAAGTCTAACTGTTCTTTCGCGCTGTATAATGAGGTTTTAGATACATCGAAAATGAAAAGAATTATACCATCCAGATTTTTGATCGCATTAATTGCTTGTAACTCGATCTTGTTTCTTTTAGCCATAGGTCTGTCTAATATCCCTGGTGTATCTATAACTTGGGCTTTAAAAAACCCTAAGTCTATATGTCCTACGTGTATTTCCTTAGTAGTAAAAGGATATGATGCGACTTCCGGTTTAGCACTTGATATTTTCCCTACTAACGTGCTCTTACCCACGTTAGGGGCTCCAGCTATGACAATTGTAGGTAATGAGGGATCTATTGCTTTGAATTTCTTCAACGATTTTGCCACTTGTATAGTCCAGCTAACACATTCACTTCTTTTCCTTAGAATCGAGTTTATCCTTCCTACACACTGTCTCATAAGCTTATTTGCTTCTTCATCTTGGCTCTTCCTTATTAATCCCATATACTGTCTCGTTATCTTTCTAGACAGAATTACTGCTCTGTTAATTGCGCTTAAACACATCTTAAGTTTATCGACGTCTCCAGCTACTATTCTCACCATTTCTTGATAGAAAGGGTGGAGCTCATCTACTTTTGGGAACGTGCTCACAAATTCGCTGTATCTCGATAAAGAATCCTCTAACGATTTCACTCTCCTTAATTCTCTATCTTTAGGAGTGTTTCCACCAATAGAAGGTATCTTGTTTAGGTAAGACTTTATAAAGTCCTCAACTTCTGGAGGTATTTTTACTTTCTCGAAGGGGTTCAACATACTTTTGTTCCTGCGGGTACTTCCCCATCTACTGTTATAATTCTCGGTTTTATTCCTTTCTCCTCATCTTCTTTACATCCGGCAGCGAGGATCATTCCCTGACTTTCAAAGCCCCTTATTTTTCTTGGTTTCAAATTAGCAATTAAGATTACTCTCTTCCCCACTAATTCTTCTGGTCTGTAAAATTCTGCAATTCCGCTTATTATCTGTCTAGTTTCCGTTCCCAAATCTACCATGAGTTTCAGGAGCTTTGTCCCCTCTATATGCTCAGCGCTTTTTACAATCCCTACTCTTAAATCTAACTTTGCGAAATCGTCGATAGTTATCTCGCTCATGGCCAGTATTTAGCTGTAGGCTTAAAATAAAATACTGTCTTTTACTTGGTTAAGTAAATACTCTTCCTTCATTTACAATAGTTTTTTATACCGCGTGTGTAAATCACGATTATGGATTTTACAAAGGTCGCAGAAGGTAAAACGAAAATAGTATATGATTACGATAAAGATCATTACCTTCTTTACTTCAAGGACTCCATAACGGCCGGAGACGGAGCTAGAAAGGATGAAATGCCGGGAAAAGGGGTATTAAACGCTCAGACATCAGCTTTCCTCTTCAGACTTCTAGAGTCTAAGGGGATAGAGACCCACTATGTAGGAATGTATGATGAAAGGACTATGATAGTGAAAAAGTTAAGCATGGTTCCAGTAGAAGTCGTCTTGAGGAATATAGCCACCGGAAGTATTGTGAAAAGGCTTCCTATAAAAGAGGGCGAAAAGTTCAACCCTCCGATAGTGGAGTTCTTCCTAAAAGACGATGAAAGGCACGATCCTTTACTTAACTACTCTCACATGGAATACTTTAAGCTGTTTACGAGAAAGGAGGCTGAACAAGTAGAGGAAGTAATGAAGCAAGTAAATAACGTGCTGTATAAGTTATTTCTCGAAAAGGGGCTACTACTTTATGACTTTAAACTGGAGTTCGGGAGGCTTGGTGACAAGCTCGTTATAGGAGACGAAATTACGTTAGACTCTATGAGAATCAGGGAAAAAGATACCCTAAGAATTCTCGATAAGGATCTATATAGGAAAGGAGCCGATCTGGAGACCGTAAAGAGGAGTTACGAGGAGTTCTTCAAGAGAATAACGTCGTGAAGAGGTGGAAATGAGTGATCTACAAGGTTGAGCTAATAATACTTAATAAGGATGGGATAAGGGATCCAGAAGGAGAAACGATACAGAAATATGTCGTAGAAAAGATCAGTAAAAACGTAAATAGTACTAGAGCTGGCAAATACATTCTTTTTAACGTTGAATCTTCCAGTCCAGAAGATGCTGAAAAGACGGTAAAGAGAATTGCAGAGGAAGGTAGGTTGTACAATCCTATAGTCCACAAGATAATTGTAAGGGTGAATAGGGACGAAGACGGCGATTATTAAATTCCCCGGGACTACTTGTGAAGTTGATGTTTATAAAGCACTTCTCGAGGCTTCAGTTGATGCGGAAATAGTGAAATTTAAGGATTTCGATCCCGATAAATATAAGGCTGTAGTTCTACCAGGGGGGTTTAGCTTCGGTGATTATCTTAGGGCGGGTAGTATAGCGGCTAGCACGGAGACAATGAAAAAAGTCAAGCAAATGGCTGACGAGGGGAAAGTCGTCATAGGAATTTGTAACGGCTTCCAGATTTTAGTAGAAGGTGGATTGCTTGAAGGTGCTTTGTTGCCTAACCTGAATTTGAGGTTCATTAGCAAATGGGTTTATTTGAAGGTAGGAAGGAAAGACACTGTCCTGACTAAAGGTTTCGAGAAAGATATCATTAAAATGCCCATAGCCCATACTGAGGGAAGGTACTATCACACCGATCCGGAAAGGGCTAAAAGACTTGCAGTACTCTATTATGCAGGTCAAGACGGTACTGTGGACGAGAAGTACAATCCAAACGGTTCTCTTTTTAATATAGCCTCTGTAGCTAATGAGGAAGGAAATGTAATTGGGATGATGCCCCATCCTGAGAGGGCTTCTTTCAAGTTGACTTCCCCTGACGGTGTTACGGACGGGTTATTATTGTTTAGGGGGTTGAGAAAATGGTGAGGTTGAGTCTTTCAGCTTACGAGATGGAACTAGTAAGGAAAAAGTTGGGCAGGGAACCTACTGAGGCTGAATGGGCTACAATAGACGCATTGTGGTCTGAGCATTGCTCTTACAAGTCGTCTAAGGTTTATCTGAGGAGCTTTCCGAGTACTGGGGAAAGAGTAGTGATGGGAATAGAGGACTGGCAAGATGCTGGAGCATTGGACGTAGGTGATGGCTGGGCAATCGTATTAAAACTGGAGAGTCACAATCACCCTTCAGCAATTGACCCCTTTAATGGTGCTGCTACCGGAGTAGGGGGCATTATTAGGGACATTATAAGTAAGGGTGCTGTTCCTATAGCCTTATTGGATATGATTAGAGTCGGTAACCTAAATAAAGACAGGAACAAATGGCTCCTGAAGAACATTATTAAGGGTATAGGATTTTACGGTAATAGTATTGGCGTTCCAGTAGTAGGCGGTGAACTGTCTTTTGACGAAACTTACGATGATAACCCTCTAGTAGATGTTGCAGGTATAGGTATCGTAAGAAAGGATAAAATAGTTCCCAGTATAGCAAAACAACCTGGGCTCAGGATTGTTATAGTCGGTCTTACTGGCCTGGACGGTTTAGGAGGAGCATCTTTTGCGTCTAGGAAGCTAAGCGGAGAGAATGAGATAGGTGCTGTTCAAATTGCTGACCCCTTTGCGGGCAAGATAGTACTCGACGTTACTCTGGCTGTAGCAGATAAGGTTGATGCCATTAAGGATTTAGGAGGTGGAGGACTAGTAGTCGGGGTCACCGAAATGGCTAACGGGCTCGGTGCCGTAGTAGATCTCGACAAAGTCCCGTTAAGAGTTTCTGATTTAACTCCTGAAGAAATTCTCGTCTCGGAGACTCAGGAAAGAATGCTGTTTGCTGTAAAGGAAGAAAAGGTAAAGGAAGTATGTAAAGAGTTTGAGTATTATGAATATCCATGCGCGGAAATAGGCTACTTTACAGAAGATAGTATAGTTAGGTTTCGGTATAAGGGTAAAGACGTCGTAAAGTTGCCTTCTAATTTACTTCTTTCCCCACCCCTTTTCATGTGGGATGTAAAGAGACCTACAAAACAAGTTAAGGAGAGACCAGAAATTAACATAGAAGAAGCTATAAGAAAGATGCTGATTCATCCCGATTTCGTAAGTAAGGAATGGGCTTACTCCCAGTTCGACTACGAAGTAGGTACCTCGACAGTAATAAAGCCGGGGGAAGCTGATGCGTCAGTAATAGTCTTACCGAACCAGAAATTGTTGGCTGTGAAGGGAGACGCGAATCCAGATTTATGTGAAGAGGACGCTTATGAGTGCGGTAAATACATAGTAGCAGAAACTTATAGGAACTTAGCCACAGTAGGAGCTAAAGGAATAGGGATTGTAGACCACCTTCAATTCGGTGACCCCAGAAAGCCGGAGGTTTACTACACATTCGTAGAAGCTTTAAGAGGTATTGCAGAGGCTGCGAAGTTCTTTAATACACCAGTAGTAGGCGGCAAAGTTTCTTTCCACAATGTAAACAAAGAGGGTAAACCGATAAAGCCTACACCGCTCGTTGTAATGGCTGGGCTAGTTGAAAACAAATTCCTTAGACCCTCGGTAGAGAATGGTTTAAGTGTCGTGATGCTGGGATTAACGAGAAACGAATTACGCGGTACCTCCTTGACTAAACTTTATGGTAGTTTTGGGGATGTTCCTAAGGTAAGGCTAAACGAGGATCTATTAGCAAGTGAGTTGATCATCCAAGGGATAAATGAGGGTAAAGTTAAGTTCGCGAAAGATGTGGGTAGAGGAGGATTAGTAACAGCGTTATTTCCTATCCTTATAAAGGACTTCGGGTTAGAGATTCAAACCAGACAGATAAAGACTGATGCAGGAGACGATTTACTTGTGAAACTCTTCTCTGAATCCAGCGGTAGATTCGTGGTGTTAACTGATGACCCAGAATGGTTCATCAGGAATAAGAAGGGGGTCGTAGCGTCAATAATCGGTAAAGTCAATTCCGAATCACATATACTTAAGATAGACGGAAAGCCCTTAGATCTATCGCGGGAGGTTGAAAATTATCATCATTATCTCTACAAGGTGATCGAGAATGATTAAGGAGCATTGCGGAGTAGTTGGAGTGTGGAGTAAGGATAATAAGGCTACGTTTATTGTATACGAAGTGCTCAAGCTATTACAACATAGGGGTCAGGAATCTGCCGGTATTTCCTATATCGACGGAGGCATTAAGACCTTAAAAGGCATGGGTTTAGTTGAGGACGCGATAGATCCCATATTTCTTAAATCCTCTAGCTTGTCCATAGGTCATGTAAGGTATTCTACTACCGGAAAGGGGACGATAGACGAGGCACAACCCCTCAGCAACGGAAAGATATCCTTAGCATTTAACGGCACTATTCCTAATTATTACAAGTTTGGCACTAATACGGATACGGAATTCATACTTAAGGTATTAAGTGGGAGTGAGGATATTAAGGCAGGGATAAGGAAACTTGCAGACATTGCCGACGGTGCATACTCTATAGTTATATTAACCTCAGACGGAGAGTTAATAGGCTTCAGGGACCCCAAGGGCTTTAGGCCTCTAGTTATAGGTAAGATAGGAGAAAATTATGTGATTGCGTCCGAGGACTCTGCCATCAGACAATTAGGAGGGAGTATAATAAGAGATGTTAAACCAGGAGAGATGGTTTATGTGGATAAGAACGGAAATATCGAAAGCGAAATCATAGCTTCTAGCTTGGTGTCTTTCTGCTCCTTTGAGTACATTTACTTCGCCAGATCTGACTCTGTGATTGACGGAGTTTCCGTTTACTCAGCAAGAGTCAGGCTTGGTGAAATTCTTGCCGAGAAACACTACGTGGATGCTGACATAGTTGTCCCAGTTCCGGAGTCCTCTATCCCAATAGCCGTAGGGTATTCAAGAAAGTCTAAGATTCCTTTAGAGTTGGCATTAGTAAGGAGTATGATCGCTAAGAGGTCTTTCATAATGCCTACACAAGATAAGAGGGAAAGCGTTCTTGAGGATAAGTTTGGGGTAGTTAAGGACGTCATTCAAGGCAAAAGGATTGTGTTGATCGACGACTCCATTGTGAGAGGGAATACGATGAAGCGTATCGTTAAATTGATGAGGGATAACGGGGCAAGGGGGGTTCACGTAAGAGTCGGCTCCCCTAAAATACGTTATCCTTGCTATATGGGGATCGATTTCCCAACATCACGTGAGCTAATAGCTTATGGCAAGACGGAAAAAGAAATAGCAAGTGAAATAGGTGCAGATAGTGTAGAGTACCTCACTATTGAGGAGATGATAAGTGCGATAGGTAGGAAAGACTTATGTCACGCGTGTTTTTCTGGGGTATATCCCCTTAAATTCTCGTACGATATGTCCCAACTGGAATCCGTGTTTAAGAGGTGAAAAAATGGGAGGTATATTAGGTATATATGCGTTTGATAAGATATGGAACATAAGTAAGTTCTTATACTACGGTTCAATAGGGCTCCAGCATAGGGGTTATTCCTACAGCGGTATATCGACTCTTAACGACAAGGGCTTTTCAACCATTACCAGTAACGTGGCTCCGGAGGATCTAGAAGTTAAAGGTCTAGAAGGGTGGGCCGGGGTAGCTTATAATGGGACTAAACAAGGATATCCCTTAGTGACCGATTACGGTGTTGCTGTTATAGACGGCGTTGTCAGAGATGTAGAGGGTTTGCTTAAAAGCGTTTACACAGACCCGGAGAAAGGATTACAAGCAAGTAAAGGGGTTTTTTCAATGATATTCCTTACCAAGGACGGCAGGATGATCGGTTACAGAGACGAGAGCGGAGTGAAACCCTTGGAAATAGGGGGTTTCGGTTTCGATTTGGCAATACTATCTTCAGAGACCTCTGGAATTTCCGTGATAGGAGGGGAGTTCAAGAGAGAAATCCAGCCGGGCGAAATGGTTTACATAGACACTTATAATGTATCATATTCTAGAATAAAAGATCCTAAACCTAGGTATTGTTCCATTGACATAATATACCAGAGCAGGATAGATAGCCACGTATTCGGGTTAGATATATACGACATTAGAGTTAAAATAGGAGAGCAATTAGCCGAGGAAAAAAGGATAGATGCCGATGTGGTTATAGGAGTTCCAGACACTGCAATTCCTTATGCGATAGGATATTCTAGAAAGACTGGAATCCCCTTCACTCTCGGCTTTACGAGGACTGGTAGCCCTATAAGGACTATGCTTGCCTCAGATGACTTCCTTAAAGTAATCGGAGTTCAGCTAAAGCTTAACCCAATAAAGGCTTCTGTAAAGGGGAAGAGAGTAATCCTTGTTGACGATTCAATGGTGACTGGAAGAACCCTAAAGAACACCATCTTTAGCTTAAGATCTTTGGGAGCTAAAGAAGTTCATGTGCTGATCGGTAGCCCTAAGTTAATTTCTTACTGTCCTTACGGAATGGAAGTTCCTGAAGAAAAAGACTTGATTGCTGCTAACCTGTCAGATGAGGAAATATCAAAAGTAATAGGAGCAGACTCCATTTACTGGTTAAGCTTAGAAGGCTTGTATAAGGTCATTGGTCATAGATCCTTATGTATAGGATGTATGACTAAGTCTTATCCCAAGGAGGTGTGAGAGCATGAAAGTACTTCTGATAGGAGACGGAGCTAGGGAGAACGCGTTAGCAGATTCACTGGGCAAATCCAACAGAGGTTATAATGTATATGCAATGTCCAGTTACGTAAATCCAGGTATAAAAGAAGTTGTAGCAAAGACTGGCGGTAAGTATTATACTGGGGATATTCTATCCGTTGAGGATGTTAAGAGAGTTATAAAGGAGGTTAATCCGGACTTTGGAGTTATAGGTCCGGAAGATCCACTCTTTGAAGGTGTTGCAAACGCTTTTAGAGAGGAAGGAATCCCGGTAGTTGGTCCTAATAAAGAGGGGGCTATGATAGAGAAGTCTAAAGTATGGATGAGGCAGTTAATGTGGAAATACAACATCCCCGGTAGGCTTAGGTTTAAGGCGTTTAATAACCTCGCTGAAGCGTCTAAATTTATCTTAGAATTTGGAGGCTCGATAGCAATAAAACCATCGGAGCAAGTAGGGGGAAAGGGAGTGAAGGTCGTTGCGGATCTTCAAGCTTATCTAAGCGAGGAAAAGAGAAATGCCTTGAGTAAGGGTGTAAATAACATAGCAGGTTTAGTTAAGGATGATGTTAAACTTATCATTGAAGAGAAAGTTGACGGACCTGAGTATACCCTCCACGTATTAACCGATGGATATTCATACTTGCCTCTGCCTCTAGCTCAGGATTATAAGAACGCATACGAAGACGGTATAGGTCCAGAGACGGGTGGAATGGGCTCTATATCAGGCCCTGGTTTCTTATTACCGTTCATAAACGAGGAAGAGTACGAGAAATCTTTAGAGATAGTAAAGCTGACTGCAGAAGCCATAAGGAAGGAAACCAGAATGGACTATATAGGCGTATTATCTGGTCAGATGATGTTGACAGGTCTGTGGGGACCAACCATAATCGAGTATTATTCGAGACTAGGAGACCCAGAGGCTTCAGCAATAATCCCTAGAATTAGATCTGATTTCGGTGAGATCCTCGAGTTAACTGCTACAAGGCACTTGAGCAAAGCAAAGCTAGAGGTTGAAGAGAAGCCTTCGATAGTTAGGGCTGTAGCTCCCTTAGGCTATCCTTTAGACAAGAAAATGGCTTCGGGCCACAAGATCTCCTTAGATCTACCTAAGACGAGAGAATTGGGCTGTAATGTTTACTTTGGTTCTGTAGCTTTAGAGGGGATGTCCTTAGTGACCAAGGGTTCAAGAGCGATAGAGATAGTTGTTATAGATGATTTTATCAATGCAAGTAATAAATTAGATCAGTGCTTCTCTCTGGTTAGTTCCGATACGAAGCTGATTTATAGGCATGACATAGGGAACACTTTAGAAGCTCAAGTGGAGAAGGCTGAGATAGTGAGGTATACTTACAAATCGAGGGAAAAGAACGGTATGCTGGGAATATCTGCGGATTGGTCTCCTAACGGTGGTCTTTGGTGAGCGAATATTCTAAATCTGGTGTGGATTTGAACAAGTTACGAAGTTACCACTCTTTTATTTCTTCTTACCTCTCTTCTTCTAACCTTCCAATAAAAATAGGCCATTACGCTGGAGCTGTTAAATTAGGAGATAAGTATATCGTAATGCATGTCGACGGAGTAGGTACTAAGACACTGTTAGCCTTAAAGACAGGGATTATCGAGCCTACTGGCGTAGATTGTGTAGCAATGAATGTTAATGATATTGCTTGTGTAGGGGCTAAGCCAATCGCTTTGGTTGATTATCTAGCGTTAGAGAAACCTATGGACGATGTAGTGGAGAAAGTTGTGAGAGGCCTAAAACATGGAGCTGAGGAGTCACAGGCTATTATTGTTGGCGGTGAGACCGCTATTATGCCTGGGGTTATAACTGGCTATGATTTGTCTTGCTCCGTGGTGGGAGTTGCAGATAAACTCAAGACCGGTCAGGATGTCAAGCCTGGTGACGTAATTTTGGGTCTTGCAAGTAACGGAATTCATTCTAACGGATACTCCTTAGTGAGAAAACTTATAGACGAAGGCAAAGTTAGATTAGAAAAATGGGCTGATGAGCTATTAAAACCCACAAAGATTTACTCAAACTCTGTTTTGTCTGTCTTAGACAAAATTAAAGCTGCTGCCCATATCACTGGCGGTTCCTTCACTAAACTTAGGAGGATAACAAATTACCGCATTTCTATACGACTTCCAGATCCACCTGAAGTGTTTAAAGTTATAGAAAATAGTGGGGTTTCACATGAAGAGATGCATAAAGTATTCAATATGGGAGTCGGCATGGTTCTATTCGTATCTAAGGAAAATGTAGAGGAGATAATAAGGACTTTAGAAGGAAAAGAGAAAGTAATAGAATTGGGAAAAGTAGAAGAAGGAGAAGGTATTAAAATAACTACTTATAAGGGTCAAGTTCTAAATCTATGAAAAGTAACAGTATTCCTTTTAAACTCTGGCGATAATAAAGGTGTCTAGTGACTATATATGAAACAGATGGATACAAAATCTCTAATTAATTATATAGCATTAAAAATACTAGGAGGTAGCGACTACATAATAGATGCTCTAGAGAAATACCTAGTGAAGGGGGAAGGTCCAGCGTCAGTTGCCTATGAATATCAGATATCAAAACATCAGCTTAGGGGTTACGCTCAGAGGATTATTGAAAAGAGTGGTAGTGAAGCAAGGGCTAAGAAGATTATTCCGATTATTAAGGAAATCTCAAAGGACATTAAACCGATAATTAAAAAGGGAGAGGATGAACTTTATACGTGTACTATATGTGATATCTCAGTTCCTAAGGAAGATGCTGAGGAACATGTTAGAAAATATCATAAAGATATACTTACAGTTACCATTAAAACTATGACAGAAAGGCTAGAGGAATACAAGAAAGCCAAGAACGCCGTAATACTTACTTCAGTAAGTTAAAACTTTTTACTCTAATTAATCGCTTTTTATGGTATATTTTTCAGTCATTACTCTTATAAGATGGCATGACCATTTTTTATTGAGATCATGAAGAAAGTTGTAAGTGTTAGACTCAGAGAGGAAATTGTTTCAAAGATTGATAAGTACATTGAAGAACTGGGATTAGAAAGTAGAACTGATTTTCTTAGGCAAGCACTTGATTATTATGTACACAAAAAGAAGGGCTAAAGGACTCCTTCAACATTCCCTACCTAGAGAATTCGTTTTTCTGATGATGACCATATCTTAAATATTAAATTTTCTCTGTAAACACGGAAATGAAAACAGTCCTTGCATACTCAGGAGGTCTTGACACAACAGTTGCCATAAAATGGCTAAAGGAAACCTTCAACGCTACCGTTATAACAGTCACAGTAGATGTAGGGCAAAAAGATAATTTTGAAGATATAGAAAAAAGAGCATATAAAGCTGGGGCAGAGAAGCACTATACAATTGACGCGAAAAAGGAGTTCGCCGATAAGTTTCTTTCTTATGCCGTTAAGATGAACGGACTTTATGAGGACGTTTACCCCTTAGCGACAGCACTAGCCAGACCGCTCATCGCTCAAAAGGTTGTTGAGATAGCTAAAAAAGAAGAAGCAGACGCTGTAGCCCACGGTTCCACTTCAAAGGGCAACGATCAGGTTAGGTTTGATTTAGCAGTTAAAGCCCTTTATCCCGAAGCCAAGATTATTGCTCCTGCAAGGATATGGAAAATGACGAGGGAGACTGAATTACAGTACGCCAAAGAGAAGGGAATTCCGGTTAAATCAGAGAGTAGTAAATACAGTATCGATGAAAACTTGTGGGGGAGAAGTATAGAAGGAGATATAATTTCAGACCCATCCGTAGAAGTACCTGAAGATGCTTTTGAATGGACGAAAAGAAAAACTAACGAAAAGCTGAAACTCGTTATTGAGTTTGATAAAGGTATACCGGTATCAGTTAATAACGAGAAAATGGATTTCGTAAAATTAGTTCAGATACTTAACGAACTAGCAGGTTCAAGAGGCTTCGGGAGGGTTGAACACCTCGAGAATAGGGTTGTAGGCTTTAAGTCTAGAGAAGTTTACGAAGCTCCAGCTGCATTAGTGTTAATATACTCACATAAAGACTTAGAGAAGTCAACATACTCCCCCCTAGAGCTGAGATTTAAGAAGCTAATCGACTCTCAATGGTCGGACTTGGTATATCAAGGTCTCTGGTACGAGCCTCTGAGGGAAACCCTAGAGTTAGCTGGAGATAACTTAAACAAGTGGATTACGGGTGAAGTCCAAGTAGAGATTGACGGTAATGGAATGAGGATACTCGGAAGGAAGCCTAAATATTCGCCGTTCTCGGAGAAGGTAGCAAGTTATAATAAAGGATGGTACCCCACGGATGAGATGGCAAGAGGTTTCATTGAGATATTCGGTATGCATTCACTTCTCACGAGAGAAGTAAGGAGTGATTAACGTGTTATATAGAAAGTGGGGAACGGATAAGGACTTCGTTGTTTCTTATACCTCCTCTAACGAGAGTGACAGAGAGATATTAGAAGAAGTAAAGACGGTAATGAAGGCTCATGTAATTGAGCTTTACCTTTCTGGATATATTAAAAAGGACACGGCAAAGAAAATCCTTCAAGCAATAAACTCCTTTAGGGAGTACACGGGAAACTATGAAGATATTCACGAAGCAATGGAAGACTATATAATAAAATTAGTTGGTGAGGAAGGGGGTTGGGTTGGCTTAGGAAGAAGTAGAAACGATCACGTATCCACGGCATTAAGGCTTAAAATGAGGGACTACTTGGTAAACGTTTTTGAGGCGTTGTACTCACTTCGTATCTCTGTTTTAGAAAGAGCTGAGAAAACTACTGAGGTAATTATCCCAGTTTACACTCACTTTCAACCGGCTCAACCCACTTCTCTAGCCCACTATTTGCTTTACGTAGATGAGGAGTTGGATTCTGTTTGGGATCAACTTTTTACCTCGTTAAGACTTGTTAACAGAAGTCCCTTAGGAAGTGGTGCAATAGTTGGTACTAATGTGAAACTCAATAGAAAAAGAGAGGCTGAAATGCTAGGTTTTGAAGGTCTAGTTTATAACACTATATCAGCTACCGCCTCGAGGCTCGATATAATCTCTGCAATCTCGTCTTTGACTCTGTTAATGTTGATATTTAGCAGAATTGCAGAGGACTTAATATTACTCTCCTCCTCCTTTGTTGGAATAATAAAATTACCAGATTCTCATGTAAGCACCAGTAGCCTAATGCCCCAGAAGAGGAACGCAGTAACCATGGAAATTCTGAGGACGAAGGCTGGGGAGTGTTTCGGACATCTTTCCTCACTTGTTACAATATATAAAGCCTTACCTTCAGGATACAATTTGGACTTACAAGAACTTAACAGACACTATTGGGAGTGCGTAAAGCATGTGATTCCGAGTATCTACGTCATTAAAGACGTTTTAGAGAAAATGGAAGTTACAGGGAAATTTGACGATAAAAGTATTACGGCGACAGATGTAGCGGAGGACTTAGCTCTTACTGGAGTACCTTACAGAAAAGCTTATATGGAGGTTGCTAACAAGATTAGAGCGGGCACTTTTCAGTCCGAAATTTCATTAAAAAGTTCTATAGAAAAAAAGGCTGTAATAGGTTCTCCAAATCCAGAATTAATAAAAACAGAGATAGAGTTGAAAAAAGAGAACATAGAGCAA
The DNA here is from genome assembly GCF_037389975.1 of Stygiolobus sp. CP859M. Lineage (NCBI taxonomy): Archaea > Thermoproteati > Thermoproteota > Thermoprotei > Sulfolobales > Sulfolobaceae > Stygiolobus > Stygiolobus sp. CP859M. The sequence continues at coordinate 69,030 of NZ_JBBHKS010000007.1, read as the reverse complement.
AAATGGAACAATTTCAGAGAATATAAATTACAATTTATAGATAAAATTTCGGAATTAAAGGTGATAGAAGATGACATTTTACAATGAAGAAATAGGTTTTCTGTATCTAGAGGATGGAACACTAATTAAAGGGAAAGGATTCGGAGCTAAGGGAATCAGAGCTGGGGAAATAGTTTTCACTACAGCTATGAATGGTTATCCAGACAGTCTCACAGATCCTTCCTACAGAGGGCAAATCCTAGTCTTTACGCATCCGTTAATAGGAAATTACGGAATTCCAGAGAAACGAACCGTAAATGGTATTTTGACCAATTTTGAGTCTGAAGTAATTCAGGTAGAAGGTGTGGTAATTGCGGAGCATACGGAACCTTTCAAATGGAACTCAGCAATGACCTTGGATTCGTGGTTAAAAAAAGAAGGAGTACCAGGATTACAAGATGTTGATACTAGAGCTATAGTGAAGAAAGTGAGGTCGTTTGGTGTAATGATGGGCGTATTAGCTTCTGGGATCGACTTTGATGATGTCAACGTTAAAAAGTACCTTGAGAAAAAGTACGATGAAATAGACTTCACACAATATACTTCACCTAAAGCCCCTATTATACACCAAGGGAATTCGGAAGAGACTATAGTGTTAGTTGATTGTGGTATAAAACATGGTATATTGTACCAGCTATACCAGAGAGGTTTTACCATTGTAAGAGTTCCTTGTAATTATTCCGTTAATAAATTAATGGACTTTGACCCTAAGGGAATAGTGTTCGGGAACGGGCCAGGTAATCCGAATTTACTTAAAGACCTAGCCCAAAATTTCAGAGAAGTAACAGAATACAAACTTCCTATATTAGGTATATGTCTTGGTCATCAAATAGCCACTATAGCCCTAGGCGGAAAAGTTAAGAAAATGAAGTTCGGTCATAGGGCAGTGAACAAACCTGTTATAGATACTACGTCAAATAGATGTTATATTACAACCCACAACCACGGATATGGCATATTGTCAAAAGAGGATTTACCTCCTAATACAAAACTCTGGTTCTATAACCCAGATGACGGCACAGTTGAAGGTTGGATTCACGAGAAATTACCCATAATCACTACCCAATTCCACCCCGAAGCTAGACCCGGACCTTGGGATGTAACGTGGGTATTTGATAAATTCAAGAAAATGGTGGTTAAAAATGCATGAGTCCCTAAAGAAAGTCCTAGTAGTAGGTTCAGGTCCTATTAAAATAGCGGAAGCGGCAGAGTTTGACTACTCAGGCAGTCAGGCGTTAAAGGCATTGAAAGAGGAAGGAATAACTACAATCCTTATAAATTCCAACGTAGCAACAGTCCAAACGAGCTATAAGTTCGCAGACAAGCTTTACTTGTTACCGGTGACGTGGTGGGCTGTAGAAAAAGTAATTGAGAAGGAAAGACCTGATGCTATAATGATAGGCTTTGGAGGACAGACTGCTCTCAACGTTGGTGTAGACCTCTATAAGAAAGGAGTTCTTCATAAATACGGTGTTAAAGTACTTGGAACTCCCATCGAAGGAATTGAGAGGGCTCTAAGTAGAGAAAAGTTCAGGGAAACAATGATAGAAGTAGGGATACCGGTTCCTCCAAGTCTTTCAGCTAGAAGTGAAGAAGAGGCACTGGAAAAGGCTCGACAAATAGGTTATCCAGTAATGGTAAGAGTTAGCTTCAATTTAGGAGGTAGAGGTTCAACAGTAGCATGGAATGAAGAGGATTTAAAGAGAGATATAGGTAGAGCGTTAAGTCAAAGTTACATTCACGAAGTCTTAATCGAGAAATACCTCCACCACTGGATAGAGCTAGAATACGAGGTCATGAGGGATAAACACGGTAACTCAGCCGTAATAGCTTGTATAGAGAACCTCGATCCAATGGGTGTTCATACTGGAGAGTCTACAGTAATTGCACCTTGTCAGACGTTAGACAACAAAGAGTTCCAAGATATGAGAAGCATGGCAATAGACGTAGCTAAGTCCATAGATCTAGTAGGAGAGTGTAACGTACAGTTTGCCCTTGATCCTAAAGGTTACAATTATTATGTAATTGAAACAAATCCAAGAATGTCAAGGTCGAGTGCCTTAGCAAGCAAAGCTACCGGATACCCGTTAGCTTATGTCTCAGCTAAATTAGCATTGGGATACGACTTATACGAGGTTCTTAACAAAGTATCCGGGTCTACTTGTGCTTGTTTTGAGCCGAGTTTGGATTACCTAGTAATAAAGATACCCAGATGGGATTTGGATAAGTTCGAGAACGTGGAACAATCTCTAGCATCAGAAATGAAAAGTGTAGGAGAAGTAATGAGCATAGGGAGGTCGTTTGAGGAAACTTTACAGAAAGCCATAAGAATGCTAGATATAGGTGAACCGGGTCTAGTGGGCGGTAAAATTTATGAGTCCAAGATGAAGAAGACTGAAGCTCTAGAGAACTTAAAGAACAGAAGACCATACTGGTTCTTATATGCAGCAAAGGCTTTCAAAGAGGGAGCTACTATAGATGAAGTATACGACGCTACTGGAATAGGGAAATTCTTCCTCAACAAGATTAAGAATGTAGTGGAGTTCTATGAGGAGTTGAAGAAGACTAAACAGCTCGACAAAAAGACGTTACTGAAGGCTAAGAAGCTCGGATTTAGCGATTACCAGTTAGCAAAAGCTTTGAACATAAGCGAAAGGGAAATCAGAGCTGCGAGACAGAAACTAGGAATTGAACCGAAAGTCAAACAAATAGATACTTTGGCAGGTGAATGGCCTGCAGTTACTAACTATCTCTACTTAACTTATAACGGGACAGAAGATGATATAGAGTTTTCCGAGACTGGTTCAAAGCTCCTGATCATAGGTGCAGGTGGCTTTAGAATAGGTGTATCAGTGGAATTTGACTGGAGTGTAGTTTCGCTTCTTGACGCGGCAAAGGATTACTTTGATGAGGTCTCAATTCTTAATTATAATCCTGAAACCGTATCCACTGACTGGGATATAACTAGGAAATTGTACTTTGACGAGATTAACGTGGAGAGAGTATTAGATATTGTAAAGAAAGAAAGGTTTACATATGTAGCCACTTTTACGGGTGGACAGATAGGTAACAGTATCTCTAAAAAGCTAGAAGATGAAGGAATTAGATTATTGGGAACTTCCGGAAAAAGTGTTGATAATGCGGAAGATAGGGAAAAGTTCTCTAAACTCTTAGATAAGCTCGGCATTAAACAACCTGAATGGGTTTCTGCTAAATCACTCGAGGAAGTAAAGCAATTCGTATCTCGTGTTGGATACCCAGTCTTAGTAAGACCTAGCTACGTACTCAGTGGTTCGGCAATGAAGATAGTTTATGATGATAACGAGTTAATGGTTTATTTAAGGAAGGCTACAGAGCTATCCTCAGAACATCCAGTAGTTGTATCAAAGTACATAGAAAACGCTATAGAAGCAGAGATAGATGGCGCATCTGATGGCAAGGCCGTTTACGGAATAGTAATGGAACATGTAGAAGAGGCAGGAGTCCACAGTGGAGATGCAACTATGTCTATACCGTATAGAAAGTTAAGTGAAATTACAGTTGAAAAAATGAAGAACAGTGTTTATGCCATTATGAGGGAGTTGGAGATTAAGGGTCCGTTTAATGTACAATTTGTAGTAAAAGACGGAGAACCCTATATTATTGAACTTAACCTAAGAGCTAGTAGGTCCATGCCCTTCAGTAGTAAGGTAGTAGGAAATAATATAATATCGTTAGCCCTAGAGGGTATTCTGAAGGGGTTTGATTTCGATGGGTTTAAGGAACTAAAGCCTAAAGTATGGGGAGTAAAGTCTGCTCAGTTCTCATGGGCACAATTGAAAGGTGCATATCCATATTTAGGGCCAGAAATGAAGAGTACTGGAGAGGCAGCGGCTTTAGGCGTAGACTTTTACGATGCATTGCTTAAGAGTTGGTTAGCCGTAGCTCCTAACAGAATTCCTTCAAGAGGTTCAGTTGCACTGGTTTATGGAAGGACTAACAAGGAGTATTTAGCACTTTCAGCTAAGAATCTAAGCGAGTTTGGTTTAACTACTTATACGATACAAGGAGCTGAGATAGAAGGTATCGAAAGCGTCGATGTTAAGGAAGCAATTTCCCTCATTAAGGATAGAAAAGTTGATATTGTGGTAACTGATGGATATCTTAAGAAGTTAGATTATGAGGTGAGGCGTATTGCCGTCGATTATAATATACCTTTAATTTTAAACGGTAGATTAGGGAATGAGGTAACTAAGTCTTTTTCTATACAAGATAAGTTAACATTTAATGAAGTAAAGGAGTATGGTGCTGGAATATGAGAGCGGCGTTGATAGTGGATATAATAAGACAAGAAGAGAAGTTAATAGCAAAAGCACTAGATGTAAAACAAGTTCCCTACGATATAATAAACATAGGCCAAGAACCTATACCATTCAATAAGGGACTTGGAAGATATGATGTTGCAATAATAAGGCCTGTTAGTATGTACAGAGCGTTATATTCATCTGCGGTATTCGAAGCAGCTGGTGTGCATACGATAAATTCCGTTGATGCCATCAATATCTGTGGAGACAAGATACTAACATACTCAAGGTTATATAAACATGGAATACCTATACCAGACTCCATAATTGCAATGTCTCCAGATGCTGCTCTAAAAGCTTATGAGCAAAAAGGTTTCCCTCTAATAGACAAACCTCCAATAGGTAGCTGGGGAAGACTTGTTTCTCTCGTCAGAGATAACTTCGAGGGAAAGACTATTGTAGAGCATAGAGAACTTATGGGTAATTCAGCATTAAAGGTTCACATTGTTCAAGAGTATATACAATACAAAGGGAGAGATATAAGATGTATAGTAATGGGCAAAACCTTATTAGGTTGTTATGCGAGAAACGTACCTCCCAATGAATGGAGGGCAAATATAGCCTTAGGTGGTTATCCTTCTAAAATCGACGTAGATAGTAAATTGGAAGAAACTGTATTAAAGGCAGTTGGAGTAGTAGGAGGAGAGTTTGTATCTATAGATATCCTAGAACACCCAACAAAGGGATACGTAGTAAACGAGTTAAACGACGTACCAGAATTCAAAGGGTTTATGGTAGCAACTAACATTAATGTGGCTGAAAAATTAGTGGACTACATAAAAGAAACCTATTCCAAGTGAGCTAGAAATAAATCATGATTAGTCTCCTCTAAAAGTCTTCTAAGGGAGTCTATTTTCTGCCTTAGATTAGGAACAAGAGCTTTAGGATATTCAAGCTCCCAAAGTATTTCGTATAGCTCCTCCATTATAGTATAAGTTTGTTCAGCTTTTTCAACCTCTCTTTTCCTTAGCAATTCTAAAACTCTTCTCCTCAGCTCCCCTATAGCATCAGCTATTCCGAGGATGTAGTATATATCTGGAATACCGAGCTCCTCTCCCGTAGGTACTCTCTGATCGAAATAAATAGAGTAAACTACGCTAGCTTCAGCTACTTCTTGGAAAGCAGTTCCTACATCCCCATAAAGCAGTTCAGGGTAGTTGCATACTACCTCCTTTAGCTCCTTTAACTTTTGTAGTGCCATTTCGTATCTCTTAGTCGCTTCCTCCTTTTTCATTTTATGAGATAACGATATTGTCTCTCCTGCATATCTTATTACTTCTCTTGAAAGTAGAAGAAGCTTTTCCCTACTATCGAACCTCTCTTGTAGCTTGGGGGTTATCTTTTCTACGTAATCCTTAATTTGGTTTACTAAGTCCATTGCATTAGTCAATTACCCATAGCATAAATAAAAGCAACCGTTTGGTTGTAAAGTTCTCGGACAAAAAATACTTATACTCTCTAAACTTTTTTAAAAGCTATGAGACAAATACGTAAAGTCTCTGTGATTGGTGCGGGCGTAATAGGTGCGGGTTGGAGCACCCTTCTAGCACTAAAGGGATACGAAAACTATTTCTACACAGAGAAGAAAGAGACATTAGATAAGGGTCTTGTAAAGATCAAAGGTTACTTAAACGTATTATACGAGAACAAGCTAGTCGACAAAGAGCCAGATTATTACATGAAATTTATCCATCCAACTACGAGCTTTGACGAGGCGATAAAAGATACAGATCTAGTGTTAGAGGCAGTTATTGAGGACTATGACGTTAAGAAAAAACTATTCAGGGAATTAGACGAAAGGCTAGATAAGGATGTAATACTCGGGAGCAGCACTTCGGGTTTATTAATGACCGAAATTCAGAAAGCAATGCCGAAACACCCCGAAAGAGGTGTTATAATTCACCCTTGGAACCCTCCGCACTTATTACCATTGGTAGAAATAGTCCCGGGGGAGAAAACCTCTAAAGAAGTTTTAGATGCATCTAAAGACTTTATGGAGAACAAATTAGAAAGAGTAGTGGTGGTGCTGAAAAAAGAGGTTCCAGGCTTTTTAGGCAACAGGCTTGCGTTCGCTCTATTTAGGGAAGCGGTTTACCTCGTTGATGAGGGTATTGCTACAGTAGAGGATATTGATAAAGTCATGACAGCTGCAATCGGTTTAAGATGGGCATTCATGGGGCCTTTCTTAACTTATCATTTAGGAGGAGGAGAAGGAGGATTAGAGTACTTCTTTAGTAGAGGTTTCGGATATGGTGCTAACGAATGGATGCACACACTGGCAAAGTACGATAAGTTCCCGTATACGGGAGTTATTAGGTCTGTGCAGCAAATGAAGGAGTATGAGTTCCTTAAGGGTAAAACCTTCCAAGAACTCTCTAAATGGAGAGACGAAAAGTTAATATCTCTAATTAAGTTACTGAGAGGAAAAGTGTAAAAAGATAAAAAAGTAAGTTAAAAAGATTTCTAGTTTTATTCCTCCTCTTTAAATTCTAGAATACCTAAGTTCTCTAACAAGCCTGAGTCTGTTACGTCGAATAAGATTGCATCTTCGTCCTTAGAAGTGTTTACGTGATAGTGCACCATGTTAGCTGGAACTACGAACACATCTCCTTCTTCCCACTCTAGCTTCTTTCCTCCTACCACGCTATATCCCTTCCCTCTGACGACTAGGTATATGGAAGACATATTGTGCGAATGAGGTTTAGTCTGCATCCCAGCCTTTATATACTGGAAACCTGGCATCATTGTTGGTGTTAATCCTCTAGATCTTCCTGTGGATGGTGAATAGAGCATTATCTTAGCTACTCCTTTCTCTATTGGGTTATCTTCAGCTAAGAGTTTAAGTAGTTTTATTACTTGTTGGAACTTTATTACTTTTGGCTTTACGGTTTCAGGTGGTGTGGTGTGCTCCATAAAGGCTACTATTTTGAGGTCTTCAGTTCCATCTTCAATCTCTTTAATTATTTCTTTAATTTGTTCTCTCCTTTCTACTATTTCTCCTTGTTTATCGACTCTTTGAATAACTTTAGACATATGTTCATATTGTTTAAAAAGTTTAAAAAAGTGTATGAAAGTGAGTGATTGTTATATTGAGATAGAAGGGAGAAAATGTGTAGAAATCTGCGGTAATATTGTATGTGACGATGAAACGGTTAATGATTACATGCCGTTGTGCGACAAATGTAGAAAGGGAGAGAAGAAGAGTTGCATCGAGTTATATAGTAAGTTTGGTTGTTGGAGTATCACGGGTTGGTGGATATAAGGAGTGAAAGTAAAGAGGCTATAATTCCCGCAATAAACATCATTATCGCAGTGCCTATTTTTTCCTTTATGTCTCCTTCATAAATTATTCCCAACCCCGATAAAGTAATGGCGGAGAAGATGATCGTTAGGGTAACGCTTCTTGTAGCTTGATAAATCAAGAGGCTGATCAGTCCTAGGAACGGAGATAAGGAATGGGAGAGAGTTGTGAGTATTATAGACAATTTGAAAGAATAGTCATAGATTGTTCCCTTTAATTTTCTCATCATTTGAAGCTCTAGCTGTCTCAGTTCTTCTCTCTTTTCTTTTATCTCCACTACCATGGTATTCCACATAGAGGAAATAGTGACCCCTGTGATTCCTGATAAAACTATAGGTGTAATCTTTTCAATGTTTTCTCCTGCAATGACTGAGGTTATTAAAACGCTTACAGCTACCAGAATTCCGTCAAACGCTCCAAGTATGAGATAACGTCTTATTAATTGTCTATCATTTCTTAAAGATACTTTGAAAGCTTCTAACAGCTTATCAAACACACATTATTGATGAACGAACTTATATATTAGGCTTTAAACAAACATTAGCGATGAATCATAACATATACCTCGTGTTGGCGTTAATAGTCATAATAATAACTGCCGTAGGTGTTTATGTTACTGATAGTTCCTATAAAACAGTTATTTACGTTAATAATCTAGGTGGAAATGCATTACCTAACGGGGACTATAAGCTAGTAGTCAAAATTTTAGTTAATTACGGTCCTCTAGGAGGAGGTTCGAAGCCTTTAGGCTCAGCTAATATATGGCTATATTATAACGGGAAGTACTTAAATCAGACCTTGACTAACAGCAGTGGAATTGCTGTCTTTTACGTAAAGCCCGGGAATTATACTTTATTATTCACGATTTTCCACCTAGAAAGAGACGTACAAGTTAACGGTAATACTGAAGTTGTGTTAGATTATGCTTATTTGAAGTCGTGATGAACGCGGAGTACGCCTGAACAGTGATGTGGTGGTCCTCGTCTGAATAATAGGTAGATTTTATTTTTCTCTAGTGTTTACAAATCATGATGAGTGTAAAAATTGATGTTGTGAAAGTAGAAATCCCTGAAGGTACTAACGTAATCATAGGGCAATCTCATTTCATTAAGACTGTGGAGGATTTATACGAGACTCTCGCCTCATCCAGTCCCACTCTGAAATTTGGTATAGCTTTCTGTGAGGCTAGCGGCAAAAGGTTAATAAGATGGGATGGAAACGATGAGGACTTAATTAAGAAAGCTCAAGAAACTGCTATGAGGATAGCTGCAGGACATACCTTTGTGATATACATAAAGAACGGATACCCGATAAACGTATTAAATAGGATTAAAAATGTTGAAGAAGTAGTTAGGATATTTGCGGCTACAGCTAATCCCCTGCAAGTTTTAGTCGCTGAGACAGACCAAGGAAGAGGAGTAATAGGTGTTGTAGACGGTTATACACCACTAGGGATCGAAGGCGATGCTGAGATAAAAGAGAGGAAAGAACTCCTCAGGAAGTTCGGATATAAGAGATAACGCTTTAGAAAGAAGTTGATCTGAAACATTTACTTGCCCTTTACAGTACTTTATAAGCGAGGCTGAAACTAGGATTAAAGCTTGTATGTACTTCTTTTTTTGGGTATCTTTTTCTTCCTTCCACTTCTTTTCTAATACTTCGTGGGACTCCCAAAATCTAAAATCGAAGAAGAGTTCCTCAAACGAGCAAGTGCTACAGTCTGTAAATAATGGTTCACCTAAAACGCTTTTAATCGTCTTCTCATTTTCTTCACTATAAGCGAAATCTACCTCAACGTATTTACAAGTCCTAACGTCTATTACTTCCACACCGTATGACCTCAGTTGGCTCTTTAAGTCCTCCGCTGTAAGAGAAATCCCATCTTTATCATAATAGTATATTCTCCTCTTCACGTTCTTGATGGTAGATTGCAAGTATTTAAAAGTCTCGTTCACGATATAATACTTAATGAGCAAAGAAGCAGTGCTATATAAGACTGAAGGTAACAAAGTAAGATGTCTGGCTTGTGCTAGGAAGTGCCTTATCGGCGAAGGTCAAGTAGGCTTTTGCGGGGTGAGAAGTGTTAGGAATGGTAAACTCTATTTGGATGTTTACGGTAAAGTAGCAGCAGCCCATGTTGACCCCATAGAGAAAAAGCCTCTAGTTCACTTTTACCCTGGGTCTAGAGTATTCTCGTTTTCGACATTTGGCTGTAACTGGATGTGTATGTATTGCCAGAACTTCGATATAAGCCAAAGGAGGAGAGCAGAGGGCGTTGAGTTATCACCAGAAGAGCTGGTGGATATGGCGAGGGCTTATGAAGCAGAGGGGATGACGTATACATATAATGAACCTGCAATATTTGCAGAATTCGCACACGATACTGGAGTCATAGCAAGAAAATTCGGTCTTTTCAACACTATGGTAAGTAACGGATACTGGAGTGACGAATTGGTCGATTATGTAAGAGATTTTCTAGATGCTGTTACAATAGACTTTAAGGGGAACGGTGAAGAAAAGTTTATGAAAAGATACACCGGTGCTTCGGGTCCAGAACCTATTATTGAGACTATCAGGAGTCTATTAGCTTACGGTATTCATGTGGAGATCACCGATCTAGTTATTCCTAAAATCGGAGACGATCTAAATGCCGCGAAAAACCTCCTTTTGAAAATAATGGACATAGCTGGTCCTGATATCCCGATACACTTCCTAAGGTTTCATCCCGATTACAAGTTAGACTACTTACCCTGGACTCCAGTAGAGACACTGGAAAAACATTATCGTTTAGCTAAGGACTTAGGTTTCCGTTTTGTGTATATAGGTAACGTACCTGGCCATCCATACGAAAACACCTATTGTCCAAACTGTGGTAAGATGGTTATCAGGCGTGATGGTTTCAGAATATTAGAGTGGCATTTGACTGAGGATATGAGGTGCCAATATTGTGGATATAAACTACCCATCAAAGGGAAACTATCTAAGCATGCTTTTGAGGACAGGTTTGAGCCAGTGTTTATCTAACATTTTTTATGTTCATCTCTATTTAGATTATGATGGAGACGGTTCAATTAAAAAAGGAGCCTCCACTGGGTTGGATATATCTTAACAGACCAGATAAGTTAAACGCTATAAACGAACAACTCATGAAAGATTTAAGGCAAGCAGTAGACGAGTTAGTTGCAGATGATCAGATTAGGGTAATAATTATAACTGGTCTAGGAAAGGCTTTTTGTGCAGGTGCAGACATTTCTCAATTCAAGACTTTAAACGGGCTAACGGCATGGGAGTTTGCTAAAAAAGGCAGAGAACTTATGGACTATATAGAAAATCTTCCAAAACCTACGATTGCAATGATAAACGGATATGCACTAGGTGGAGGTCTAGAGCTAGCAATGGCTTGTGATATAAGGATAGCTGCTGAGGAAGCTCAAGTAGGATTACCAGAGATCACGTTAGGAATATATCCGGGTTTCGGTGGTACTCAGAGGTTAATTAGGCTGATAGGGAAAGGAAAAGCTATGGAGATGATGATGACTGGTGATAGGATACCAGCAAGAGAGGCGGAAAGGTTAGGATTAGTTAATAAAGTCGTGCCTCTTACAGAGCTCGAGAAGGAAACAAGAAACTTCGCCATAAAACTTGCTGAGAAACCTCCCGTAGCTCTAAAGTTAGTAAAACTATTAGTCAATCAAGGTCTAGATATACCTATTCTTGCAGGGCTTAATATGGAGAGTTTAGGATGGGGTGTGGTCTTCAGCACTGAAGATGCTAAAGAGGGAGTAAATGCGTTCTTCGAGAAGAGGAAACCAAATTTTAAAGGTTCTTAGGTTTCTCTTTCAATTTTTTTCATGAGTTCAAAAATTCAGAACCATAATCTACTATTAGTTTGCATAATTTTTAGTAAACTTTCTATTCAGCCCTTATTAAAGGTTCTTTGAATAAGGCTTTTAAGGTCTTTTTTTCTTAATATTACTTATGGAAAAAGACAAAAAACCGATTTATTATGCTCTTTTAGGGGTTATACCATATGCAGGTAGTAGTGTAGCTTCCTTCTCTATTTCCGAATATCTTAAAGACTTCTTTGAAACTTTAAGATATATACCCTTCACCGTTGGGTTGTCTTTACTTTCCAGTTTTCTTCTCACTTATTATTACTTTAGGAGTTTTCTTATCGAGGCATTGGCCATAGTTAGTGTTACTCCTATCTTAATCGCATATTTGAATACTCGAAAGTTTGAGGCTCTATCGGTTAATGTTAATGAGTACTATATAGAAATAATATTCAAAGTACCTTTAAAGGCTCTTGGCTTCGAAAGCCCTACTGAACTCTTTGACTACGTTTACACGAAGGCTTTAAAGCGAATTAAGCCCCCATACTTGTTCAAGCTAAAGGCTTTGAATAATTGCGGGAATCTTAGGGTTACGGTTAGGGAGGGAGAAGGTTATATTATACTGAGGAAAAGGTGCGGGGATACAAGTGTGGAAATAAAGATTTACAAAGACAAAGATGCTGACCTGAAAGTAGTAATGAGCTATTAGTCTTGAATTTACATTTTCTATTTCCTTATGTAGGTATCGTTTATCTCATTATTTTAAAATTTTATAGATTTAAAATGTTAGCTATTATTTGTAATAAATTTTTTAATGTTAGTTACTGAATACATCTTAAGATGTCGATTGCTCTTTCGAGGAAATTGAATAATTACATTAAACTCGCTAAACCGAGAGTTATAAGCTTACTAGATATAGCAGCTCTAGCAGGTTTTGTACTTGGCTTGGGAAAGAGCGTGAACATATTCTCGTGGATTCATCTGCTTCCAGTGCTGATAGGAGGAAGCTTAGCTGCAGGAGGAGGTATGATAATAAATGGTGGTCTTGAAATAGAGAAAGATAAATTAATGAAGAGAACCTCATGGAGACCAACTGTTAAGGGAGAGGTAAGTAAAGGTGAAGCTTACACTGTTGGGATAGTGTCTGCAATAATCGGTATAGCAGTTGGTTTATTAGATAATTTACTTACCTCATTCTTTATTGCTCTTGGTTTTTTAGTATATGTCTTAGTATATTCCATTTGGTTAAAACCCAGAACTTGGTGGAATATAGTTATAGGCGGTCTAGCGGGGAGTGCGGCGGCTTGGGCGGGTTATGCAGCTTCATCAGGTGTGTTCAATTTTGAATCGTTAATGCTAGGACTTTTAGTGTTCATGTGGACGCCAGGACACTTCTGGTCATTGGCACTAAGGTTTAAGGATGATTATGTTAAAGCCGAAATACCTATGTTACCAGTTTTAGTAGATGAGAGTACTTCGGCAAAGGCTATAGCAGTTTCAAACATCTTAATGATTCCGTTCGCCCTCTCTCTAACGTTGTATTTAGGTGTAATTTACGGCGTATTAGTCTCAGTATTGTCAATGATTCTTCTTTATTATAACTTCAGGCTAATGAAGAACCCTAATAAAGATGAGGCGTGGAGATCATTTAAGTTCTCATCTCCTTATCTAGCTATCATTCTAATCATAGCTACCATTCTAAAGTTAGTTTAAGATGAATAGTTGAGAAAAACTATTTAGACTAGATAAATCCTCTCTTTAATAAAATTAGGTCAGAGAAAGCGCCATAAGCCGCGTTTATTGGTCCCGCACCCGGTCCTCTAATTACAGTAGTTTGTATATCGGTCGTAATTTCCAATGCGTTTTCTACACCGTCGATATAGTATAAGGGGTCTTCCGGCGTTAACTTTGTCGGAAATACTTCTATTTTACTATCGTCAGCATATGCAATCAGTTTAACTTTTTTATTTCCTCTTATTGCCTCTTTTACATTCTGTATCCCTTCAAACTTTATGTCCCTTATGCTTACGTTTTTCTTCATTGCAAAATTGGCCAAGATCGTCAGCTTAGCAGCTGCGTCAAACCCGTTTATGTCTAGAGTAGGGTCTTCTTCTGCATACCCTAACCTCTGAGCCTCTTTTAGAGCTTCCTCAAAGGGTTCCCCCTTATACATCCTAGTCAGTATGAAATTGGTTGTTCCATTTAGGATCCCTCTAATTCTTTTGACTTCAGCTCCAGGTAGGATCCTTAAAAGGTTAATTGAGGGTGTTCCACTCATAACAGTCCCTTGAAACCCTAGTCTACCTTTTCCCACTAAGCTCATGACTTCTCTATAGGCTAATGCTAGCGGAGCCTTATTCGTTGTAATAATACTTACCCCGTCTTTTAAAGCGGTCTTGTATAACGTGAGGGAAGGATTTCCATCTTTGTAATTTGCAGTCATCATATCAATAATAATGTCCGGCTTAACTTTCTCATAAGCTGTAAAAACGTCACCTTTTAAGTTCACCTCGAACTCATCTCTATAACCTAACATGATCCCTCTTCTGTTTACAATACCGCCGATTTCTACGTCTTTTAGCTCTGGTACACTCTCTTTTTTTTGAAGGAGTAGTTTTACAAAAGACTTTCCTACGTTCCCGTATCCTAGTATCAGCATTTTCATAATATTGTCACCTCTCCATTCCATTTACCACAAGCGTATTTAACTAATAATTCTGCAACTCTTGTCGTTGCATTCCTTACTAATTCCTCGGGAACACCCATAACACCAGCACTTACTATCAGGACATTCTCAGTAGTGTTGATGACGTTTGTCAATTGGGAGTCTCTATGTGGGTAAATGTGCATTACCTTTCCTTCATCGTCGACTAGAATAGGTATGTCCTTATCGAGTTTTTCTGGCTCTTTCTTCCCGATGCCAAGAAATGTTTCATTCCCTTCGCTCAGTCTGAGTACTAATGGATATTTGAAACGAGCTGTGTCGTATATACCTATAGGAACCATAGTGTCCGCGCTCACTAAATTTCCGATGTCCACCACGTTATTTATCCTTGGGAGTTTTCCGTTTCTAGCTATTCTCCTTCTCAGTGCTTCCCCGCTAGGTCTTGTCTTTGTAGGATCGATTTTGATTTTCCAATAAAAGTCTCTATAAGCCCTAACCACTGGGTCGTCCTTCAGGGAATCAATGTCTATACCTTTATATTTCTCTTCGATCTTTTTCATCTCCTCTTCAAGTCCGTTATCGGTCTCCCTTACAATAATACTTATCACTTCAGTATAAGCGATAAAGATTCCCAACTTCCTTGCTTCATTGCTGATGCTTATCTTGGACATGGAAATTATCTTGAACCTCTGAGACTATTAATTTTACTTTACTGACACCTTTCACAGATGTCAATTTGCTAACTAAGTCTACTAACTCTGATTTCATCCCCTTTACAGCTATGGCTTCCACGCATTTTTCTCCTTTATGGAGGTGTAATACGGAGATTATCTTGTCCTCATATTCATGCTGGATTGTCGTTACCTTGTCTGTACTTGCGTAGTCATAAACTAGGTTAACTATCCCTATAACATAGGTCTGGTCTTTCTCGTTTTCATCCAAGAAATCCCTCAAAGCAGCTTGTAGTATTTTGCTTCTGTCACTGATCCCGTTACTTTGCATGTACTTCTCAAGTCTTTCGTACAATTCTTTAGGTATAGATACGCTGATCTTTTCCACATTCATTAATTTATACTCTTTCTACGTGATTAAAAGTATGAACTATTCATTACTGGACTATGCTCAGCAACTCGGGGCGAGCTTTGCCGACTTAAGGAGGATAAGGACTAAGGAATTATCCCTCCTTGTAACTGAGGATAGAGAAATAGTTTCCACAAATGGGGTAGACGATGGATATTCGTTAAGAGTTTTATACAAAGGAAATTGGGGGTACTATTCCTCGTCTGAGGAAATCACAAAAGAGAACGTAAAGGACGCGATAGAAAGTGCAATAGGCGATGAAACAGTAAACATAGTATATTTACAGCCTAAACACGATAAGGTCGAAATCAAACCCAAGTTGCAAGTTAACAAAAGCATTGAAGAAAAGATGAATGACTTAAAGAAATTAAGAGAACAGATACTAAGGCTTGACAACAGGGTTAAGAGCGTGTCTATAAGGTATTACGAGGGAGAGGTTCACAGGGAGTATTTAAGTACGGACGATAGGGATATTACGGTAGATTATACGCTTTCTGGTCTCTCTATAGTAGTTACCGGTAGAGAGGGAGATAATATTGTCTCGTCTACTTACTCTAAATATACTTACATTGGTTATCCTTTGGAAGTATTGGGAGAAGAACACATATTGGAGACAATAAAGAGAAGGATTCAGAATCAGTTCATTGGTGAGAGCGTTAAAGCCGATAATTACGAAGTGATCTTAGCTCCAGAAGTAGTAGGGGTATTCGCTCATGAGGCGGTAGGTCACTTAGCTGAAGCCGATTTAGCCATAAACGGTATCCTTCATCCTTTAAGGGGCAAACCAATAGCCCCGGATTTTGTGAATATTGTTGATTCCCCCCTGCAATATTACAATTCGGCAATTGGTGTTGTACCTTATGATGATGAGGGCGTTGAAGGAAGGGACGTATACATAGTGAAAAACGGAGTGGTAAACGAATATTTAACAGACAGATTTTATTCAGCCTATCTGGGTCAGAAACCCACGGGTAATGCTAGGGCTGAGGACTTTAGAAATCCCGTTATAGTTAGGATGAGGAATACGTTTATAGCACCTGGGGAGCACTCATACGAAGAAATGGTAAGGGAGACAAAATACGGAATCTTACTCGTTTCTCCTCGAGGTGGTCAAACAAGCCCGGACGGCACTTTCCAGTTCGGAATTCAGGAAGGCTATATAATACAAAATGGTGAGGTAACAAAACCCATAAAGATGGCTGGGATTTCTGGTTACACCTTGGAAACCCTTAGGGACATGACAGCAGTCTCGAAGCAACTAGATTTTTCCTCAGGTTTCTGTGGCAAGGAAGGTCAATCAGTGCCCGTAGGAACAGGGGGTGCTTACGTAAAGGTTAAGAGCATGAAGGTGGGTGGTCTGGTTGGTTGACGAGTACTCTATAGTTCAAAGGGCTAAAAGCTTGGGGTATCAGGCTGAAGTTTTCTCAGTAAAAGCGAAAAACTTGCAAATTAAAAGAGGGGAACAGTTCTATTCTTTCAATCTCACTGATTACGGTTACGGCGTAAGAGTCTTCAAAGATGGCAAAACGGGCTTTGCATACTCTACTGCTCTTGATGATAAGGTGTTAGACCTAGCTATAGAAAGTGCAAAAGCATCTAAAGAGGACAAGTTTAACGTTATACCATCTCCTGAAAAAGTGGAAAAGATCAGACTGAAGTACTTCGAACTTGACGAAGCTAGGGAAAAAGCTAAAGAGTACGCGGAGGCTTTAGGAGAAGTAAGGAACTATGCAAACGTTATCGGGGAATATTATGACTTCACCGTGTCGCAGATAAAAGTGGTTAATACTGAGGGAGTAGACGTTACTGAGGAGAGGAGCCTCGGTAGTGTGTCTCTCGTTTTTAACTTTAAGAGAGACGCTTTCATAACGCCGGAGTTTTATGAGGGAGTCACGGTAAGGGACTTGTCAAAATTAGACATAGAGAAAATAAAAGATGAAGTAACTAAAAAGAACGAGATATACAAGAGAAGAGTGGTTCTCGACAGAAAATTTAAGGAGGCTATATTCACACCCAAGGCTGTCGCATCGCTTTTGTCTCCTCTTTTGTCTTATGCAGTATCTCTCGAAAATGTCTATAGGGGTAAAAGCACGTTAAAAGAGGGCGAGTTACTTAACGATAAAATTAATATTTACGATAACCCACTAATTGATTGGGCTCCTTATAGCAGGTCATTTGACGGTGAAGGTTTACCTTCTAAAAAGGTTTGTATTATAAACAAAGGAAAAGTCACCACATTTCTGTCCAATACTTATTGGTCAAGGAAAGCGGGTAAAGAAAACACTCATTCCTCCTCAAGATCCTATTCCTCACCACCGGTAATCTCATCTTCTGTCCTTGATATTGATGTTGTCGCTAATGTCGAGGATGACGTAATAGTCGTGGATCAAGTACAAGGTGTTCATACCAGTAATTTCGACACTGGAGAGTTTTCGGTAGTAGGTTCAGTAGCATGGTATGATGGTGTTGCTGTAAGGGAAGTTGTAATAACCGGGACACTAAAAGAAATGTTGAAAGGGATAATTGGAGGTATTGGAGTGAAGGATTTAAAAGGGAATGTCTATACACGTTCACTAAAAATATCTGGCATTAATATAGCGTGAGTTTTTTAAATGAATTCTAAGAGATAGAAAGTGATCAAATATGTTTAAAAAGATTCTCGTAGCGTATGATGGTTCAGACCACGCGATTAGAGCATTAGATGTAGCTATTGATTTGGCAAGTAAATATAATGCAAAATTAGACGTGGTTGAGGTCGTAGACACAGCTGCATTGTTGGGAATGGGAGTAGCCCCGATCCCTGGAGAAGTAATTCAACAAGTGTATAACAAGGCTAAAACTGATGTGGAGAACGCTAAGTCCAAAGCTCAGCAACGCGGTGTAAAAGAGGTCGATGCTGTAGTATTAGAAGGAGATCCAGCAACAGCGATCCTTGAATATGTAGCTAAGAACGGAAGTGATCTAATAGTTACGGGTAGTAGAGGATTGTCGACTTTCAAGAGGATAATATTGGGTAGTGTTTCAACAAAAATAGTTGAAGATGCTAAAGTACCGGTACTTGTAGTAAAGTAATGGAAAGAGCGATTTAATTTCTTATACTAAAAGGTCTTTTTACTTGTCATAATTCTTCTACTCTTAATACTTCCTCTACTTCGAAGATACCGCATTCAGTTACCAGTCTTCCCATAAAGTCAACGAATAGAGCCTTACATTGCCTTTCCCAATCTTTCCCCAGTAGTTTAACAGTCCTATTCTTAATTGACAAGTATTTGTTAATCCCTTCGATGACCTTATCGTCTTCAAGGAACAGAAAGTAGTCGATTCTAGCTATCACGTCCTTAAGTAGTTCATCGTTATCCATCAACTTACCAGTTTCTAGTTTTATGGACGTGGCCTTAACTCCTTGAGGAAAGGAATCCACGTTAGTATCTATCCCCGCTCCTATGAAGACTGTAGCTTTACTTCCTTCAACTATTCCTTCAACTAATATTCCTCCTACCTTACCGTTACGGGTTACTATGTCATTAGGCCACCTTATATAGGCATCAACGTACTTACCTACAACCTCTCTGATAGCCAAAGACACTGTGAGAGTTGTAAACGGTATCCTCTCTGGATTAAAACCCTTCATTACATAAGTGAACCACAGTCCCCCCTTTGGAGAATACCATTCCCTTTTATACCTACCTCTTGCCTTAGTCTGTTCCTCAGCGACTACTACGAATTTGTCTGCATTGATCATGGTATAAATTGCTTCACTTAGGTCTTGTGTTGAAGTTACGCTAGGGAACTTAAAGACTAACATATTTGTACACATCCTCTATTTTTTTCACAATTGAAAAAGCTGAGGCTTTCCTAGCTCTGTTCATAATCGCGAAACCTATTCCTTTTTCGGGAAAACCAACCATTATTCCTATGTCTACGTTCAGCTTATCTAATTCCCTAAAAGAGTCAAACAAATTCCTAGCTACCTCGTACAAGTTTTCATCACTACCTAGTACGAGAGTGGTATAACCCTTATATTTTTCAGCTAACTCCTTGCTCAGAAGTAACCCTACCTTGTATTTCTGGCTAACCAGTTTAATTACTTGGTCAAGGATCTCTCTGTTCTCTACAACTATTAACTTGGTTGAAGGTGCATAATGCTTGTACTTCATGCCGGGCGCTAAGGCTATTTCAGCTTCTCTCTTACCCTCAGCAAATTCTGGGATTATTAAATCTGGGAAGAACTTTCTCAGTTCTTCAACTGTGAAGGGACCTGGTCTCAGAAGCACTGGTGGATTAACCGTGACGTTAATAATAGTTGATTCAACGCCGAAGAAAGTATGTCCACCATCAATTATTACGTCAACCCTCCCGTTCATGTCAGCTATGACGTCCTCAGCCTTTGTAGGGCTTGGTTTCGTGGCTAAATTCGCACTTGGAGCCGCAATAGGGACTCCACTCTCCCTAATCAACTGTAGTGCTATAGGATGAGCCGGCATTCTAACTGCTACAGTATCTAAGTTAGCTGTTACCTCTTTAGGTACTTTCTCGGTCTTCTTCAGTATAAATGTTAAGGGCCCTGGCCAAACAGTTTGTGCTAACTCTAGTACTTTATCTGGGATTTCTGAGGCTACTTCGTATAGTTGTTCAATATCGGATATGTGAACTATTAGGGGATTATCTACCGGTCTATTCTTCGCTTGAAAGATCTTAAGGCAAGCATTGCCGTCGAATGCGTTCGCTCCTAAACCGTAGACTGTCTCTGTAGGGAATGCTACAGTACCTCCTTTCTTTATGACTTCAGCTGCTAGTCTAATTTTGTCAATCTCAGGATTTAAGGGATCAATTTTAAGGATCAAAGTCATACATTTTAAACTGCCATTGTGAATAAAAAAGTGGTGATGAGGAACCAACGAGAAGCGATTGATGGCTGGGGCGCTCTATGCTGACTTTCCTGAACGGTGATTGATGAGGTGATCTCGGATTGATGAAGACGGGCTTAAAAAGCCCTACAATGTTTAAATATCGAAGAAATTTTCATATAACAAAAATATTACTATATATACTTTTATGATAGGGGTATTAATTAAAGGTTTTAAGAAATGGTGAGAAATAGATTTTGATGTCAGATCAATTATTACTTACTGGAAATGTTCAGGAAGCTGCAAAGAAGGCTATTCAATGGTTAATAAACAGAAAGCCTATCAAAGAATTAAGAGATTGGGGATTAGCTTTCTCCTTGTGGCCACCACACTTGACTACTAGTTGTTGTGGAACCGAATTCGGTGCATTTGCGGCGGGAAGATTTGACTCAGAGAGATTTGGAGTTTTACCTTTCTCGTCAGCAAGGCAGACAAACTTATTAGTTATTGAGGGGACGTTGACTAGAAAAATGGCTAGGGCTGCTAAGATTGTTTATGATCAGATGCCCGAACCTAAGTTTGTGATTGCTATGGGGGCATGTTCGTTAGAAGGTGGAATATTCTGGAACTCTTATAATACGGTATTACCTTCAGAAATTGGAATTCCAGTGGATATTTACGCTCCGGGATGTCCAACAAGGCCAGAAGCCTTAGCTAGAGCTATAATTCAATTGCAAAAGAGAATTATGGGAGAGAAGACTAAAAATGGTGAAGATAAAATAAAACCTATGGAAAGTTACGAGACTAAGAAAGAGAAGAGTACTAAAAAAGAAGAGAAAGTCGTTATAAGTTGAACAGACTAAACGCATAGTCAACGTCAATTAGTTTTGCCTTAACTAGATGTTTGTGTTCTACCTTAAACTTAGCTGGGATGTGATCAATTTCGATTCCGTGAAAAGTTCTCAAATAACCCTTTATTTGATCAATTAAGTCAGTCTTATTTTTGGCTAGAACAGGAACGTCGTGCAAGACTAGAGCTTTTTCGGGGCTCCCTTCTTTCAGACCTATAAAAATTAAGGTCGTAGTCATAAACTCATTATATTTTTTTGCTTTCATAGTGAGGATTACTTGGTCAACGTCATATAGCGACGTTAATCCTCCGTCACCTTCCTTAACTTCTAAATCGTATTTATAACCGGTGATGATCTTCTTCCCCGTCCTTTCTGATAGTATTATTAGTTCTCTTAACTTTACTTTCTCTCCATTATATGACGTGAAAACAGGCACTTCGTCAGCTAAATTTGGCAGAAATTTTGAAGTAATGGTAACGTATCTTGCTTCTGGTGATAATATTGAGGAAATTTCAATGTTTTGAAGTTTCATAAGATCACATCAGATTCCTACCTTTTCACTTTTTCATTTATACAGACTTTAATTGATTTAAAA
Organism: Stygiolobus sp. CP859M; assembly: GCF_037389975.1. Lineage (NCBI taxonomy): Archaea > Thermoproteati > Thermoproteota > Thermoprotei > Sulfolobales > Sulfolobaceae > Stygiolobus > Stygiolobus sp. CP859M. The sequence continues at coordinate 47,476 of NZ_JBBHKS010000007.1, read as the reverse complement.
ATTAAATGAACAATATTTCACATTATTAATTACTGTACATTTATTCCTTAATCAACATCTTGTATTTAACGTTTATTCACACGTAGTGAACATTTATCTAATTAATAATTATAGATTACGTTGATTTTATGAATACTATTTAGAACAATTATTTATGATTATAAAACACCAAAATCTCAATATGAACAATAAAGTTGAAGAAGTGGTAGACATAACATCAAAATTAATTAAAATACCAACACTTAATCCCCCAGGGAATAGCCTAAAAGAAGGAGCCGAGTTTATCAAGGACTATCTTAGTCAGAGAGGGTTTTCCGCTTCAATTATAGAATTCGATAGAGGGTGGCCAGTAGTAATTTCTCAAAGCAAACCGAGGGATAAAAATCATGTCATGTTGAACGGACATTACGACGTAGTGCCGGTGGGAGATGAAAAAAGGTGGAAGAATAATCCTTTTTCAGGCTTAATATTAGAAAACTTAGTCTATGGTAGAGGGGCAACTGACATGAAAGGTGGTTTAGCCGTACTTATGAAGGTTTTCTCTGACTTGGCCGATAAACTGGAATACGATTTGGTTTTCACTGCCGTTCCCGACGAAGAGACAGGTGGGTTTCACGGGTCTATGAAATTGGCTGAGGTGTTTAAACCGGACTTAGTACTGATCAGTGAACCCTCGGGTTCAAATTCGATTTGCCTTGGTGAAAAAGGACTTCTTCAAGTTAAATTAGTCAGTGTGGGCAAATCTGCTCACGGAAGTTTACCCTCACTCGGTGAAAATGCTATTATGAAGCTTATTCGCTCATTAACGTCTCTACAGAAGATATCCGATTACAATATAGGCACTCCTAAAGAAGTTGTGGAACTGTTAAGAGCTAAGGCTGATATGAATACTGAGAAAGATTACCTCTCCATATCATTCAATCCTGGTGTCATTAGGGGTGGTGTTAAGGTGAATGTTGTTCCTGATTACGCTGAGGCTGAAGTGGACATGAGGATTCCTCCGGGTATTACCGTAAATGATGCCATAGCTCTGGTAGAGGAACTAGCGGAAGGAGTTAAGGTTGAACCGTTTAATATCTCTGAGCCAAATTATACTTCACCAGATAATACTTATGTCAAGCTTTTGGAAAACGTGATTATGAGGAGGTTAAACGTCAACCCTATTAAGTACATCATGACTGGGGCTACTGACGGGAGGTTTTTCAGATATAAAGGGGTTCCCACCATAATTTATGGCCCTGGTGAACTTAACCTAGCCCACTCTTATGATGAATATGTAACATTTCAGGAGTTAGAAAAAACCTACGAAGTAATAAGTTCATTCCTTCTTGATATCTCAAATTACCAGCGAAGCTAGTAGCCCTAGTAAATGCGTTGCAATTGCAGCACTTATACCTAACCCCATCATTTCTAAGCCTTTTTTCTTGGGATTTACGTCGCTGAGTAGCCCTATCATAAATCCTACCAAGAAAATCGATATCCCGGCTATAACATAAGAGGTTATCAGTCCTAACATCCCACCGAGCCTTAGAAAATAGGGTATTATCGGTATTATTGCTCCCACGATATAAGAGAGTCCGGTTACTGCTGAGCTTTTCAGAGGACTTTCGTCAACCTTTGGTGCAATTATATCTTCAGCCACATCTACCAGTTGTGGAGAGATATTTTGTGCTATTTTATCCTTGATTCCGAGTTCTGACAAGATGTGGGATAATTTTTTCGAGACTTCTCCTCTATCTACCAATTTCTGTATCTTTACTTTTTCCCTCTTATGCTCATTGATTTCTTTCTCGGATTTAGTAGATAGATAAGCTCCTATGCTCATGGAGAGTGTCCCCGAAATTCCTACAATGAGCCCAGATAATGCAACAACTAATGGGTTACTTACTGCTCCTGCTATCCCTGATGTAGCTGCCAATACCTCAATCAGACCATCACTAATCCCGTAAACGAAATCGCTCACATCCTTTGCTTTTATTGTAGTTAACATTTCCTCGTGAACGGCTTCGTCGATGCTTATTTCTCTCATTTTTTCTCTCTCATTCTCGTCTAGTTCTTCACTTTTCGCCAATTCGTTGTATTTCTCTATGTCGTTTTCCTCGTTACTTTCCAATAGTCTGAGTGTGAGTTCCAGTCCTAGAACTTTTCTTATAATTCCGTAAAATTTTATCATTAACTTATCATTAATTCCTAGTTTTCCAATCCTAATTCCTCTTTTTTCACTGATCTCCTTCCAGATTGAGGCATGTTTTTTCTCCATTTCTGCCATTCTGAAGAGAAAAGCTTTAGCTACTGGATCAGATTCTTTTTTGCCGAGCTCTAAGTAAACTTCTGAGTCAAATAATTCCTCTTTGTACTGCTTATTAAAGTCCATCAAGTAAATTAGAATTACTCTAAATTAAAAGCTTTTCTAATTTCTGTCAACTTAGAGATTAAGATACCCACATTTAGTTTTATCTTAATTAGTCTAATAAAATTGACAAAAATTAAACAATATTAGGATAAAATTAATAAATCTTATACGTTATATCTTTTATAAATGAGAAGGCTGATATTATCTTTATTTTTCCTAGCAATAGCAATTTTAGTAATTCCTACAAATGCGGAAGCTCCTTTCACTGCACAACCTTTATATCTAGCAGTCTATCCCCTTTATACTGTTATTAACGTTGTAAACACCACGTATGTCGGTGCTACGAGCTATTTCAGCAACAACGTAACAAATATAATAAATTTTGTCGCTCATAACTCTTCTATAAAAATCATAATAAGCAATGTCACTACCGGGGCTCAGATAGCGTGTTTACAAGCTATAATACCTTCTCAAATTTACAAGTATGTCTATTACAGTCCTCAGTTAGGTTCTGCAATATTTCTTGTAAATGTTAGTGATGCAAATAAGTTTTATCAGATACCCGTGGGAGATTTGCATTTGGGAATTTTACAATTAGAAACAGCTAACGCTACGTTTGTTAATAGTATTTATGTCATACCACTAGGGCAGTTATATACCTTGCAAGGAGGAATACTCGTTTATGTGAACACTACTTCAATATTTCAGCATTATCTGAACGGAACTCAAACGATATACCAAGATGTGAAAGAAAATTTAGAAGGATCATACGTCCTTATTTTTGTAAGCTAATTTTTTTAAAATTTTTCATTACTTTAACAAAATCCTAACGTCGGTAGCAAAGGCTCCTCTTTCGTTTACGAATAGCGGGTTTATGTCCATTTCTTTAATGTCGAGGTCTACTATCATTCTCGAGACAGTAATTATAGTCCTTATTAGAGATCCTTCATCATAACCTCTTTTTCTTGCATGCAACATGTCATGAATCTTACTCTCTTGCAATAATTCTTGTGCCTCGTCTTCGTACACTGGGGATAATGCATAGGAAACGTTTTTCAGGACGTCAACATAGATTCCACCACTTCCTACCAACACAACATGCCCGAAAACTGGATCCTTCAGTCCCCCCACGAATATCTCTAAGCCTGAAAGTTGCTCCTGAATTAACACTCTTTTTGTCTGCTTGCTCAACTGTTTATATACTTCTTTAACCTGATCCTTTTCAACGTTTACAATTACTCCTTTCAACTCCGTTTTATGAAGTGGCTGGTCAGGAGAGATCTTCATCACAACCGGATAACCTATGTTGTCTGCAATTCTCTGAGCTTCATCTTCGCTCTCTGCTACACCCCATTTAGGCGTCCTGATACCGTAAATTTCCATTAATTTTAACGCTTCGTAATCACGTAAAGTAGACTTTCCTTTAGTGAGTTCAACAGCAGCCTCGATGGGTTGTGCTACTCTTATTTTCTTTCTAGGCTCGGGTTTCTTAACAAGATACCTTATTGCCTTAACGGCATCTTCTGGGAAAGTATACGCCGGCATTCCAGCGCTCTCGAGTATTTTAAGTGCAAAGTCCTCATCGAGACCCATCGTTATTCCGATTATTCCCTTTCCCTTATAAGATGTGATAACCCTAGCTACGTCAGAGCAGCTTACCATCGGTAAGGCTTGGACTATTACTAGTTTAGTACAGTCTAAGTTAGAGACAACTTTTAGCGCAGACAAGTATCTGTCTCTGTTAGCATCTCCGGTTAAATCTAAAGGATTCTTAGGCATTGAGGTAGGAGGTAAGACTTTCCTTAATTCCTCCTGCATCCATGATGGTATTTCAACTAACTTCAACCCGTTCTTTTCGATTTCGTCAGAAGTCAAAACGCCATGTCCTCCTGAATTAGTGATCACTAATATTTGATCTCTTATAGGTTCGGAATACATTAGTATCTTAGCTAGGTTTAATAGGTCATGGAGGTTTTCAACTAAAATTCCTCCACCAGTCCTCACGGCAGCTCTGAAAACTTCAAATGAGCCAGCTAAAGAGCCGGTATGGGTTTTAGCTGCTGCAGCACCGTTAGATGTTGTTCCTCCTTTCAGGAATACTACTGGTTTTCTCTTAGTTACTTCAGGGAGAGTCTCTAAGAAAGCACTTCCGTCTGATACTCCTTCTAAATACACGAATATTGATTTAGTTTCGGCATCATGTGATAAGTACTCCAACACCTCATACTCCTTTACATCAGCCTGATTGCCTAAGCTCACCATATAACTTATGCCTATTCTGTTTTTCTGAGCCCAGTTTAACATGTAGACCCCTAGCCCACCGCTCTGAACCACTAGTGCGATATTCCCCCTCTTGACATCGGAGTAGGCGAAAGTAGCGTTTAACTCTGGAGTAATAATTCCAAAGGTATTAGGCCCTAATACCCTAATACTACCTTTCCTAGCTATATTGATAATCTCGTTCTCCAGTTTTTCCTCTCCAACCTCCTTAAACCCAGCAGTTATCACTATAGCAGCCTTGACTTGTTTCTCGACTGCTTCTTCCATTACAGTCGGTACTGCTTCTCGGGGAACTGTAATTACTACTAAGTCTACCGGGTCTGGGATCTCTTTTACGCTTTTAAAAGCCTTTATTCCTTCAACGTCCTCAGCCTTCGTGTTCACTGGATATAATTTGCCGTGATATGTTGCGAGTAAGTTTCTGAAAACAACGTTTCCTACCTTTTCTTTGTGCCTCGAAGCTCCTATAACAGCTATACTCTTGGGTTTAAACAGAGCATCTAATGTCATAACTTTCTCTTTTTGAAATAATGTATAAAAATTTTTAATTCGGCCTTTAGGTGGTGAATCACTAATCTAACTCTTCTACTTTTAAAAATCTAGTAGTTTCCCCTTTATCTCCGTACACTCCTCCGACTATAACTATAAATCCCTTATGACCCATTTGAATCGCTTCTTCTCTAGCTCTCTTTACAATGTCGTCCAAACTTTTTAATTCCTCCACTTTTTTGGGGGATACACCGTAACATATTTTCAGGAATTTAATTAAGTCCTCAGACGGTGTTAAGGTTATTATCGGCACAACAGGTCTTAATCGTGATATTCTTAGGGCTGAGGATCCAGTCCTAGTATATGTTATGATAAGTGAGGCGGAAGACAGTATGCTAGCTATTACTGCAGAATATGCTACAGCCTCATCAACGTTCATGTATAGCTGAGTCTTTTTAGGTTTGAAAGATCTTTCGACGGATATTATCAGATCGTTTAAAGTCTTAACCGCTTCTAGAGGGTACTTACCCATAGCAGTCTCGTCACTTAGCATTATCGCATCAACTCCTTGTGAAACGGAATTCGCTACATCAATAGTCTCCGCTCTTGTAGGTAAAGGAGAGTTAACCATTGACTCGAGAACTTGTGTGGCTAGAATGACGGGCTTACCGTACTTTCTTGATACGTTAACTATTTTCCTTTGTGTCTGAGGAAGATTAGGTAGCCCTACTTCTACACCTAAATCGCCTCTGGCGACCATTATTGCGTCAGCTTCCTTCACGATATTTTTCAAGTTCTTGAGGGCAGCTTTCTTCTCGATTTTAGCTACGACCCAAGCTTTTCCTTTTACTACTTCCTTAACTTTTCTGATATCGTCCTCACTCACCACAAAAGATAAGCCTATGTAGGTTGCACCTAAATTTAATGCCTCTTTTAAAAGCTCAAGATCCTTTGGAGTGATCCCTAAAGGAATATCGGCGTCAGGGATATTAATCCCTTTTCTCGAAGTTAGCAACCCTCCTTCTTTTACTACGCCCTTAGCTGAGTTTTCATTGACTTCAGTTATTTCTACTCTTATTACGCCATCGGCTATGAGTACTTCAGTCCCTACTTTTATCAGCTTAAAGAAAATAGGATCTTCAACCGGAATCTCTTCATCTCCGAAGGTTACTAGATCACCGTTTTTTAATGTGATAGGTTCTTTCTCTAATACACCTATTCTTAGCTTGGGTCCCGGTAAGTCTACTAGAATAGGAGCTCTATTATTGACCAGTTCAAAATATCTTTTATGCTGATCTTTGTCCCCATGTGCAAAGTTCAGCCTTATAATGTCTACGTATTTCAGCAACTCGTCGATGACTTTTTCGCTAGCAGGACCTAAAGTCGAAATTATCTTTGTTTTTCTTTTAGACATACCTAAGAGATCCCTTGCTTTCTCCTTGGACATTACCGAATTTGTAATTTATTTTAGCTATAACTAACATCCCAGCGTTTCTAACTGTATAATATGCGTTTAAGAACTCGTTAGGGGTTAGTGAGTCCATGAAGACTAGTCTTAAGACTTGAATTACCTCAGGCGTTTCAGTCCCTGGAGGTAAAAAAGCAAAGTCTACACCCATCTTAAGGAGGTCTTCCGTTAGTTCCTGAAAGAACTTCTTCTTATCTTCCTTTTTCATTTCATTGATAGCAGCTTTGTGGTTAGGGTGAATTAGTATTCCCATTGAGATGAGATAGAACTTCGATGAGCCATTCGGTCTGATAATGTCTATTGAGGGAAACCCTTGAGGGGGTGCCGTTACTATATGATAAGCTTCTTTAGCTTGTGGTGGAATAGTTATGGAAAGACCTAGCTCTTTTATTAAAGCTTCTAATTCTTTGTCATTCATCACATTTAATTGGAAACCTAAATTATAGCACTTTCGCTTAATCTTTTAATCCTTCTTAGTTAATAAAGCATGTGGAAGTAAATAACAAGGCCGTACTCGGACTTCTAGTACAGTTTTCAATTGCCATAATTGTAGTGTCTTTTCACCAAGAATTGAGTGTATATTACTTCCTTGCTATTTTTCTAGCCGGAATCTCGATAAATACACTTTTCGGAGAGCCAAAGATTAACCTTCTAACAATAGGTTTAGCATTTTCTTTCATCTCAATTTATTCTTATCCTGAGTTTACCTTGGTAATATTAGGGTTATCAACCATATCTTCGTATTATTATAGGGATTTCGCTCAAGTCCTCCTAGTCCTAGCCTTTAACTTGTTCGTCCTCAACTTCTCCGACTTAGTACTTTTTCTCTCCTTCGTTACACTGGTTATAGTCTTTAGGCTTAGCAAGCTGGACATGAGAGCTATAATCGCCTCAGGGCTTATTATGATAATGATAGCGGCTTATGAGTCTGCTCTGACCGTAACTCTGGGGGACATAGCTTACTTTGACTTATTGTTTGGTACTATAGGAATAGTAGTAGAAGGAGCTAGGTCAAAGATTCCGAGTAAGTTAGTGGTTCCCTTGTCCCTACTAGTAATGCCCCTCGTTTCCTGGTTACTACCCTTACCTGAAGCGTACTACTGGTGGTCTTCTAAGTCCTTCTTCTTCAATTATGGGATCATAAACCCGTGGCTTCCGGGTCTACAGTATTTTCCTTTAATCGAGATGTTCCCGGTATATTATATAGCTCACTTTCTTGTGTATAAAACGAACGATTACGTAGGCTCTCACTTGTTCATTTCTCTAGTTTATTACGTGTCGTCCCTTTCTTCGTATCTATTTTTTTCCAGCTTTCACAAGTCCAGAAGGGTACTACTGATTTCTTCCGTTCTATACGCAATGTTAACTCCTATTACTTCTATACCTTTGTCCGTAACATACTCGCTCTTACCTTTTGCACTTTATTTGGCAAGGACAGTGAGTTTACGTAATTATGTAATCTTCTTCACTACTTCATTGATCTCTTCAAGTGTAGCTTACCCCTTTAACTTCACTTTTGCGAGTATAACCAACGAAAAAATTCGAAAGGAATATATGGCGATAGCCTTTACAGCGTCTCTGTTCTGGATTATTCCATATTTCTTACTTGGTTACCCGTCTTCATCGTTGTCGTTTTACACGATTTTCACACCCATAGCAATATATTATGCACTTTTCATCGTGGGATTGGGTGTAGCGTTAGTTACGAGAAACAAAGTATCTGGTATTAGCATGTTAATTAGTTTAGCATATATCTTGTTGGGTTTACCTTACTTCTATCTGATCTATCCCTTCGCGATTTTAACCTTATTTACAGCTTTCCTCTCCACAGAACTTAAGGGTTTAATACCAGTATTCTTTGTTTCAATTTTCTTAATATCTGCATATGCAAATGCAACTCAACCTTTTTTAAATATTCCTTCTTCGGTTACTTCCGTTGTAAAGCAGTTAGAAGGTTTACCCTTCGGTCTAGTCTACTGGAATTCATCTTATGAGTTGCTGTCTCCTCTGCCCGTCACAAATATCACAGCTTATGCATATTATATAGTAGAAAATGACACTGTCATGAACAACACTAACTTCGTAGGTTATCCGTTAGTAGCAATTCTCCCTCAACATATATACAACTACGAACAATATATTAATCTCAATGTGAGTCCGTTATTAAATTCCCATGTAGTCAGATATAACGGGTCTTTTGAATGGGTATCAGAACAAGGAGGTAAGGAGAGTGAAGTGGCTCTAACTTTAAATCCTCCTCAATACCTGGCGGGGAATCTGCTAGTTGTTATTAATATAACGAATTTAGAATACTTCTACATAGAGGTTGTAACTAACAACGGAGTTAAGTACTATCATAACACGACAGTTATACCCCTTAATACTACAGTATATGCTATAGATCTCACTTGTTATGACCCACAACCTCATCAGGTCTACAACGTGAGTATCTTCTACGTTAACTCCTCTAATAAAAAGCTCAACTTACTCCTTATTCCTCCTAAATCAGAAACGCCCCTATTTATTCAAAAAGATAACTTTACCGACGGAAACCTAGTGATTCAGATAACCTCTGACGTCAGCTTCAACATAACACTTAACCGAGATCTACAACTTAACTTTACCATTAACGGAGCTATTGCTAACCTTACACAGACTTACGAGCTAAAACCTGGAAAGTATATCATTGTAGGCTCATTCGCTTACAAGGACTATTTTATTTACGGGGAGTACGCGACTATAGCCGGTTTTATAATAGGTTTTGTTTACGTCATGGTTGTATCAAATGAGAATCTCAGGAGTAAGCTCTATCGCGTACTTAAAGTAGAGAAAATAAAAAGATATATAGAAAGCGGAGAAAATAAATGAGACCTCCCATTTAACCGCGTAAATAGCCCTATAAACAATAATCAGCGGTAAAGCCGATAGGATGAGTCCTATATCACCGAGTAAGGTTACGAAAAGCGAACATATCATTATACTGAGCAGAGCAGAGAAAAAACCCCTAATTATTTGAAAGCTGTGAGTAAATATTTTCGATAGGAATTCCAAAAATATCAGTGAAATGAAGAGAACTATTGCGAAATGCACTGATATTATCCCAATGAACGGTACGTGAAACTCACTCACTTTAGCATAATAATTAAGTGGCGTTTTAAATGTTTTCTAGCTAGAGTATAAACTTTTTTTAAATATTTTGAATAAAAGATTAATTAAATTTATCTTATTCATTTTTATTATGGACTCTAACTGGAGGAGTACACCAGTTGAGGTTAGAGAAGGGATAAGGTATCTTTCGGCTCATTTCTACCCAGAAGGGATGATGAGTAGATGGAGCGAGTTAAAGAAACTATCATTTAATGCCGCCAAGATGATAAAACTTTACTCACTACAGCAGGTGATAGAGGAGTTGGAACACTTCGACTTTTTCAAGGAGTACTTCAAGGAAGAGCCACTTAAGGATGTTAAGCTTCCTCCATCATATATAGAGTTATTTGACGGTTTAATTCAAGATTTTAAGACTTCTAATTGGAAGGACAACGTGGCGACTAGGTTCCACATGATCACTGAAGGAGTTTTAGCTACTGTAGGTCTGAAAATCCTTAACGAGACCTCCAAGAAATACGGTCTTAATAAATTTAACGAGGGTATAAGGGCTATCATAGAAGATGAGGCAAGACACGTAAACTTCGGGTTTTCGCTCATAGAAAATAGAGAGTATGCGATAAAGCGTATTGAGGAACTCTTTCCGTTAGCGGTGAGAATAGTAAAGGAAGGTAAAGAGAAGATTGAGCCAATGGGGTACAATGTTGACGAACTGATAGGTCTGATGGAGGATCTGAAGAGGGCTAGGATCGAGAAAATTTCTTCCCTAAGTAAATAGAGTTGTTTGGAAAAATCGAATTAACTCTGTAATTTTTTGAAAATAATGTAATGAAACTGAATTTTTCCATGAGCTTTTTCAGCTCCCACGGGTAATAAAGCTTATAGTACCTCTCGACCCTTTTACCGTTTATCGAGCTCCTGATAACGACGTTTCTTCTAAAGAGGAACTTAGGCTGTATTAACCAAACCGTAACTAAGACGTTACCCCCCTCTTTAAGTATCCTGACCGCTTCGCTGACGGCATTGTTCGGCTCTCTTAGGTGGTGTAAAGAGGCTATGTAAAGTAGCCCGTCTACTGACCCATCTCTAAAAGGCATGAATTCCATGTCGGCTAACACGAGGTTCTCACACCCTCTCTTCTTCGCTTCCGATAGTTGTCTTTCGGAAAAGTCTAAACAAACTTTGAAATTTGCGTTTGTCGCAAGGCAGTTTTGTCCAGAACCGCATCCTACGTCCACGATTGTCTTTTTCTTTCCTATTAGTCTCAAGTATTCCAAAGGCTTTCTTCTGTGTACAATGTATTCGTAGGCCTCTTTTATTCTTTCTTTCTCGTCCACATAAGATTTTTCAGCTCGGTTGAATAATTAAATATCTTGTGAAGATTATAGTGAACCTAGTAAGGGAAAATAAAAGGCTCGAGGTAGAGCTTCCTGAAAAAGCTACCGTTAGGGATTTGCTCAAGAAAATCGGGTACAGAGTTCAAGGAAGTGTGGTTGTTAAGGACGATGTTCCTTTGATAGAAGACGAAAGACTGAACGACGGAGACGAGATTAAGGTATTCTTGGCAGCTTCAGGTGGTTAGAGTGAAGCAGAACATTAACATAAGGGAGGTTTTAAGAGACAAGAAGGTCTGGTTGGACAAACTAAAAAGCCCTAACGAGGACGAGAGGAAAAAAGCTTGGGAAATGATAAGGTTTATAACTGATACCGGTAACGGTAACGAACTCAAGGGGTATTTGGGTTATTTACGCTCATTATTGTGGAACTCGTTGCAAGGTGTCAGAGAAGACGCTTGGAATAACTTGGATATATATAAGAAGCTTCTCGTGAAAGGAATAGAGAGGGGTTTGACGGCTGATTCGGACAGAATAAAGTGGAGTGCTTGGTCAAAAGCCATCGATATGATCTCTTTGGGTTTAGTTACTAAAGACCAAGTTATTCAAGTACGTTATTCCTACTGGAGGTTGTTGAGGAGCAGGTGGATGACGATAAGGAAAAAAGCGTGGAGACTTTTCGTTAGGTTGGTGGAAGAAGGGATATTCCAAAGTAAGGACAAGGAGAGATTCATAGACTTTTTAAGGCATAGGAAAGCGGGTGTGAGAATTTATGCGTGGGAGTCTGTACCGCGTTTACTTAAACTAGGATTTATCACGAAAGAAGATATAGTATCTCAGATACGGTACTTAAAAGATCTTACTTCTCAAGAAAGTTATATAAAGAAGAGGGCAGAAAAAATCTTAAAAGGTTTTGAGAGTTGAAAGTAGCCGTAATAGGAGGAGGGATTGTAGGTTTATTCACAGCTTATTACTTATTAAAGGAAGGCGCTGACGTAACGATATATGAGAAAGCTTTTCTCGGAAACGGTTCTGTTCACGCTGCAGGTCTGATTGAGCCCTACAGGTTTGATAAGATCAATACTATGGCTATGATAAGAAAGATGATGAAATATAAGAAGCTTGGAGTAACCGATGTGAAGTCTGTAAATACATCTTGGTTATTGGCACTCCTTACTGAATTAGAGAGACCGGCTCCTCCAGAAACATGGGAAATAATGAGGTTTATGGCTTCGTTTTCCTTAAGAGAATACAAGTATCTTGCAGAAGAGAAGAACGACTTCGACTATGAGGAAAGCGGGCTTTTAGAGTTATATTATGACAAGAACGCATTGGAAAAAGCTGTGGAGGAGGAGAAACTGAGTCCCTTCAAACCTAAATTCGAGGTGGTAGATGTTAAGAATTTCGCTGGTGGGGTGTACTTCCCTGAACTATCTAAGGTCGACACATTCAAGTTCGTAGACAGAATGACGAGAGAGATAGCTAAGGCTAAAGTTGTAATTAAAGAGGTAGAAAGGGTGACTTCTGACGGTGTAGTGGACGGTGCAGAAAAATACGACAAAGTAGTTCTAGCTTCAGGCATTTCCTTAAGAAAGTTTGGTTTACCGATTACGGCATTTAAGGGATACGGTTATAGAGTTAAAGGTGATTTGGGTATAAATTACCCGTTTGTCTTAGCAGAATACGGAGTTGCAGTTGCTAAAAACACAGATAATATAAAAATAACCGGAGGGTTTGACGCTGACTTCTCTGACGATTCCAGTAGGGCTGAGTTCTTCCTTAACATGGCTTCGAAAGTCGTTGACGTAAATTATGTTTATGACTTAACCATGGGTTACAGACCTTGTTCTCCTGACGGATTTCCTATGATAGGACAATATGATAGTCTGGTGTTCAGTACCGGAGCGTGTAGGTTGGGATGGAGTTTCGCCCCTGCCATGGGAAAGATGGCTTCTGATATGGTCTTAGGGAGAGTGAGTTCTTACGGTTATCTCTCACGGTATATTAGTGGAAGAAATTTAAGAGTGGACACAAGATAATATCATATGACTATTGTCAAGTCTGACCTAATTAAACGTCTAATGGACGCAAAGAAGTTCTTCGTCAACGGATATGTTGATGAAGGTGTCAAGATAGTTCAAGATGTTCTGAAACTGTCACCTCAGAAGGAGGAGTATAATTGGTTTATATGCAATGTAATTGAGAGTGTAGATTGTAGATACTTATTCACGATCCTTGACAAGATAGGATCGAATTTTGACGTCTCAAAGTGTCAGAATCTTAAAAACGTGGTGATGTGTGGTATCATGCAAAACGTGTACAACGCTCACGTGGATTTAGCACTGAATTCCCTAGTAACCCAAGGAAAAAGGGACAGACTGGAGGACATAACTATGGATATATTTAAGGTAAATCCCGATGTAAATGGAGAGATCTTATACAAATTGGCTGAGGCATTAAGGAGAGCAGGAGATGAGAGAGATGCGGTATTACTGCTACAAGAGGCGTGTAAGAAAGGAATAAAGGAGGCATGCTCTAACGCCGTGGTTCCTCCGCCAAGATCTGTCATGTAATCTCCTCTATTTTCCATTCGATCTCTTCCCCGAACTCTTTTCCTATTTCGTAAACAGTTACGCTCACAGTTTCGAAAAGTTCAGGATATATCTTATCAACGAAAACTCTCACCTTGTTTTCTTCGAATATAACTTTCCTAACTCCGTTTATTTGTGTTAATCTCTCTTTCAGTTCCTCTTTAACGGACTTAAACTTGATGTCCTCTACAGTAAAATCGACTTTATCTCTAACATACACTACTATCTCGTTTTTGTTCTCTTCGAGAGTAACTTTAATTAAATTATCTCCTAATTTCTCTCTTAATTCAATAAATTTCATTACAAAACGAAAAATTCTTTCATCGTTTTTCAGTTCCACCATTTTGTCGAATAGCTACAGCATCCGTTATATTCTTCCACACTATTTTGTAGCCTAAATATTCTAATACTTCCACGATATAATCTCCATATTTAGACCTCAAATAAGATAGGCTCTCTCCGTTGAAATCTACCTCACGTAACTTCTCCAACAGTTCCTCCTTTATGTAATAGTTCTTGAGGAATACATAACCTGGAAACTGCCTAAGGTTCTTTCTGATCAAGTTAGTGGGGACTTTGAGTTCCTCGGCTATCTCCTTAATACTCACCACATCTTTATTGAGGGAGTATTCAATTTTCACGTTCTCTAAGCTCTTTGTCTCGAGGTCTTTAAGCCACTTATAAACTTTCATCACGTCTACTTTTTTCTTAAATTTGATTACGTTGTCTCCGTCATAATCTCCTAAGCTCAGTTCTTCGTTTAAAAGTATCAAGATCGGTTCTTTTACCTCCTTAAGTTTCCTTACTTTTTCCCTGATATAATCATCAGTCCAGAAGCCTACAATCTCTATGTAGACTTTTAGGTTCCCCTTCTCGGCTAGGAAATCAGGAATGAATATCTTATCTCCAACCACTATAGGTTCCGGTTCCCTCAGTAATTTCCAGCCTGATGACAAGGAGTTAAACTCATAATAAAACCTCTCTTCAACTGAACTGTCGAATACTTTTTCGTCTACGATTTCCTTTAGAATGTCCTTATAATCTTCTACCTCCAGCTTGTATATCCTCTTCTTCTTTTTTCCCAATACGATGTCAGCCTCTATCCTCCAGTGTTCTGTAGAGACGATATAAGGTAATAAAATGGCGAAATTCCGTCCGTATTTTTCACTCATTTTTAATAAGGTAGCAGGTCCGATGAACTCAAGCCTTAAGGGTTTATACGCGAAATACATTAACCCTAACCATTTTGCTCTTCTCACTATTTCCTTCCAGTTTGACGATACGTAAACAGATAGCTTGTAAGCTTTGAACAGTAGAGTTTGCAATAGGGATAGGTTATAAGCTTTAATCACATCTTGTGGTGTTAGGGGCGGTAATTCCGTAATTTTCCTTTCATCTTCTAGATCGGAGAACATGTACTTTGTAGGGTCTATTCCTAATTCTAGACTAATTTTTTCTATGACTTTTTCTCTTTCTTCAGCTTCTATTACCGGACCGTACTCGTATAATTTTCTTCTTATAACTAAAGGATCTGTAGGGGAGTCCTCTTCAAATTTCGTGTATTTCGCTATGACTTTGAATATACCTCTTACGAGTTTATAATCATAAATTTTCTCTAAATATTTTAGTTCTTCTTTTATCTCTCCTAAAGTTAACCCTACCTTAAACTTAGAGAGAATCTCTTCGACTATATCAGGGTCTTCACAGAACAAAGGTACTACTTTATTCTTTGCGAGCTTAAATCTCGCTAACGACCAAGGTAACACATTTAATATTAAATGTAGAAATTTAAAACAGTTTGGTAACGCTCAGATACTTTAAAGGTCTACTAGTATTAGACGTATATGCTCCGGGAGCTAAATGGTCTGAGGAGCTAAAGGCTTACATAACTTACGCCTATAAATATGCAGAAGTAAAAAAATATTTCAGAAGCGAGGGCGTAGAAATAGAAGACTATGTTTTTGATTACACTCCTCCTTTTCCGTCGATTGTTGATGAGATAAAACTTAGGGACTACCAGACCGAGGCTCTAAAGTCTTGGATATTACGAGGAAAGAGGGGCGTTATAGTACTTCCTACTGGAGCTGGAAAAACTATTGTTGCGTTAAAGGCTATTGTTTCCTTAAGGGAGAGCACACTGGTGGTAGTGCCGACAATTGATCTAATGCATCAGTGGGCAAATTCCATAAGGGAGATATTGAAGGCAGATGTAGGGGAAATAGGAGGAGGAGTGGACAAGGTCTCTGGCATCACGGTAATAACTTATGACTCAGCTTATACAAGGGCTGAAGAGTTGGGTAACAAGTTCTTTTTCGTAATTTTCGATGAGGTTCATCATCTTCCTTCCGAAGGTTACTCTCTCATGGCTAAAATGTATGCAGCACCCCACAGAATGGGCTTGACAGCGACCCCTGAAAGGGAGGACGGAAAGCATATAATGTATCCGGATTTGGTAGGACCTATAGTCTATCGAAAAGGGGTAGAGGACTTTGCAGGAAAATACATAGCCAGTTTCGATATAAAGAAGGTTTATGTTAAAATGACAGAAGAGGAAGAGAGAAAGTATAAAGAATTAAGGTCTAAGCTAAAGAAATTTCTTGAGAAGAGGAAACTGACTTTACGTAGCTTAGATGACTTTAACAGACTTGTGAGATTAGCCTCGAAAGATAAGGAGGCTAGAGAAGCTCTTTTAGCTTGGCATGAATCCTTAAAGATTGCGGTAAACTCAAAAGCTAAGGTAGACAAATTAAAGGAGCTTTTAAAGGAGTTCAAGGACGAAAAAATAATCATATTCACGAGGGACACACAATTAGCCTATGACCTTAGTAAGTTATTTTTAATTCCTGTTGTGACTTATAAGACCAGTAAGGACGAAAGGAAGGAAATTTTAGAAAAGTTCAGGAAGGGAGTTTACAGAGTGATAGTTGCATCTACTGTATTTGATGAAGGAGTAGACGTTCCTGACGCTAACATAGGCATAGTATTGGGCGGTTACGGTACTAAGAGACAGTACTTACAGAGGCTCGGCAGGTTATTGAGAGGGAAGGACAAGAATGCTCTCCTAATAGAGATAATAACTAAGGGTACAGCAGACTACAAGCTAAGTAAGAGGAGGAGTTATATCTCATAATACTAATACGGCTCTGAGGTCGCGGGGTCGCTACTTAGTACTTACTTAGAAATTTTTGTATTAGAGAGATTTAGATAAAAGTATATAAATAAGAACTCCGATTAGGGAATTAATGGATGGAATAGATAAAAAAATTATTATTTCATTATTCAAGGACGGTAGAATTTCACAGAGAAAGATTGCTGAAGATGTTAATCTCTCTGCTACTTCACTTAATTATAGGTTTAACAAGTTGATTGAAGATGGCGTTATAAGGTCATTTAAGCTTACCGTCAATCCCAATTTTTATAATAAGTATTACGCGTTCGTCTCTTTCAAGAACGAAAAGGACTTTAACGCACCATTTATAAACGTGAAAATAAAGTGCTTAGAGGAACTTAACGTTTACAGAATACACGGAGAATCTTACAATGACTTAACAGATAAGATATCTACAATGGCTAAGGAATTAGGAGATCCAAAGATGACTTATATTCCTGCACAAACACCTGTTAAGCCCTCTGGAGTAGATATAGAGATAGTTAAGGAGTTGTTAAAGAACCCAAGGGCTGAACCTAGTGATATGGCGAAGGTAATAAATATACCTACAAAGACGATTCAGAGGAGAATAAGTGCGTTAATAGGTAAAGACGCTATAAAGGTGATACCTATAGTCGATTTGTCAAAGGCTGATATTGTAGTATTTGCTGTGTTCTCTAAGATAGTCACGAAACTGTCTATGTTGGACAGCTGCAAGTTCTTATCATTTGTGGAAGGAGAAAGAGGACTGACCGTTTGTGCCGTAGAGAACATAAAGGTTGCAGAAGGTTATGTGAAGAAAGTTAGGGAAATAGATAATGAAGCTGAAGTAATGATCGCTACAGAGTATGATATAAGTAATGACGTAGCACTAAAGGAACTTGAGGACATAGAGAATAGGGCTATAACATCGGTTAAATGATCATTTTCGACAATTAACAGTTTATTGTGCTCTTATAACATTATTTAAAATAACCTTATAAGGAGAGATCATTTCCCATCTCCTGAACACAGTTGAAATTAAGCTTACTATTACTCCTCTTGTCAATTTCACTACTATTGCTCGGTATACTAATTTCCGTGATTGCTTTACAGCAAAAATATGTGGAAGTATATAATTTCGGTTATGGAAATGTTGCAATTCCTCCAAATGATTGGCAAGAGTATTATTGGGCTATTCTAGTGAAAGGTTATCCTAATGCTACTGTATTTTACGACGGCAAGTTCGTAAATTTACAAAATGTGTGTAATTACACTTTACCCGTAACTTCATATTATACATATGTTGTGAAGGGATATGAGGAACCTTACGCTTTTCTTTCGCCGATAAGCATGTTCTTAATCCTTACCGGTACACTAATAGGTTTTAAGGGTACCACTCTCTTCTTTCAAGAAAGAATTTTGGGCAAAGATCTTGTAAAGGGTTATGCTGTAGGCGGTTCACTAACTAGATATGCCCTGAAACGCTTAAGTAGCTCATTAGTCTCGTTAGTACTGGTATTCGTAGTAATAATAATCCTTGAGTACTTACACGGAAGAAATCCCTATTACGCCTTATTAGAGTTCCTTGAGTTCAATGCGGGAGTTTCATCTTATTTTAAGGTAAGTATCACAAGCCTCATATTGACTACGTTGTCGTATACTACGCTATTGTTAGGTATATCCTTCTCTCTAACGGTATACCTCAGTGCTTTCTTGGTGATTTATGGGTTACAAAGCCCATTAATAAGTAAGATTATGGACAAGTGGAAATATATAGGTTCAGCCTTAGCCTCTTGGGTATATGCGATGATTATTATTTACCTCCTTCACTTTTTCACTGGCCTTCTTCCCTACGGAACGCCTAAAGGTGATATATTGTCTTACTTAGTAATGCCAGTAATTTCACTGTTCTTCCCCTTTATAGGGATTTTCGTTAATAGAATGCTAACTGCAATTCCTAGGACGTCCTTCTCCATAAAGGGACTTGACAGAAAGATCGTGATATACAGACACGTATTGGGAAATGCCACTGTAGTTATGCTTTCTTCTATTTCATCAGCATTTGTTGAGATGTTACTTGCGGAGATGCTGGTAGAAGGCATTTTCCAATGGCCTGGTTTCGGACTATTGTAAAAATATGCTGTTTTTAATGGAGACTATAAGGTAGTTGAGGGCTCGATGCTAACATATTCAACCTTAACAGTCCTTTCCAATTTTGTTACCGATTTAGTTTACGGTGTGTTAGACCCGAGGGTGACTAGATGAGGAGGAGATTTGTCTTTGCTTTTATAATATTTCTTATAATTGTGAGTATAAGTTTATTTTTCGACGTTTATAGGCTTCCTAAGGGAAAACCTTTACAGCCTCCCTCCTATCGGTATCCCTTAGGGACTTACATAGACGGCAGTAACATGATCAATGTAAATGCTATAGCAATAGTTAACACGCTAATGTTCGGAGGGCTAGTAGGGGTTGGAGAGGTAACTCTAGCACTGACTTACGGTATTATCGCTGGAGCTTACGGAGGAATAGTGAGGAGCGTGATGGTGAGATTTATAGATGCTCTGAACTCGTTACCTAGGTTACCCTTACTCCTTTCCATAGCTCTATTTTACGGTGTGCCTACTGGTAACTCGTTGAAGGCCAACTTCTTCTTAACAATATTGATCGTAATGTTCACAGGTTGGAACATATATGCAAGGCAGATAACATAGCTAGTTTACACTTCCTCAGTAGGTAAATCCACTAGAAGAATTTTAGGTAAAGTAGACATTAAGTTAGTGTTTAGAAGCGTCATGAGACAAGGGATAAATCTCCTAGTGCCGAGTTCCATTGATGGAATTGCTACGTATACTGGAATGGGCGTAATAGGTGGGGTTGGCGATCCTAATTACCCTACGTTGACTACTTTACTGAACACAGCTTCTCATTTACTTTATGATTGGTGGATGTTCTTAGTTCCTGCAGTATTTAGGGGAATAGTTCTTGTTCTGTTACTTGTTCTTGCAGACGAAATAAGGAGGTTGTGATAGATGCTGGAGTACGAGTGTCTAACCGTGGATAACAAGTTAAACTGTTTTACAGCCGTAATTAGTGCTCACACTGGAATATTAGGTCAAAGGGATAGTGGAAAGGAGGAAATATTTAAGGCAACATTTAGGGTAGTAAAGGCTAAAGGAAAGATAAGTTTAGATGGGGTAAATATTTTAAAATTAGGAGAAGAAGACCTTAGAAAAATCCTTTGGACTAGAATAAGCTGGATGCCTTATGATGTTTCTCAACTTTTTAACCCTATATACGATGTTGCTTCACACTTCGTTGAGATCGTTGTTAGCCACAATTTAGGATGTTCAGAATATGCATTAGACTTAGCTAAGGAAAAATTAAAAATTCTTGGTCTAAACCCCGAGGAAATACTTAAGAGTTATGTCTTTCAGCTATCGCCGTTAAAGTTAAAGAAAACTGCTATCGCGCTCGCAACTTTTATTGAACCCGATTACGTGTTCATAGACGATGTAGAATACGGAATCAGTGAGGTTGATCAGATACAAATAATCAACTCCCTTATAGACCTTATGTCGGTAACGTCTAGTAAGTTTTTAATCTCTGATGATGGCCCAGCGGTTCTCTCCCATCTTACTGACGAGGTTATAGTCATTTACAAGGGTGAAGTAGTTGAAGAAGGAATTAACGTGTTATCAGATCCTCTTCATCCTTATACTATCGACGTGTTAAGAGGATATGTACCACCTAACGGAAAGACTTCCTCAGGATGCGTATATAGTAATTCATGTCTATACTCCTCCCTTAAATGCCAAACTAAAAAACCTGAGCTAATTAGAGTCGGTAAAAGGGTGGTAAGATGTCATCTCTATCCGAACATATGATTCTACAGTTGGAATCTGTATATGGAAACTTAGTTAGAGATATTAGTTTAAGTATTCGCAGTAGAGAACTTATGCTTATTGTGAGCGATTGGGGTAAGGGCACTGAAGAATTATCAATGCTATTGACGTGTGAGATAAAGCCGAAGAAGGGTAGAATTACCCATATCATAGATAAGAAACAGATGAGGCTTATCCCCAGAGAATTTATATCGAGCGAATTAAAGATAAAGGATATTTTGAAACTTTACGAGAAAAAATTCGGAAAAGGAGATGAAATATGGATTAAAACAATATTGGGAGATCAGGTGACTGAAAATACAAAAATTAACGACTTAAGTGAATTTAATAAGTTCAAATTGGAAATTCTATCAATATTTTTTGGAAAAGTAAGCTTGATAGTAGCTGTAGATTTTCTGTCCACTATGGATACACAGTTAAGGGAATACGCTCTCAAAATGTTAGTTAAGGTAACGAAAATAAAGTCAGCAAGTTTAGTCCTATTTAATCCCTCTGTAATTTATCCCTATGTCTTTGACAAAATAGTGATTTTATTTGGTAACGAAATAGTAGAGGAGTCTACTAAGAAGGAGTTCTACCACCCTTACTCTCTGCTTCTTCAAAACACGAAGCTCACATTAGGCAAGCCTAGAGAGAAAATTCCTATAAAGGAGATAGGAGATCCATCAGACCACGGCTGTCCGTATCACCCTTATTGTGATCTAATTAATAAGGAGTTGAGGAAACGATGTTATACTGAAAATCCCAAATTATTTAACGTTAGAGACAATAAGGTAAGATGTTGGTATTATGAAAATATTAAATAAGGTATTTTAAGATATTTTTAAATAAAATGAATATAGTATCTATATAGTGGCTTAAACATTAGTAGTTAAGCTTAAATTCGGTATCGAACTATTTTCTCAAGCCATGGCTGAGCACAAGTCTAGTCTAATATATGCAGCTATATTTCTTGTTTTAATAACAGTATCAGATAGAGCAACTAATAACATGGTAACTACAACAGTCCCCTTACTCGGAAAATATGTTCTGCACTTCTCTAATACAGTAGTAGGACTTCTCTCTACGGTAATCTTTGCCTTTACTTTCGTGGCTACGTCGTACATTAATCCTTCGTTAAATGCAATTACTAGAAAGAGAGCCTTCATACTCTCTAATGGTTTTATCGTCTTGTCCCTTCTACTCTATTATTATTCTAACGTATTTACAGTCTGGTTCATATCAGCTTTAGCAGGTCTGACATTTGGCTTAATTATGCCGAATCTAATAACCGCAGCGAGTTTAGCAAACGATCAAAAATCAGCTGAAAGGTTGTTGACATTATATTCTACAAGTCTGAGCCTGAGCCTGATCATAGGTCCTGCACTTGAAACATACCTCCTGACGAGAGTTGGTTACAGAGAGATCTTCTTGTGGTTCATTCCGCTGGCTATGGTCGCGTTTATTTTATCCACTAAGCTGAAATTCCCAGAAGTGAATAGGGAAAGTAAAGGAATATCAGCTTTAAAGAACAAAGGTTTCGTCTCCTCGATAATGTCAATAACGACTTACAACGTGCCCTTTGCGGCATTTACAACGTTCTTAGCTATCTTAGCCAAAGAGAGATTTAATGTTCCAGACTTTGAAGCGTATTCTGTTTTTCTGCCTTTCTTTACAATATCATTTCTGACTAGACTTTCAATGACTATTAGACCCTTCAGTGATCTTAGAATGCCTTTAGCAATATCGATAGGTATTACAATCGCTGGATTACTTGGAACACTTTATGCTCCTTCATACATAACTTTTCTCCTGGTAATAGCTTTGCTCGGTATACCTCACGGCTCTATCTTTCCAATGTCTACCATAATGATAAGCAGAGCGACTACAATCGCGGAAAGAAACGCTGTAAATTCATATTTCTTGGCTTATAATAATGTGTTATTCCTAGCAGTTCCAGCTATAGTAGGGTTTGTATCGACCTTTTTGGGTTTGTCCCTAACTATGACACTTCTAGTGTTCCCGGTGTTAGTTACGGCGATAACGTTCTTTAAGATGTTTTGGAGAGACGAGATTTTGAGGGGTTTAGAATGAGATTAAAATTGCAGAGAATATTATTACGAGTGATCCGAGCACTTGCAAAAACGTCAATACTTGATGTAGAATAACAAAGGCGAGGAGGATTGTAAACACAGGTTCTAAGGTAGAAATTACTGTTGCAGTTATAGAATCGCTTTTCCCCATTCCTTTGTAGAAGAAATAGTAGGGTAGAAGAGTAGCAAATAAAGCTAAGTACACCCCAGTGTATATAGAGGCTATTGTAAGATTGAATGAGTTAAAAAAGAGGAAAATAAGCGAGAAGGGAAAACTCCATAAGGATTGTGAGGCTATTATCTCTGTATTAGTCATTCTTCTGAGTTGAAGTCTTCTTGATTGAATTATTAGGAGTGCGTAGGTTATACCTGATGCAAGTCCCAGATATAGGTCTTTAAGCGTTATATTTGAGAGGTACATCAGGTAGACTCCAAGAAATACGGAAAAACTAGCTGCTATTTTCCTAATGTTAATTTCCTCACTCTTAGAAATCAAGGAATATAATAATACCCATAAGGGAGCCGTATATAAGAACACTGCCGAGAGGGATGCGCCAAGATAGTTTATGGTGTAGATATACGTTTCGTAAAACGTCACGGCAATTATTCCAAGAAGAATTGAGGGGAAGTCAATGATCCTCCTTATCTTTACAAGCGGTAAGATCAAAATGGAGGATACTAATGATCTAATCATAACCATTTGAAAAGGGTTTGCATCTTCTCCATAACCTATTTGAACAGCTACACCTATTGTTCCCCACAGAAAAGAAGATATGAATAGGTCTGTTATCCCTTTTTTCAGCTTCACAAGTAAAGTAATAAGGTGAAAAGATAATAAGCCAATATGAACTGGGGTAAAATACTTGGTATGGTTGGGGCGTTGGCGTTTATCTTAATCTATCTAAATTACATAACACTCACTTTTCATTATGGTATTTTACAAGTAGAAAATTTGAGACAATTAAAGAACCTCAACGTCAGTATAGTAGGAGCGAATTCTTCAGCGATTATAGTCAGAATGAATAATCCGTTGAATGTATCTGTGACTGTGTGTAATATTAGTGGTAAGTACATAGTATTTGGAAAACCTATCGTAATTCCTCCTCAAACCACTAAAAATGTAACAATCCAGATAACTAATTACCAATCCTTAGTAAATCAGATAGACAATAACGATGAGTATATTTTAATTAAGCTTAAGATCGAAAACACAACCTTAACTTCGGTGAACTTAGTATGAGGACAACAGATAGAGTTCTGTTATCATATTACGTGAGTTCTATACTGATAACATTTATTCCCTTACCTTGGTGGTACTATAGCGTTGGAGGAATTTTCGTAGTTTATGACTCACCTTTTCAGATCTCTGTGAGCCTTTTGGGTAGTAATTTAATCCTAGCTAAACTACTAAACTTATTTTTAAATGCATTTAGAATATACGTAGGCATAAACTTAGTGTACAATTCGTTGATGTTGGTGAGGGGTAAACAAGTGGCTAAGTATTCCACAATGGCGTGGTTACCATTATTCTATATGCTAGATCCTTTGCTAATTTACGCAGTATTTAATTACGTGATATCTTCAGTAACGGGAGACAATTTTAGATACCCCTTACTTATTATAGGTGTCGAGGATTTTGTAACCTCATATAATAATGTGAACATAGATATGCTGATCTTTTCATACCCTACTCTACTTTACTGGTTTACCTTTATTCCCACAATACTTTACATAACAGCATTAATAACAGGACGTAAGTCCTCAAAGTCATAAGGAAAAACCGGAGTTTATTTGATAGTCATAGATAACCATGACGTCGGCTTCTCTATCTGCTACGTTTCTCACAGCTTCTACGTACTTCCTGACGTTTTCTATCCTATCCGTTATACAAACCTATTATACCTGCTTGACCGTCGTTGATCTCTAAGATCTTACATGAGTCGAGGATTTTTCTAGTCTCCGCTACTCTTCTAGTGAATATTGAGAACATAACTACATCAGTTTTCTTTAAGTCTATTATCGGTATCAACTTTACTATACCTTTTTCTAAGAGGATCTTAGTTCTTTTCTCTACAAGTTTCTGAGTTAAACCTGTCTCTTGAGCTA
The DNA here is from genome assembly GCF_037389975.1 of Stygiolobus sp. CP859M. Taxonomy (NCBI): domain Archaea; kingdom Thermoproteati; phylum Thermoproteota; class Thermoprotei; order Sulfolobales; family Sulfolobaceae; genus Stygiolobus; species Stygiolobus sp. CP859M. Next base: position 22,643 of record NZ_JBBHKS010000007.1, on the reverse strand, counting down.
TTTCTGCAGCTTGTGCCCTAGGGTTTCTGACAAGGTATTTAACTATCTGTAAATCGTAAGGCTTAGACTCTATGATTTCCTGTTTAGGAAAGTACTTAAGAGAATAATCACCCAAGATTTTTTTCATTCCTTCTATTTTATCCTCTATCTCTGGAATGGAACTTCCCTCAACTCTTTAGACGTTTAACCACTCTAAGCACTTGAATTTGAAGAATATTCCTTCTCCTACATAGTCATAATAGTTCTTAAAAGCTACAAAGCCGTACTACTTACCGTAAAAGTTAGGATTGACTAAAACCGTGTAGCCTTGGAATACTCCTTCATCTTGGAATTTTTTAATACGATAAGTTAGGGAAGGAGGCGTAAGGCCTAATTCTTTGGCTATATTTCGTTGGGACAGGAAAGGATCCCTAAAAAGATAAATTAAAATCTTCTTTTCAAGTTCATCCTTCGTAGTCACTATTTGTATTAAACCGTTTAATAGTTTTTCCTTCAAATAAATATACAATTACTGGCTAAATATGAAATCTACATATATATAAACTCACTTTGTAATTCTGGTAAAAAATTAGCCGATCCCCTTCAGACTAATATATTTATCCCTTAAGTACGAGAGTAACCCTTCAGGATCATAATCTTTTCCAAAAGCCCTCCTCAATAAGGTCTTCGGTGGATAAGTAGCACCGTATTTACAAATTAACTCTTTCAAAATATCCTTTATCTCGTCGAACTTCCCTTGAGACACTAAATCATAAAGGTTAGGAATCTTAAGGTAAAGCATCCCAGCGACAATATTACCTAGAGTGTATGTAGGAAAATAGCCTATAGAGCCCTGAGACCAATGTATATCCTGCAATACTCCTTCAGCATCGTTTTTAGGAGTAATGCCCAGATATTTCTCCATCATATCGTTCCAAAGGGAAGGTACTTCCTTCACCTTCATCTTCTCGCTTATTAGTCTCTTCTCGATCTCGTACCTAATTGCAATATGGAAGTTATAAGTAACTTCATCCGCGTCAACCCTTATCAGGCTCGGCTTTACAGTATTGAAATACTTGTAAATATCCTCCTCGCTATATTTGCTTAAGAACGGTAAGTTCTCCTTTAACGTCGGATATACAAGTTTTATAAATTGTATACTCCTACCAATAATATTCTCCCAAAATCTGGACTGGGACTCATGAATACCTGTTGATGCACCAGTAGCTATAGGTGTACCTTCAAATCTAGGGTCTATGAGGAGCTCGTAAATAGCGTGTCCGCTCTCGTGTATTACAGAAAACATCGTCGCCTTAAAGTCCTTTCCTTCATATCTTGTCGTAATCCTCACGTCGCTACCAGATATTCTAATTGTAAAGGGATGAGCCGAAACGTCCAGTCTGAACTTGTCTGTTGGCATATTCAGTAACTTGATTATGAACTCGTTAACTTTCTTCATCCTTTCCGTTTCATATTGAACGCTCTCTAGTTCGTGACTTGAAGGGAAATATTGCGCCTCTTGAACTTTTTTAAGTATATCAGATACCTTGGGAAGGAGAGTGTTAAAGATTCTATCTCCATCTTCAGTGGTGAAGCCCTCCTCGTAAAGGTCTAGTAGAGCATCATAAGGTTGTTTTTCATAACCTAAGTAGTCAGCTATCTTCCTCGATAGATCTACTATCTTCTCTAGGTAGGGAGAAAAGAGGTGAAAATCGGACTTAGCCTTAGCATTTCTCCATATTACTACACTCTCATTTGTGGTCTTAGTGAATTCCTTTATTACCTCTATAGGGACTTTAGTATAGTATTTGATGCTCCTCCTCAATACTCTAACCACTCCCTTTTCTTCATCACTAAGCTTTTCCTCGTCTATTTTATCTAATTTCTCAGAAATCATCAAGTAAACCTGTTTTTCCAGCTCATTAAATGCGGAGAATACTTCACCCCTCGTAGAAGCGTCAGCTTCTGGCATATAAGTTTCTGTGTCCCAGGCCATTAATGCTTCTGCATATCCGTATGCCCATAATTTCTTGTATTCCTCTAATAACTCCTTAACATTATCAAACATGAGTATCAAAATACCATATGAATTGGAGTTATTTAGTGTAATGCTTTTAAATTAAAGATATATCTATATTCTATGTTCGAGGCATTAGGTAAGTTCATTGTGAACAAGTGGTATGTCGTTGTCGCATTATGGGTCGTTACGCTTGTCATTGCTGCCCCTCTATCTAGTCTATTCTTTAAGTCGGTTAGTTACAAAGTGACTTTCTCCGTACAAGGTAGTACTTCGGAGATAGCTGAAAACATAGTGAATAACTATTTCAACCTAAGCGGAGCTTCTGGCTCGAATGCCGTAATAATTGTGAGGGGAAACGCTACTCCTTACGCTGGATATTTCGCGAACCTGACCAATTACGGAAACATATCCATTACCAACTATTTCTCGATAGAGAAATCTTTGCTCAATAAGACGTTCTATTCGTTAAATAAGGAGATAAATAACCTTACAAACGAATTACAGAATATCTCGAAGAGTGAATCTAATGTCTCTAGTTTTCTCTCCGAAGAGAGGGAAAATATGACATCTGAAGTAAACAGCCTCTTAAAACTTCATAATGCTACGCTAAAAGTGGAACAAGAGTTCGTTAACCTCTCCTACAAAATTAATTCGACTTCGGAACAACTTGCAGAACTACATGACGTAATGATTCAAAACTATTCGACATTTGTTAAAATTCATGAAGGAGAAATACAAAATAATCAGACCGCTTATAACATTTCTAAATTCCTATACGTACCAGTTTCTATTTTCTTAAATTACTGGGAGTATAACTATAATTTAACTCACAACGTTAGTGAGGCCAACTTTATCGCCTTTGAAAAAACTTATCCACTACTCAGCGGAAAAGAAGCAGAATACTTCTACTTGTTTTATCAGAGGTGGGACTCATCACAACCTTTACCTGATCCATACGCCGTGGCACAAATAGATGTGGAGAATGTAAGTGATGAAATTTTCAATTCTTCTCAGCTACTTTTCGTCAATTTCATGTTTAAGTATGTAAATCTGTCGAATTTCAATAATCCACTTAATGATGAAATTTTCACGATTTATTACTTCAATTACACATATAATGTACCTTTAAACTTAGCAAAATTACTGCTTTATGAGACCCCTCAAACAGCCCTCTTCTCTGTCAACTCCGAAAAGACCGGAATACCTATAACTGTAATACAATCAGTGTTTTATGCTACTCCCTCAAATGTTAGTAAACTCTCCTTGTCTCTGATACTCTCCAAAGTAAACTCTACCAGTGAAAGAGAGTTCATCCAATGTGTTTACGAAAACCTAAGCGAAAATATGAGTGTCTTTGCGTTAAAATACGTAAGTCTCCACGCTAACGTTAGCTATGGTATAGTAAGAGCCTCACTGAGCATAAATTCTACTTCAGATGCTGTCACATTCCTAGCTGAGCAGATATCTAACAAGACGGATCTTCCTAGTTGGGTGTTTTCTTCTCTATATTATCAAGGTAATGTGAGTAACCTCTCAGCTTATTTAGTTTCACTTCACTTTGACAAACTGGAAAGCCTTCTTAAGGCCAGCAACTTAACCGCGAAACAACTTGCATTAAGGCTACTCAACGATACTGAGTCAAGACCTCTTGCTGTAACTTTGATTGTGGATTACATTAATTCGACCTCCCCCATAATAGTCCTAAATAAGACGTTGTTAATACAAGACTTATTAAAAAATTTTACGTGCTATCAAGCCTTGTTATCGGGGAAGTACCCCATATATCTGAGCATCAGTAATGAGCTTTACTCTAACGGTATTCTATTACTTTTCTTAAAAGGGAACTTCACGTACGACGAAGCCAGCAACCTAGAGAAAATGATAGAAAGTCAGACCCACCTAAACTTAACATTAACCGGTCCGGAACCTATATCACAACAGCTCAAAAACGTCGCTTCAGTTGCCTATTCAACGGCTATACCGGTAGGTATAGCCCTTGCAATACTTTTAGCTGGTATATACTTCAGGTCTTTTATTGCAGCCTTTATGCCGCTTACAATTTACTTCTCAGCGTTCTTCGTATCCTCTGTATTTATTTACGTACTGGTGATTAAAGTTTTACATATAACGGTCAATTTCCTTACTCCGAGCGAAGTTTTATTGCTGTCACTGGGACTCGGCACAGATTATGTGGTCTTTATAGCCAGTAGGTATGTAGAGGAAAGAGAGAAGGGAGTTTCCAGTAAAGATGCTGTATACGAAGCCGTGAGGTGGGGAGGTAGGGCTGTCACAATAACAGCTCTCATAGTGATGCTATCGTTCTTCTTCATCTACGTTTATCGCATCCCGTTCTTCTCTGACACTGCTATATCCGACATGCTCAGCGTCATAATCATATGGCTTGCTGCAATAACTTTGTTTCCCGCTATCCTAAGAGTCGCCGGTGATAGGCTGTTCTTCCCGAGAAGGTTTAATAAGAAGGAGGAGATTAAACCTAGAAGTTTGAAGAACCCAGGTAAAATTGTAGGACTTATCTCGACTGTAGTGATAGCGGCTTCTCTTTTCGCGTTATTCACACCTTTAACCCTTAACGTCTTAGCGCTCCTACCTCCTTCACAAGCTACGGAGGGTGTGACATTCCTAAGCTCCCACTTCACTTCAGCTAACGTGTTCCCGATCTATGTAGTGATACCCTATAACGGCTCTACTAACTTCTCTTTGTCTGAATATAATTATTTTGTGAGTATATACAAAGGCCTTTCGAGTATACAAGGAGTAACAGCAGTAGACTCACCGGTATCTCCTTACGGCTATCTGGTAAACTACAGCAGCTTATCCTCCTACAATTACACGCAATATTTATCTCATGGATACGTTCTCTTTGTAGTAAACCAGAAATATCAGCCCTTCTCTCTTCAAGCATTTAACGTTGTAAAGCAAGTGCTTAGCGTTATAGGAGGCAGAGGCTATGTTGGCGGGGGCCCGGTGGACTCCTACAACATATATAACTTTGTCCAGTCCTATTTCTTCATAGTGCTAGGAGAGATCACGTTCACGATGTTCGTGATACTTCTAGTAATGACAAGGAGCTTGTCTGTGTCCTCTGTAATAATTTACGTAATAATGTCTGCTGTTGCGATAACATTGGGGCTCGAGAGACTTGTCTTCAGTACCCTTTTGGGCTTTTCTATCTTCGCTATTGTGCCTCTATTTCTCGTAGCGATCATCATAGGTATCGGAATGGACTATAACATATTTCTCGTAGCCAGAATTCACGAGGAGTTAGAAAAGGGAAAGGACATGGCCGACGCAATATCAACGTCTGTCGGGACTTTAAGGGTCACTATTGCTTTCTTAGGTTTGATCTTTGCAGGGACTTTAGGCTCACTTATGTTGGTTAACGCATCTATACTTCAGGAATTGGGCTTTGCATTTGCTGTAGCGGCGATCATGGAGACGACGTTATTGTGGGCTTATTTAGCTCCGTCGTTGCTGCTGATTTTGTACAAACGTTTCAAAATAAGGCCTAAACTCATTGTTTAACAGCCTCAACGCACACAAAAGAACCGGAATCTCCTTCCCTTATTTCGTCTATTTTTTCATCTTCATTAGGAGAGAAGAAAAGGTAGATCTTATCGCCTTTATTTTCATCCCTTCCGAGGTAAACGCTTCGTAAAGCTCTCTTTTGCTCACGAAGTTAGCGTGAGAGTAATATTTATGTCCCTTCTTTCCTAATGCTTCGTAGTACATTCCGAAAGGGGAATCTCTAGGTACGTAACATATGACAACCTTGTTCTTACTAACTCTTTTCATTTCTTTCACTAGCTTCCTAGGGTCTTCAACGAAACACACCGTAACAGAGGAGAAAACACAAGGAAAAGCGTTATCTCTAAAGGGTAATTGAAGAGCATCAGCCTGAACTCTATCTTCTTTTTCCGGTGCGTTAATCAGCATAAATATTGAAATATCAAGCGAAATCACGTTCCCTTTAATCACCTCATGAAATATACCCGGCCCAGAGCCTACGTCTAGGCAGTCTCTTAAGTTGAACGAGGATACAAGTCTCTTTTCACTCTCGTAACTTTTTTCATGGATTTTATACCACTTTGAATAACCCTCAGGGTCATTGAATATTTCCATTATTACGATTCTCGTTTCAAGGGTAATAAATTGCTATTTAAATATATGGAAAAACTTCTCAGGTAAAAATCTAATTTAGTCCTTTCTCGGAATTTATATTGTGCTGAATACTATTAAGGTGGGACTTAAACTTTTACCTCACGTCTTACGATTAAGGGATTACCGTTTGAGGACTTTGAAGGGAGAGAAAATAGACGAGGAGAAGATGTATAGAGATGCAGAGAAGTTTCTCAATGTGATCGTGTCTCTAGGACCAGTGTTTATAAAATTCGGCCAAGTTTTGTCAGTACACTCCGATATATTACCAGAGCCCTACCTTAAAGTCCTTTCACGTCTGCAAGATGATGTACCTCCAGCACCTTGGGAAGAGGTGTTTAAGATTATTAAGGAGGACTTAGGTGAGAAATTAAAAGAGTTCGAGATCAATCCTGAACCAATATCTACTGCTAGTATTGGGCAAGTTTATTTGGCCAAGAGAAAAAGTGACGGTAAGACTGTAGTTATCAAGGTTAACAGACCTAGAATTAGGGAGATTGCTGAAGAGGATATAAAGATCATGAGATCACTACTACCCTACACTAAGTTTTTAATGGACGAATCTTTTTACGAGAGCTTGAGGGCTATAGTTAACGACTTCAGTAGGCGAATTTTTGAGGAGATGGACTTCACGAAAGAAGAGTACTACATGAGGAAAATAAGGGAGGAATTAGCCGATTTCCCAGACGTAATTATCCCCATCCCTTATTTTTCCACAAAGAGAGTACTTGTGATGGAATACATTAAGGGATATAAAGTAACCTCTGAAGAAGCTAAGAAAATTGTAAAACCGTCGGAACTGGCTTACAGAATATTTAAGGTCTTCATGATAATGCTTCTTGAAAAAGAGTACTTCCACGCGGATCCCCATCCGGGCAATTTAGCTGTAGATGATCATGGAAATTTGATCATTTACGACTTCGGAATGGTAGGGAAAATGGATCACGAAACTAGGCTAAGGCTTTTGAGGGCTTACGTAGCCTTAATACGTCTCGACGGTATAGGACTTGTAAAAGTTTTAGAAGAACTGGGGGCAATTCAACCTGAGGCTGATAGAGAGGTCTTGGCTAAAGGTATAGAATTATTTCTGCAACAGTTTCAGGGAATTACGGCTGAGACCCTTGAAGTAGAGCAGTTTCTTGAGGCTGCAAATGAGGTTTTTTATAGATTTCCCTTAAAGTTACCCGAAAAACTTACACTTTATATAAGAATGACTTCAATTTTAGGAAGCACGTGCCTTCAGATAGATCCAGACTTTAACTTCTTTCTTAACCTACAAAGACTGATAGAAGAGGAAGGTTTAGTCTTTGAGGCTATACTGAGCGACTTCAGGAATACAGTCAATGCCGCAATACGTAAATTCAGATTGTCCATACTGGAAAAACCTATCATAGTTCAAAATAAGAGAAATAGAACTTATGTGAAGGCGATTTCAATATCCTTAGTATTTGCAGGGTTAGTTTACTATTTGATCACCAAGGACTCTACGATATCACTACTCCTTGGATTACTTGCCCTAGTTTTAGCAACGACCAGAGACTGAAAATTATGTCTGGTATATACTCGTTACTTACGAGTAAAGAATACGTAAAGTTAAATCTTCACCTATCATTCTATCTTAATACTGGCTGTACCAGCTATCGGTATCCTTATTGTAAGTACACCGTTTTCATACTTTCCAGTTATTTGAGCGTCTTTAGCCGGAGTAACGGGTAGCTTAATCTCTTTTCTCACATACTTCGGTCTTTGAGTAACGTATTTTACTCCAGGCTCGCTTATGTCCCTCTCTGCTTCTATTATTAGTTCGTTTTGTCCCGTAATTCTTGCCTTAATTTTCTCCTTGCTAAATCCAGCAAGGTCGGCTACGACTACTAAATATCCTCCTTCCTCATACACGTCAACTGGTGGGTAGACTATTTCGAATACGCTTCTACTTAGCTCTTCTGCTCTCTTCCCCAATTCTTTTCCTATGAAATAGGCAAAACTCATCTTCTTCACCTCTTACCTTTTCTCTTCATTAAAATAGAAAGCAATTTGAATATCATGTACCATCTGAGTAGACGTTCCATACAATCATTATCATTTTGGTGTTATTTATTCTTTTGTTTTGTAATTGCTTAAATCCTATCCTAGTTGAGTACACGATAAAATTTAAGGTCATCATATAAATGACTTCAATTTGTGTTATTATGGTATTATCATATAAAATCTAAGACTCGTTAATACTTCCTATTTTCATTTATAAATATTACGATATAAATAAATTAATCGCCTTGATAACAATTACTCTAAGTTCGGATAAATTTACAGTACTCCACTTCTTACAAGAACACAAGAGGGTATTAAGGTCATTTAGAAATATCACAATTACTAAAGATGAAAGAATTTTAATAAAAGGTAGGGAATATCATTTAATTAAAAAGGAAGTAACACTGTTTGACGTAATTTATACACTTACAAGACCCTCTATTCTCGGAAAGAATACTTTAGTGTTTAGATTTTCAGTACTACCTAAGAACTCAGGGTGTACAATATCTGTGTCAACAAAACCCGAGAAGTTCGAAAACGAGATAGACGAAAAGAAATTCATGGAAGAATTCATCTTTTTTCAAGCAGAAGTCTTGGCGGTGGCTAAACCAATCCTTACAATGTCTGTGCCTCGTGACAAAATACCAGAGATTATTGAATTGGCAATTAGTAGGAGTTTAGGTAATATAATACTCCTTTGGTTCTCCTCTAAAGACGATAAATACGTTAGAGTTAAGGTAAAGAACGGAGAACTGGTAGAAAAAATCGGGGACTTTGAAGATATCTCAACAGATCTGGTTAACGTTATTGTTAAACAATTGGCTGAAACTTAATTCACTTTTTCCTTACGAAGATCAGTAATGCTCCTACAATAATCACAATAATTATACCTATGATAGCTATTTCAGGTGTTGATATACCGCTTGTAGAGGAGCTTGATGGTGGTGCGATCATTACGTTACTGACGCTACTATTTCCAAGTGCTGAACTGGTTTGTGATGAGCTTGTCTGAGTAGTTGAGGACTGTGTTGTTGACGTTTGTGGAGCCTGAGTTGAAGTTGTTGTACTCTGGGTAATTGAGGATTGTGTTGTCAATGTTTGTGAAGAAGTGCTTGAAGTTGTTTGTGAATAAACTATGAAATAGGTTGTGGTCGGATCGTCGTATACAACTACCGTGTTATTTACCACAAAGTAATTAGATGAATTCAGCTCAATTACTTCTCCTGAAACTTCCTTATATACGGTTATGTTCCCTTGCATCATTAAGGTTACGTTAAACACAATACTTCCAGTTGAATTCACCATAACCTCCTGAGCTTGGTGCTGAACACCTTTGATCGTAACTATCGTGGGCTGTACTTGGATAGGCTTAACTACACTTACATTGACAGTCTGGTTGCTTTCAGTAACTACCACTACTTTCATGTTTCCAGTTAGGTTTAGGTAAACTAAAGTACCTCCCTCAGTTCCGTTAACGTTAACGTTGTGAGACAAGCTAACTAGAGCAGTAGACATAACTTCCCCGTTATTACCTACTAATATTATAACCTCCTTTCCGTTAATATCTACGTCTCCATGACTCTCAACATGGATTTGTGGTACCCTTGCACCTTGGTATATTACGATCTTCTCCTCCCCGAAATACACGTTAGATGTAGATCCTACTGAAAGTTTGAACTGAGTTCCGTTAAAGCTCACCATGTGAACATACCCTAAAGCAGTTCCGTTAACTCCGTAAAATTCTATAGTTTCGAAGTTGGCTTTTACATGGCCTATTAAACCTGATTGAGCAAATCCAAGACCTTCACCCTTCCAAATCAAAGAAGCTACTGTACTTCCATTAAAATACGATAGTTCAGGTGTTATATTCTCTTGACTCGCCATAAATAATTGTCCGTTTATCTCTGTTGTGAAATTCAACGGCTGGTATCTTTTAGGTAGGTTTATTGGTACTGTTAACTTAACCTCTGTGGTTAAAGTAGAGGTAACACTTTGTATAGTATATAAATTCATTGTAAGATCTACGGTCTCTGGTTGTCCTACTTTAATAGTAACGGGAATGTTAGCTACCTCGCTACCGTTGGCGAATTCTAGGTACACTGTTCCCGTACCGTTTATATATGCAAAAGTGTCGACTTTAGTAGAGTTAAACCCAGACCATACGAGTGTGGAAGTTCCACTCCCGTTTACTACTACCCCGATTAGGTTAGGAATGTTAGTGACCACTGTAAGAGTCATGTTAGGGAAAGCTTGTACTGTAACATATCCGTTAACTGTGGAGAGTGAGTTTGAGAAGATCATTGTATATGTTGTTATGTTAGCATATACATCAAGTGTTCCTCCCACAGACCTTGTGTAATTAGCTCTTGCTGACTCCACTTTATATACAACTAGGGAACCAGAGTCCAAAGGCTTTGTATTTCCTCCAAGTCCGTTTTGAGCACTATAGGAACTGTAATACCTCTCGTAGATCATGTTTACTTGTGCTTTAGATGATGAAGCATGAGAGAGCACTACGTTAGGAGCAAGTAGTAGAGAGGCTAAGAAAGTGAATATTAAGGCGTAAGCGAAAAATTTGTTTCTTCCTTTTTTTATAAATTCAGTTATCATCAATACTACACAATTTGTTTCAACTATAAAAGGTTAATGAGAATATGAAGTTAATATATTTTCTATGACTTGAATATAAACTTTTCAACTTGTTTCATAGATTTTGGAACACCCAAAGCCTTTCTTTTCCACCAGTTCTCGTTAATAGAAAAACACAGAGTTTTCTAATCTACGTCCTCAAAGTTTATAATCTTTATGAATAATCGTAAATGGTGTTAGGGAAGTTAATTTTTCAAAACCTTCAAAAGTTTGGTTTTCCCTATCCCATAGACAAGTCAGTATGTACGTCTTGGGCTAAGGACATTCCGAAAGGAGGGGAAACGATTATCTACACTTCGTGTATGTATCAGACTGCCTCATTAAGTGATATCTTCTCCAAATTCATTCCATATGCAGAAAAGCTTTCATCGTTATCAGCATTAGCTAAACTAGTAAAACCTTCAAAGGAAGAAATTGATAGGGCATATAGGATATTACAAAATATATCCTTAATGCTGAAGAGAAGAGGAGTTCAGTTCGGATACTTATACGAAAGCGAGCCGTATAGCGGTGCAATATTATTAGAGCTTGGCTATTTAGATGAGTTTGCTGAATACGCTAAGATTGTGACGGACTTCTTTAAGCAAAAAGGTATTAAGAGGATAATCACGGTAGATCCTCACACACATAACGCGTTGCTAAGGTATAAAGAATTCACGAATTTTGACGTAGATGTCGTCAGTTATTTCGAGCTTTTAGGTAACGTTAAAGCTAGGATGCAAGGCGAGATTGTAGTTCACGATTCTTGTTTGTATTCCAGATTTTTAGGAAAGAGAGAAGTCTACAGATCTCTGTTAAATTCCTCAGGAGTGAAACTTGTTGAAGATGAGTTAGTGACCGAGAAAGATACTTCTTATTGTTGTGGAGGACCAATAAAGCCGGTAAACAGAGAGTTAAGCGAGAAAATTGCTAGGCTAAGAGTGGAGCAACTTAAAAGGTTGAGCGAGAACATAGTAGTAGTCTGTCCCATGTGTTATGCAAATTTATCTAAATATCACAAAATCCTCGACTTTGCTGAGGTGGTAGAATGAGCGAATGGGATATTGCAGTTGAAAGAACCATAAACAATAACGTACCTAGAGTTCATAAGATACTATCCCAATACTCTTATATTCAAGACCTTGCAAAGGAGCTCAGAAAGGCTAAGTTAGAGGTTTTGAACAACCTACAAAAATACGTAGAACAGACCATGGAGTCGGTTAAGAGAATGGGGGGTAATGCATATTATGCAACTAACGTGTATGAAGCTAGAGAGATTATAGCGAAGATCGTAGGAAAGAACAAGATAGTGGTTTTTGGGAAATCCATGGTTGCTTACGAGATGAGGTTGAGGGAGTATTTAAAGGAACTAGGTAATGAAGTGTGGGAGACAGACTTAGGTGAGTTTTTAATACAATTAGCTAATGAGCCTCCCTCTCATATAATAGCTCCTGCCATCCATATGACTAGAGAGAGGGTTGCAAAACTCCTCAGGGAGAAGTTAGGAGTAGAGGTAAGTGAAAACGCGACTCATGAGGAGTTAGTAGCAATTGTAAGAAAGTTCCTCAGGGAGAAATTTGTCAATGCTGATGTAGGTATAACCGGGGCTAATGCGATAGCCGCTGACACCGGCTCTATCATTCTTGTCGAAAATGAGGGAAATATAAGGATGTCCACTGTCCTACCCTCAGTGCATATCGCTGTGGCTGGGGTTGAAAAGATAGTACCTACATTTTACCATGCATTGTTAGAAGCTACGGTTCAAGCTGCCTATGCTGGTCTCTATCCACCTACATATATTAACCTAACCTCGGGTCCAAGTTCTACGGGAGATATCGAGATGAAAAGGGTTAGCCCAGCTCACGGACCTAAAGAATTTCACTTAGTCCTCTTAGATAACGGCAGAGTTAAGATAAGCCAAGACAAAGTGTTAAAAGAAGCATTACTTTGTATAAGGTGCGGTAGATGTCATCTCCACTGCCCGGTCTACAGAGTTCTGGGAGTTAATTGGGGAGTTCCTCCCTTTACTGGGCCTATGGGGGCAATGTGGTCTTACATTGTTTACGGTGATACCAAACCGGCGACACTTTGTACCCACTCTGGGAACTGTAAAGATGTCTGTCCTATGGGAATTAATATACCGGGTGTTTTAGAAAAGATCAAGTGGATAGCGAATGACAAAGAGCGTAATAAGACATGAAAACGGTCTCCTGATAGAGCTCGACAAAAGAGGTATTGAAGCGATCTTAGTAAACGGAGAGGTCAGTTTAGGGGAATATGATGGTGTTGAGTTCAAGAAAAAACGAGTGAGCGAGGATAAGGCTGAGTTTGTCAGAAAAGTGGTTTCCGAAGTTAGGACAATGATGGAGAGCTGTCCTCACGTGATAAGTATAATAATGTCCGACATGTTTTACGTGAAGTTTCTATTCAACGGTAAAGAAGTGGTAGCATTTGTTTCGGAAGATATGATAACCTTTAGTTCTGAAGGAGAAGTGGACGAGGAGTTAAAAGACGAAATCAGAAAATGTGTTGATAGGTTCAAAGAGGTAATTCTAAAAACGCAGAGTGGAAATGAGTGATTATGAAAAAGTGTCCTCGATGTGGATATGAGAATTCAGACAATGCAGCCTTCTGTGAAAAATGCTATTATCCCTTGCCACTTACTCCGCTAAAACTTACTAAATGCCCTAGATGCGGTTATGAGAACTCTGAAGGAGTGATGTTCTGTGAAAAATGTCATTATCCTCTCTTTCAGATTCCAGTGTCTGATGTTCAACAACCGTCAAAAGAGGAGGAGAAACCTAAAATAGTCCTCAAAAGTTCAGACTATATTATGCTCTCGATAGGGAGTGTGATCACGTCTTTCGCTATAGCTCTTTTCTTCTTGTTCTATCCAGATATGAAGATTCTTTATACGGTCTTTAATGTGATAGGGACTGTGTTTCTTATAGTTCCATTTATTAAGGTAAATAAATTATATTGGTCTGCAGTGGTAGGAAGTGTCGGAATATTCTTTTTGTCTCCTAATTCCTTAGTAGGAGTACTTTTATTCTCCTTTGGTGGAGTCATAGTCTCTACGGCTTTGAGGGAATTGTATTTAAGCGTTAAAGACAACGTCGTTCAATTCTCTTCATTACTTCTTTTGTTAGGTTATCTATTCGGTATGTTCATTTTAAACTTTTATATGGTAACTATTTCAGGCTACGCACTCTTAGCTATATATTCAGTCCAGCAAACATTTAAAAAGAATTCAAACCCAGGCTAAAAGTCCTTTGTCTTCTTCTCCTCTATATATTCCTTCAATTGAGATCGGGATCTCGAGCTCCGGCATTAAAGGGTGCTTCTTGATATAAAACCTATAGCCCCACTTGCTACTAGATACCCTTACTATAACGTGCATTGAGTGGTGGTTAAAAGCCCCTCCCTGAGGCAGACCATTAACTTCTCTTGTGAACACCCATACGTTTCTCCTAAGAGCTGAAGTAATTACAGTGTAATCTTTTCTATGAAAATATGGGTCAATAACTATTACCTCACCTTGAAAACTATCTATTGTAGGTTTTACGTCTTCTGCCTTGAAGGCCCTCCTTATAACAATTTCACCGTAATTTCCGGTTATCCTTTGGAACTTCTTTACAAGAAAAGGATCGAACTTTCCGAACTCTTGTACGATCACTACATTTATTGGTGCTGAAGATGCTACAGCCCTATGGGCTAGGAATAGAACATCCTCCCAATTTCCGTAAAACTCAACTCTTTCATTGCCTTCAAGGATCTTATCAATATTTTCAATTCCTAACCTCATATTTTTAAACATGTTTATTAAATAGTGAGGGTGTAAACTGAAATTATTGTAATACTTTCAGCTAACTCTCCGTATTCATAATAAATGAACATACATACTTTTAGTAATCCTTGAGAGAGTAGGACTATGGGCAGGACACTTCCCTCACTCACGCAAGCAATAAAGGAGGAAACCGAGAGGTTAAGAAGAGTAGCGGAACGGGTCAGGGACGAGAGGTTAAGGGAGAAACTCCTCAAAGCCCTTGATCACACTAGGGAGTTACAAGACGCGTTTTACGACGAGATAGCAGATCCTCAAGAGATAGTCCTCCTTACTCTAATCCTTTATATGTGTGGTGAAGATGACAAGAGGATACATCATTGACGTTAAGCCATTAAAGAGGAAACTGAAACTGATATTCGAGAAGGGAGTTGAGGCTGAGATAAGTACTACTTTCCCTTTATACTTAATTCTCGACAACCCTGAGCCATTACTGGAACACCCTGCAGTTGAAAGGTTCGAAGAAGAGGGCTGGTACTTCCCGCCTGATTATAAAAAGAAAGGAACGGTTTATAGGATAGAGATCAATGACTTATCTTATTACGACGACATAGTGAAGAGAGCTAAAGAGAGACTTAGAGCTATCCATGTAAATACTTATCCTTCAGTGCTAACTCAAACCCTCCTCAGGCTAAAGGCATATCCCATGCATCTAATCTCGGTAGAGAACGGTAGAGTAACTCTCTTGGAAGAAGAGGGATCTCTTTCAATGCCGGATTTGAAAATAGCTACGGTAGAGACATATAGCTGGTATGGGTTAAGCGAGAAGGGCGAAAAATACAAGTTGTACTTAAATGGGGAGGAGATTGATAGTGGCTATACTAAGGACTTTGAATTCAATGAGTTTGTAGACTTAGCTGAGTGTATGGGAGTTACTTGTAAGGGTTTTAGAAAAGTAACGGTTAGAATAGATCTGACTAAAGCATTCCTTAGGGCTAAGGGATTGATGGAGTGGAGTAAACTTTCTAAGACTTTACTTAGGGAGATAAGATACGGTAAGATAGGTAAAGTAGTTACTACCAATGTCGCAATAAAGGCTTTGAGGAGGAAATACTTAATCCCAGACATTAAGGTTAACGTAGAAAAAGCGAAGACTTTAGACCAATTAGCTAGAGCCGACAAGGGTGGTTTGATACTCATACCTAAGCCTGGCTGTTATAATAACGTATACCAGATGGACTTCTCCTCTTTTTACCCGTCTATAATTATTAAGTATAATATATCACCCGAAACAATAGACGAATGTGAAGACGTAAAGACAGATATAGGGCATTCCATTTGCTTCAAGAGAAGGGGAATAGTACCTGAAGCACTTGAGGAAATAGTAAATAGGAAAGAAGCACTTAAAAGAATTGACGAGGAGAGGGCTGAGGCTACTAAGTGGGTATTAGTAGCTTCCTTTGGCTATTTAGGATATAGGCACTCCCGTTTTGGCAGGATAGAGGCTTATGAACTTGTCACTTACTTCTCTAGGAAGAACATGAGGGAGGCGATGAAGATAATTGAAAACAATGGTGGCAAAATACTTCATGCTATAGTAGACTCAATATTTTACCAAGGGGATAACGATATCTCATATGAAGTAGAAAAAACTTTAGGTTTTAGGGTAAAGAGTGAGAAGTATAACTGGGTGATCTTTACCCAGAGTGGGGGATATGGTGTCCCTACAAGATACGTTGCTAGATATCCTGACGGGAAGGTAAAGGTAAAGGGTTTGATAAGGGAGAATTTACCATTTGTCGTAAAGAGATTTCTACAAGAATCTGTTAACATATTAGCTGAGGCTGAAACTTGTGAACAAGCTAGGGAGAAAATCGTTGAGGTAGACTTAATGAAAGAGGAATTGTTAAGTAAATTAGAGCCTCAGGATTTCGTAATAAAAATTAAAGACAGAGCGTATCTAAGAGGATCCAATGGATTTTATAATGCAGAGCTGGGTTATAGCGGTGTTAATTTAGAGTATTATCGAGACTATGTGAACAGATGGGAAGAAATTTTACTATCCCCACTTTATATTATGAACGGATGATGAGCTTGACCGAGCTCGAAAAGGTGAGATAAGGCCAGCATCCTGACCTTGTTTACGAATTTTAAATCAGAAAAAAGTGTTTTATATTTATTCAATAACTTTATTAAATTAAGGAAAAATAAACAACAGTCTAATTATATTTATTCATGTTTTTATAATCCGATTATAAAAAGCATTAAATAAGATCCGTAAGCAAGATGCTTTGTGGAATTCTTCAGTTTTTCTCAATAGGAACGTGTAGCTAACTTTTAACTCAACGCAAGATTTAGAATTTATTTTTACCTCTCTAGTTTAAGACCTAAGAAAATTCAACTAATCCACAAAGCATAAGCAAGATATAAAATTTTATAAGAGATTCAGTATTTCTTTAAATCTTAAAAAGTTAAAAAACTTTATTATTATTAATATTATAAGGAAGTAGCTAAATATTTATAATATTCAATAAGTTAACAATGAGATATGTTATCACCTACCGTCTTTATATTCTATTTCCTTGAATTGATCTAGCAATGTTTTCAATTCGTTCTTTTTAGCCTTTATCTGTTGTAAAACTTCAAGTGCTTGTTTCCCTTTTTGAGTTAGATAATATGAATTATCCTTCCTTATTAAATAGCCTTTATTCTCTAACTCAGGTAAGTATTTTTTGGCTACTTCATATGTTATTCCTGCAGCATACATCAATCTAGTCTTGTTGATTCCGTCTTCTTTGCAGGCTGAAAGAATATCTGCAATTATGTCATATTTATCTCTCTTTCTCCTGTTAAACTCTAACATACAATGAATAAAAACAAACATATATTTAAAAAATTTTTCCAGATTCAGTACACGTAAATAACCTATCAAACACCTTTTTTAGATTGTTAATACTGTGAGTAGCTTAAAGTGATAGAATATTTTTTGAACTAAACTAGTTTAGAATCTACTAAAAGTAAAATTAAAACATATTATTTTAAAAAAGAATTAATATGAAAATTCAGCATTAATAAATCTTTCCTCTTTAGAATATTGAAAGTTGGGCTCCCGAAACTGGCTATAACCGTACTTTTATTATAAAATTGCTTAATTGAGTATATGCTCCAATTTCTGAGAGGAAAGTTTATAATTAAAATCCAAATAACAAGAGAAACTTCTATCTCTACGTAAAATTTTGGATAGTTATTGAGTTTGGTGTTTCAAGCTTTTTTTGCCAAGAAATCTATTTAAGCATTTCTAACGTAATCTATCGTCAACTCGATTTATATAGTCTTTTTCGGTGCTTTACGTAAATCACGTTTTTCTTAAGGTAAAAATGATTTAGTAGTTTAAATAAAATTTAATAATAGCATACCGATAGTGATGTAACAAGTAGTGATGTAATAAGATGTCTATGGAACCTTCATGTAGAGAAAATAAATGAATGCTTAAGGTTTTGGGTATTAACTGTGACGATTTTATAGTTAGGAGGATATCGGTACGTCTTATAGGAGATTACGAAAAGTTTCTCAGAAATATTATTCCTGAAAACGTAGAAGAGATAACTTTGTTAATATCACCTAAAATTAATGAAGAGGAAATTATGACGAGTTTGAACAAGTCCTTCAAAGAGATTCCTATCTTTTTAATTCAATCAGACTCATTGGCTGAAGACGAGATAATAGTAATAACTAGATAGTAACTTACTTAATTGATTATATTCTGAAATAAAAAGGAAGAGTAAGATAATAGTATACATGGACTTTAATTTATCCGAGGAAGAAAAGCTACTAAAGGATAGTATACATGAATTTTTGCAGAAGAAATTAAGGCCTATAATGAGGACTATAGATCAAGAGGAGAGAATTCCAAGGGAATTCGTGAGAGAGGCTGGAAAGATGGGTATATGGGGAGCAGTTTTTTCGAAAGACGTAGGGGGTTTGCAACTTTCCATGACTTCAGCAGTAATAATTGCTGAAGAACTTGGGTGGGCAGATTTTTCTCTTGCCACAGGGGTAATGTATGTTTTAGAGGAGGGATGGGGTTATGTTCTTGACAGATTGGGTAATAGTGAGTTAAGGCAAGAAGCACTCCCTAAAGTTGTTGAGGGAGATTATTTCTTAGGAGTGGCATCTACGGAGCCTACTGGAGGAAGTGATGTAGCTTCTATTAGGACTCAAGCTATAAAGAAGGACGGGAATTACGTTATCAGGGGTCAGAAGATATACATAAGTGGGGCATTAGAGGCAAAGGAATGGGGAGGAGGTCATCTAGTTCTGGCAAAGACTAATCCTCAAGAAAAGCATAAAGGAATTTCGATAATTTATGTTCCAACTACGGACGAAAGAGTCAGGGTAACAAAGATAAATAATATGGGCAGAATGGGAATCTCAACGGCAATCGTGAACTATGAGGACGTAAGTGTTCCTCAGAAAAACTTGGTAGGAGAGGAGAACAAAGGGTTTTATCACGCAATGGAGGGATTTAACCATGCTAGAGTTTTAGTCGCCGGAATTTGTTTAGGAGCAGCTAAAGCCATTCTCGATCAGGGTATTGAATACATTAAGAATAGAGAGGTATTCGGGCAGAAACTTAAGGATTTTCAGGCTATTGCATTTGAGGCTGCGGAGCTATATACGCGTCTTGAAATGGCAAGACTTTTGACTTACAAGGCTGCATGGGCGTTAGACAATGGCGTTAAAGATGCGCATGTAATAGTTGCCATGGCTAAGTTATCGGCTCCACAAGTGGCCCTAGATATAGCTAAATCCGTGATGATGTGGATGGGCGGATATGGGTATAGTAAAGATGCTTTAATAGAAGCTGGCTTTAGGGGTATTGTAAGTTACCTAGTTGGCGCAGAGGGTGCAATGAACATAATGAAGCTGATAATTTCTAGGGGGATCCTCGCGTAATTTTTTTTAATATAAAAATTCTATTATCTCTATCAAAATTTCCTGGTGGAGAATAGTAAATAGCCCTAAGTAGTAGCTTCAGCGTCGTCAGTAAGTCACTCTGTTCGTATAATGCAAGAACGAAGGTTGGTAAACTCTTTATGAAGAAAAAGTTAATTCTACCTCTTATAGCTGAGTAAAGGGTGTTTCGAATAATTAGGTAATATCTCCAAGTAGGATATAAAATGTATTTACTTTCACTTTTCAGCACTTTTTTGTATTCTGTTACGCCATGTGTAATTGCTAAAGTCTTTAGAACGAGTATCATTATTTTACTTAACCTCTTTTTAAAAGGTAAAGCACCATTCCCTACTGAGTGGGATATAAGTTGTTTTTTATAAGCTAAAATACGATAACCGTTTTTCCTGAGCTGTTGACAACAGTGTTCGATAAACCGTGAAGTTTATATACTTTGTATGTAAGTTTAACTACAATGCTTAAACCTAAGGAAGTGTGCCAACGCTTAGGAATATCATACCGCACACTACAGAGCTATGTTAAGAAGGGTTACATAAAACCAGTAATATTACAAAGCGGGAAATGGAGGTTCAAAGTAGAGGATGTCGAAAGACTCATGGGAATTGTTAGAAAGAGAAAAGTAGTATTATACGCTAGAGTATCATCAAACACACAGAAAGACGATTTGATAAACCAAGTTAAGTACCTAGAGGAGAACGTTAAGGACTACGACCAAGTGATAACAGACGTCGGATCTGGATTGAACATGTAGAGGAAAGGATTCACCAAGTTGTAAAGAATGATACTAAACAACGAAGTATCAAAAGTCGTTGTAGCCTACCCGGACAGACTAGTAAGGTTTGGCTTCGAGATACTTGAGGAGGTGTGCAAAGCACACAACTGCGAGCTCGTAGTGCTAAATAAGGAGGACAAAACACCAGAACAAGAACTAATCGAAGATTTGACCTCTATACTGGTATCATTTAGCGACAGCAGTTATGGGATTTCTCGTTGGGTGTAGCCTTGAAGTCAAGGCAAAATCTAATAACTGCTGTAGCGAGAAATTGCAAGGTATGAGGAGTCATAAATATGAGAAGGTGAAGAAATGTGTCGAAGAGCTTAAGGCTTAATGACTTTCAACCACAAGAGGAATACGTCTACCTAACGTACTCTCTGAAGACCGATAAGAAGGAGGAAGGCAAGATATTACTAGAGAACTATAAACACCTACTACAGAAAGCTTTAGACTGAAAGGAACTCCATAGGTCACTATAATCCAATCTAAGTACATGTAGCCAAATTGATAATAATCGTTCTTATTCCCTTTGTTGATTTGGTGGTGTGGGGGATGGGAGTGATTTGATCCTTCATGGGGTGCTTACCAAAACCCAACCAAATTCAGCAACAATCCCTCGGTGCGAACTTGATGTACCAATTCCTAAGCTCCTCATGACGAGGAGACTAATAACGCTCAACCAAGACCCTGAACTCGCTTGGCGGTGCCCTGCAGGGTATTGACTATGAAGTCTAACTCGCTGACTTATCATCCAGGTTGCTAAGAATTTTCGCAATTCATAAAGCTCGAATTTCCTGTTTAGCATCTGTCTCCTTAATCTCCATCCTGAGCCTTGATTGGTCGAAGGGTATGAGCTTAGCCTTCTCAATCACGTCCCTACTGAGGAAATTACTCGCCTACCAAGGATGGATGTTTCGTGGTTCCTTGCCGGAGTCCTCATGGCTAATAATTACCACCTTAGGTACGTTATCGTGAGTGGTGATTCCGAGAAAGGCCACAATTCCTCTATAGGGTATTATTGAACTTGCCGATGAGATTGTGAGGAATAAGGATGCAACGCTTGGGAACGTGGCTACGGCATGACTAGGGAGGGGGCCTACTTAACTACATCCTGAGCTGAGGCTATTTAAAGCTTCATGGTGAGAATCTTTCACAAGGTTAAAGATTGCACAAATGCCGTTAAGTGCCTAGCTAATGCATTTGATAATTGTGCCAACGTTGACTTCGGAAGACTCACCGAACAGTTTGGGAGGCGAGGAGGTGATTATCACGAAGTTGAGTATTTCACCAAAGCCTACACAGAAGAGGTTGCTGATGTGCTTTACTCAAAAACACACATTTTCAACCAAACCAAGCAATACACACCTTGCCTTATGATTATTTTCACGCTATGCCTCCAACCTTGCGTAATATTTATAAAAGGGGATCATGAATAGGTTTGTGATGACGTGGAGGATGGCTATGAGAGGTAGATTAATTGCGATGATATTCGTTTCAATAGCAATCCTTTTTTTAGCCTTTGGACTTCCGGTTACGGCTAACGGGTCTCAGAATAGTGGTCAGAACAATCCGGGTGGGTACGTAAAATATACTCTAGACCTTGTAAACAATACCCTCATAAATGGAAATTTTGTTGTGAATACAAGTAATGCTATAGACCCATGGGGCATAGCGTATGATCCATCTAACGGGTACATTTACGTTACCAATTGTGGTTCGGGCACTGTTTCGGTGATTAATGGTGCAACCAACACTGTTATTGCAACCATTCCCGTTGGAAAATGGCCAACGGGGGTTGCGTATGATCCATCTAACGGTTACATTTACGTTACCGATTATGGTTCGGGCACTGTTTCGGTGATCAATGGTGCAACCAACACTGTTATCGCAAATATCACCGTTGGATCAGCACCAAAGGGGGTTGCGTATGATCCATCTAATGGGTACATTTACGTCACCAATTGTTTTTCGGGCACTGTTTCGGTGATCAATGGGACAACTGTTATCGCAACTATCACCGTTGGATATGGGCCAAAGGGGGTTGCGTATGATCCATCTAATGGGTACATTTACGTTGCCGATTGTGGTTCGGGCACTGCTGGTTCGGGCACTGTTTCGGTGATTAATGGTGCAACCAACACTGTTATCGCAACTATCACCGTTGGACTAGGACCAGAGGGGGTTGCGTATGATCCATCTAACGGTTACATTTACGTCACCAATAATGCTATGGACACTGTTTCGGTGATTAATGGTGCAACCAACACTGTTATCGCAAC